>JBAVGF010000419.1:0-48651 GCA_049684675.1 Thermodesulfobacteriota bacterium | reverse complement strand
ATATGGTAAAACGGGTAGTGGAGCGACTTCGCTTTGCAAGGGCGACGGCTCTTGAACATCACAGAGAGATTGATTTTGAAACGTGGCATTTTTGGAAAATTCATAAAACAAGTTACACCCGATAGGGTTGCATTTCTATTGCAACATATCTCCCTTTGATTTCTTTATAGCCTGTTTTTTCTTCTGTATTTTAACCTACAGCCCCTTTAGTAGCGACCTTTGCTCTCTGAGTTCTGAGGCCATCCATGATCTTTCTTGTACCGTCGTACACTTGTTTTCACAGGGGGGGTACTCTCATCATGTAGCGCTGACCTTCTTCACCCGCACTTTTGAGAGGTCGATCTGGCCCAGTCCTAAATCATAAGCATTCTTAACGAACCGAATCTCCTCCGGCTTAAAAGGGTTTCCGGTCTGGGGATGCTTGAAGAAGGCAGCGGCATAAGCATCCACTGCTACGATATCTGCGGAAGCAATCACTTCTCCGATATCTTCCGTCTTTCCAGGCCCCTTCGGACCATTCGTTGTGAGAATCCGGATGGCATCCATCACAACCAGATCCGGTTTTCGGACCGTGTTGACATCCGCGATGCATTGATGCAGTCCGATCTTATGTAATTGCTCCATATCCCATGTGATCCCAATTAAGTTTTTCATTCCAAGGCTCAGTTCTGTAGCAAAGTGTTGTTTGGGAATGGGAAAATTGATAAAGACATCCGATTCAAGCACATCTCTGAGGATTTCAACGGTTTTAAGCTTTTTGCCTTTCTGAACCTCAACCTGTTTATAGGAGTTCCGGCCATGGCCGGAGAAGATGTCAGCCCCTGCCTTCTGGGCTGTCTCTTTTAACCCTGACCTGGAAAAACAAAACTGGTAATTATCACAGGTATGATCCCAAACAGCGACTCGCTTCGCGCCCGTGTCATAGCACATCTTGATCAACGCCGAAAGAAGATCAGGGTTATTCGTGCAGGCCTGGTCAGGTGTCCTCGCCCAGGCGACGTTCGCTTTGATCACGACTCTCTGGCCCTTCTTCGCAAATCGACCCATCCCTCCCAGGGGGGACATGGCGGCCTGGAGGAGTTGTGAAGGGCTTCCATTTTTGGCGATGACCAGATCAGACTCTTCAGCGGCATGTGCCAGGGATCCGTAAAATGGAAGCTTATTCGACAAAAGAGGGAGTGCCGCCGTGGCAGTGGCTCCCTTGATGAATTGTCGTCGTGTTATTTTTCTATTCTGGGAATGGTCCATGATTCCTCCTCTTAAATTTCAAATTCCAAAATCCCTGCCTTCGCCGAAGCGGCTTCGCGCAGGCAGGCAAATGCCAAATGAATGTCAAATTTCAAATTCCAAAATCTTGAAATTTAGGCTTTGAACTTAATTTAGCATTTGAACTTTGACATTTGGCATTCCACATTAGGGTGTCAATATCAACCGCGAAGCTCCCTTATCTGTCCCGAACCAGATACTATTCTTGTTCTCGGCCGCACAAAAAACGGCACTGCTCGGCAACCCATCTGAAACCGTCAGCGACTCCCACTGCCCTGTCGGAAGGTCATAAATACTTACTCCATTATCTCTACAGATGAAGACTTTTTCTTTCGTCACGGTGATGGACTGAATTCCTCCGTTCCTCAATGGATCCGTAGGCTCAATCCTCTTCCAACGGTCCGGAACAGGATCATATTCAAAGAGCGTCCCACCGATCCCCCCTGCCCATATTTTCCGTCCCGTACTCACTAAGGACTTGATCTCTGTCTCGGTTAGCCCATCTTTCTGGGAATAGGTCTTCCAAGTCCTTCTCACTTTGTCAAAGCGGCTGATGCCTCCGTTCGTCCCTATCCAAACAGAATCCGATTGAATCAAGATGGAATTGACGAAATTCCCTGAGAGACCATTTTGCGCGGAATAAAAGACCTTCCACCCCTCTGTCTTTTTATCAAATACGGAAAGGCCCTTTTCAGACCCCACCCACACCCACTCTCCATCCACAGCCATGGATACGACCTTCTTGGCACGGCCGTCGTTTGTATTGATACGCTTCCATGGAGGGTTTCTCCGAGGTTGATAATAAGATATTCCACCCCCTCCGAATCCGTAAAAATAGGTGCCAAACCAGATGCGGTCCACGTCCGGCACGATAACGGTGACATGATTATAAGGGAGAAGGTTTTGCCAATTGATGCTTTTCCCGTCGTCGACTTTATCCATGGGCTCGCCCTTGGTCGTATAGGCCTTGCAAACCTTCTTGGAAGGGTCGTAGAGTGTTGCTCCTCCGCCTTCCGTTCCAAACCACACCTCCTCACCCTGAATAGCAATCGCATAAACCATTTCGCTCGAAAGACCTTCCTTGGGGGTGACGTGTTGGAACGACAAGGGCCGCTTTAACATACCGGCGTCGGACGGAAAGGAAAGAAAAAAAACAAAAAAGACCGGGGAAGACAATTTCATTAAATCCTTAAGAATTCCTCTCATTTCTCCTCCTCCAAAAGTTCCATAATTATGTCGAATCAAACGAAGTTTTTCAATAGTTCTTGCCATTTTATTCCCGGCAGAGAGTTAACCTCGTTAGAAAGTCTTCTACTTTCTAAGGGGAAGGCTTGCACGGGGCATTAAACCCCGCGTTCGCCGGAAGAGGAATAGTTTTCCTCCCCGCTGCAGGCAGCGGGGATTTCTAACGGGGTAAATAGGGCACAAAAAATTTCATCCACTTACCTTGACAATCTCCTTTTCAATGATTACCTAAATGGGAGCGCCGGAGGGTTGTTTTTTATCTCTTAACCAGCCAAACTTACAAAAGACTCCTAACTAATTAATTTTTAAAGAGATTTAATTTTTAAGGAGGTGATGCGATCTATTCATTAATAGTGTAATTTTATTTCCAATTTTACCGATTTGAAAACTATTGCCCAAGAAAGGAGAAGTTAAAGATGAAGATCAGGCCATTACAGGACAGAGTGATTGTCAAACGACTTGAGGAAGAGGAGAAGACAAAGGGTGGGATCATTATCCCTGATACCGCAAAAGAAAAGCCGCAGGAGGGAAAAGTGATCGCAGTTGGAAAGGGAAAGACTACAGAAGAAGGTAAGTTGATCCCTCTCGACGTGAAGGTTGGAGACAAAATTCTCTTCGGTAAGTATTCCGGCACAGAGGTCAAGATTGATGGGGTAGAGCATCTCATCATGAGAGAAGAAGATATCTTAGGAGTGATTGAAGGAAAATAACAAATTTCAAAGAAATGGAGGTAAGTCAAAATGGCAAAGGAACTGAAGTTTGATCAGGATGCCCGTAATGCAATTTTACGGGGAGTCAATATCTTAGCCGATGTGGTCAAGGTCACCCTGGGTCCAAAGGGAAGGAATGTCATTTTGGAAAAATCCTTTGGAGCCCCGACGGTCACCAAAGACGGTGTGACCGTGGCCAAAGAAATCGAATTGGAAGATAAGTTTGAGAACATGGGCGCACAGATGGTTAAGGAGGTGGCGAGCAAAACCTCCGACACCGCCGGAGATGGAACCACGACGGCCACCGTCTTGGCCCAGGCGCTTTATCGTGAAGGATCGAAGGTGGTTGCAGCCGGTGCCAACCCCATGGATGTGAAACGGGGGATGGATATGGCTGTTGAGGAAGTGTCGAAAGAGTTAAAGAAGCTGAGCAAGCCGACGAAGGATCAGAAAGAGATTTCTCAGGTCGGGAAAATCTCTGCTAATAATGATGAAACCATCGGAAACATCATTGCTGAGGCCATGAACAAAGTGGGTAAAGAAGGTGTGATCACCGTAGAGGAAGCGAAGGGAATGGAGACGACGCTTGATGTGGTCGAGGGGATGCAATTCGACCGGGGATATCTCTCTCCTTACTTTGTCACCGATCCTGAGAAGATGGTAGCGGTGCTCGAAGATGTTTATATCCTTCTCAACGAGAAAAAGATCTCCAACATGAAAGATATGCTCCCGATCCTGGAACAGATTGCCAAGATGGGAAAACCCCTCTTAATCCTTTCCGAGGATGTAGAAGGGGAAGCCCTGGCTACTTTGGTGGTCAATAAACTCCGAGGAACCCTCAAGTGTTGTGCTGTGAAGGCCCCCGGTTTTGGGGATCGCAGGAAGGCGATGCTGGAGGATATCGGCATCCTCACCGGAGGAAGAGTGATTTCTGAGGACTTGGGCATTAAGCTGGAAAATATCAAATTGAACGACTTAGGCAGGGCAAAACGGATCACGATCGACAAAGACAACACGACCATTGTCGACGGGGCAGGAGATAAAAACGACATTGAAGCGAGAGTGAAACAGATCCGTGCCCAGATCGAAGAAACCACCTCCGATTATGATCGGGAGAAGCTTCAGGAGCGCCTGGCCAAGATCATCGGCGGAGTGGCTGTCATCAACGTCGGCGCAGCTACAGAAACAGAAATGAAGGAGAAGAAGGCCCGTGTTGAAGACGCCCTGAACGCAACCCGCGCGGCTGTCGAGGAAGGAATTGTTCCGGGGGGTGGTGTCGCCTACCTCCGCTGCCTTTCCGCACTGGATAAAATGAAATTAGAAGGAGATAAGAAGATCGGGGTCGATATTGTGAAGAGGGCCTTGGAAGAACCTATCCGTCAGATCGCCAATAATGCGGGTCAGGAAGGTTCTGTAGTGACAGAGAAAGTCAAGAATGAGAAGGGAGCCTTCGGATTCGATGCTGCCCAGGATGAGTATACGGATATGATCAAGGCAGGAATCATCGATCCTACCAAAGTGGTCAGGCTGGCCCTTCAAAATGCGGCCTCCGTCGCATCGTTGATGATCACCACACAGGCGATTGTGGCCGACAAGCCGGAAAAGAAAGCCCCTTATCCCCCAATGCCTCCGGGCGGTGGTGGAATGGGTGGAATGGGTGATATGTACTAAGATTTTAATCTTTATAGAATTGAAGCCCCCAGCCACAGGCTGGGGCTTCCCGGGCACGCAGTGGCGAGCAGGGTCGAGCAAAGGTAGTTTCCTTTCATATCGTACCCCTTCACCCCGCCTACAAGGCGGGGCTTGCGGGGGTACGTTCCGGCCAAGAATAGGGCTTGGGAGTCTGGAATCTTTTCCCCAAGCCCTATTTATTTCAATACTTTCAGAGAGTTCTTCCATAAAAATAATACTTCTTGAAAGTATTCCCTGAAACCTACTTAACTTCTTAGGAATTTTCTTGTTCTCAAATTAAAAAAAGAGAACATCATGATTCTATACCTTTGACAAAAATGACTGTAACTATTGAATTCTATTTTTAAAAATTAATTTTTGCTTGCATTTAAAAAAAAATGGGTATAATATTCTGTCCAAAGTGGAAAAAAAACCATCCCAAATTGATTTTCGACATCTGGAAACTTTTTGTCGCATAGTCGGTTTGAAAAGCTTCTCCAAGGCGGCTGACGACCTATTCCTCACTCAACCCACGGTTAGCGGCCATATCCTCTCTTTAGAACGATCTTTATCCCTTCGCCTCCTTGACCGGACGAGCAGGGAGGTTCGCCTTACCAAAGCTGGAAAGGTCTTCTTGGAGTATGCTTCAAAAATTTTATCTCTTCGCAAGGATTTATTAAATGCCTTGAGCGAATTCTCCGAGGGGATCCGAGGAGACCTTTCCTTGGGGGCAAGCACCATTCCCGGAGAATATCTTCTTCCCAAGCTCATGGGTGATTTTAAGAGAGAACATCCTCATTTCATCATTTCCCTTAAAATTGCTGATACAAAGGAAATCGTCCAATACGTCCTTCAAGACGGCGTTGAGTTTGGTATCATTGGCGCCAGACTGAACCATCCTTCTCTCCATTATGAAAAGTATGAAGAGGATGAGATCATCGTCGTAGCCCCATCGGGTCACCCCCTGACCCGAAAGAAGAGGGCGAATCTCGAAGAACTGTTCAAGGAGCCCTGGATTATCCGGGAGGAGGGTTCTGGAACTCAGATCGCGTCGGAAAAGGCGTTAAGAAAGAGGGGGAAGAGTCTCAAACAGTTTAATGTGGTCATGGAGATGGGAAGTACTTCTTCCGTGAAAGAAGGGGTGAAGGCGAGATTAGGTCTTGCTTTCATCTCCCGAAGAGCAACGGAGGAAGAAGTCAGACAAGGTTTCCTTTCTCGAATCGATGTGGAGGGAATCGATCCCATCTTGCGGCAAATTTATATCGTCTCTCATCGTGGCAGAACGCTTTCTCCGTTTGGCGTGGAATTCCTTCGATTTCTTAAAAGGAAGAAGGAGAGAGAGCAAAGAAATGGTTGACTTGGAAACCCATATTGTCTTAAATAATAGACCGGTATGGAAAAATCCGATGGCTCCGGATTCAACAATAAATAAGATGAAAAGATATCTCATACTTTTCTTCCTTGGAATTTTCATCGTTGCTCCCTCCGCCGAGGCAAGGATCTACCTCGATATCAATGCTCCCACCTTTGTCCAGATTCCCATCGTTTTGGCTAAATGGAAATCCGCAGACAAGACCTCCTCTTCCTTTTCGGAAAAGGTCTATGGGATTCTGGCAAACGATCTCACCCTCTCCGGCTTCTTCAAGGTGATCGATGTCCAACATCTCCCCCTTTCCCTTCGAGAAAAAGAAGGAATCCCGAGCACGTCTTCCCTGCAGGAATGGATCCCAGCGGGTGGAGAAATCCTCTTGGCCGGAGAAACGTTGCTGGAGTCCAATGGTCTCGATTTCAAGTTGACATTTCATCTGTTTGATTTGGTAGAACAGAAGCACATCGTCGGGAAACAATACGAAGGGCCCGTGCAAACGGTTCGACACGCGGTCCACAGAATGGCCGATGAAGTGGTCCTTCAAATCACAGGGGAAAAAGGGGTTCATAATACAAAGATCGCTTACACGGTTCTTCAGGGAACGGGCAAGGAGATTTACATCGCTGATTTCGACGGCGCGAACGTCAAACAGATCACCCAAAACCAATCCATCAACATTTCTCCGGCCTGGGCTCCGGACGGCAAAAGAATCGCTTTTACCTCTTATCTCAAACGAAATCCAGACCTCTACCTCGTCGATGTGGATGGGAAAAATATTCAAAGGCTCTCCCGCTACCCTGGGCTGAACGTCTCTCCCTCTTGGTCACCGGATGGGAAAAAGATTGCGCTCATGATGGGGATGGGAGGGAAGTCGGACATCTACCTCATGGATACGAACGGGGATAACCCAAGGAAGCTGACGAAGGGATACGGGAATGAGGCCTCGCCTACATGGTCTCCCGACGGGGAGCGGATTGCTTTCGTCTCTGACCGATCCGGTACTCCTCAAATTTATATCATGGCGCGGGACGGATCCAATGTGCGCCGTCTGACTTTCGAGGGGAGCTACAATACCAATCCTTCCTGGTCACCCAAGGGCGACCGGATTGCTTTTTGCGCAAGAACAGGGGGTCGTTTCGGTATTTTTGCGATCGGAGTCGATGGATCAGGGCTCCGGGCCTTAACCATCAATTCCGGAAATAACGAAAGCCCCTGCTGGTCCCCGGATGGTCGTTACATCGCTTTCAGCTCCACTCGGACGGGGGCATCAAAGATTTTCATTATGAATGCCACCGGACATAATCAGAGAGGTTTAACGCCATCGAAAGGAGGTGAATCGAGCCCTGCCTGGTCAAGGCGATTTGAGTAAACCCCGTTAAGAAGGACGTGGCTTTGACCCCTGCGCTTTCCGTAAGGGATCGAGGCTTTATGATACGATCCCCACCATAAAAGACGGGGATTTTTAACGGGGGAAACATCTGTTTCCAAATCATTTACCAAGGGAGGTTACCATGACTAAAAAAAGTCTCATCGTCATTTTTATCCTCTGTTTTGGACTCATCATGATAGGTTGCCCGAAAAAAACGGCCGTAAAGGAAGAACCATCCGTCCAGAAAGAAGCGGCAAAGGCCGAAGCAGAGCGCGCAAAGGAAACCAAAGCCAAAGAACAATTTGAAAAAAGCCTTGTCGCAGAGAAGACCCCCGGCATCGCAGGGGAAGTTTTCGAGAGCTCTCTGCTCAAGGATATTCACTTCGATTTTGATAAATATGACATCCGTCCCGGAGACGCAGCTCTCCTGAAGGAAAACGCAGCCCTTCTGAACAAATACCCTAATGTCAAAATCCAAATGGAAGGCCATTGCGATGAAAGAGGAACGGTTGAATACAACCTCGCCCTCGGCGAAAGGCGGGCCAACCAAGCAAAGAATTACCTCGTTTCGTTAGGCATCTCCTCAGCTCGTATTTCTACGATCAGTTATGGAAAGGAAAAGCCGTTAGATCCTGGCCATAATGAGGAAGCCTGGGCAAAAAACCGAAGGGCCCATACCGTTGTCACAGCTAAATAGCAAGGCGGAGCACTCTCCGGGGAGCCCCGAGGGCTCCCCGAGGAGACCCTGACCATGCGAAAAACTCCTGGGAAGGTGATGCGATGAAAGGACGAATTGTTTTTCTAATAGGGTTGTTCCTCCTTGGATGTGCGAGCACCAAGGATGTAAAGAACCTTGATAAAGAGATGGACAAGCTTTATTCTCAAATCAATACCCTACGAAAAGAAAATGATTTGACCAAGAACGATTTATCTGACATGAGAGCAGAAAATCAAAGGTTGAAAGCGGACCTTTCGCTCCGGCTCGAAAATATTCAGTCTGAAATGCGATCCCTTTCGACAGATATCGAGGAATATAAGGATTTGTTTAAACGACCTTCGAAGGAGATGGACCGGATCAAGGAGGATATGGAAGGTCGATTAAAAGCCTTGGAAGAAAGGAGAAAAACTCAGGAGGAAAAAATCAAAGAATTAGAGGATCGCCTCAAAGCACCCGAGCCAAAGACGCCTGGGCCGGGTTCGAAACCGATGGAATCGGAAAAGCCGGCATCAACCAAAGAGGTGCTCTCCGAGCTCAAGGGGGTTTCCACGGGGATGGGAGACCTCTATCGAGATGCTTACGAGACCTTCCATAAGGGAGACTTAGAAGGAGCCCGGAGGAAATTCGAAGCCTTTCTCAAACAATATCCCAACACAGAACTTTCTGATAATGCCCAGTTTTGGATCGGGGAGACTTACTTCCTGAAAAAGGATTATGAGAGGGCGATCTTGGAATATGAGAAGGCGATTGTCAAATATCCGGAAGGGGATAAAATACCCGCGGCCCTATTCAAACAGGCCCTCGCCTTCCTGGAACTCGGAGATAAGACGAATGCAAGAAATTTGCTTAAGCGGGTGATCGAAAAATATCCCCAATCGGACCAAGCCGGAATAGCCAAGAAGAAACTGGAAACCATAAAATAGAAATTTGAACGACGCTTCACATTCTTAGACAATGTAAACGTCCTTTTTGTCGTCGATCTTAAGTTTGATCGGAGTTAAATCGTCCATCTTGTCAAAAATTGAGCTATATTTATACACCGAACCATCATCAACATTAAAAATAGAAAGATGGCATTCACACAGTAATTTATTAATATCTGCATCCCAAACAATGGTGCCTCCTTCGTGGGGGCAAACCTTACTGTATGCAACCAGCTTGCCTTTCTTGGTTTTTACTAATATCCCCTCCTTTCCCTCATAATGAAAATTGATAGATTCCCCACGTTTCAAATCTTTAACCCTTCCGATCTTTTCCATCTTGTATCTCCTCATTTATTATTTTCTAGCGTAATGATTTTGAATTGTCTTGCCCTTGTTTGTCATTCCGGGCTTGACCCGGAATCCAGTCTTTCCGGGCTGGATTCCCGCCTTCGCAGGAATGACGGGCTCGGAATTGATGTAAAGAAGCGTTCGATTCACTCCACTAAGTAATCCTGTTAGTACGGGTTCTCGTACATCGCGTCATCTTAATGTTTGCACAGGGTGACAGATTAAGTCCAATATAGAAAAAAGGGGATGGCTTGTCAAGAAGACAAGCACCATTTGAAAAAACCACAATTCTCTCTGGATTATCACGTCAGACAAAGTTGAGATTTCTCTTGCCAATACGGGACTACCCGATCCTCTTCAAATACCTTATCACGGATGCCCCACTATTTTGCCTCAACTGTCAAGTTGTTTTGGAATCAGCGTCTCCGTTGTCAGTGATTCATATACTGTCAAGAATCTTAGGCCGTTGAAGTGACCCCTTGGACTTCCTCGCCTATGAGCCGGGGCTTGCTCAGGGTTCACCCTGAGCGGCGCGGTTCGCTTCTATCCAGACTTCCGTTTCCCGGGCGATGTTCAATCGTTCAACGGCAAGGAGCTTAAGAACGTCAAATGACACCCAAGGGCGCCAAATACATAAAAAAGGCCCATTCCGTACTCTTACGGCATGGGCCTTTAATATTTCTTCAAGGATTTTTACTTAACCACCTGACGCCTTGAATCCTTGAACCTGCAGTTTCTATTCTCAGGCAGACGCCTCTGCGGTTGTATCCCCTTCGCCTCCTGTGGGAACCTCTTCTCCTGTGTACCCTTCCACCCAGAGCTCTAATTGTCTGTACTTGGAAAGACCGGTCCCCGCGGGAATCAGGCGTCCCATGATGACATTTTCTTTCAACCCTTTTAAATTGTCCACCTTCCCCGCTACGGCCGCCTGGGTAAGCACCTTAGTGGTCTCTTGAAAGGAGGCGGCGGAGATAAAGCTGTCCGTAATGAGAGAAGCTTTTGTGATTCCCAGGAAGAGAGGCTCGCCCTCAGCGGGTTTTCCTCCTTCCTCCATGACTCGGGCATTCTCTTCTTCAAAAACAAATTTTTCCACTTGGTCGTCCACCAAAAAGTGCGTATCTCCTACTTCTCTGATCTTCACCCTTTTGAGCATTTGGCGAACAATGACTTCTATATGTTTATCGTTGATCTTGACCCCCTGGAGTTTATAAACCTCTTGGATTTCATCGACCAAGTATCGGGCCAGGGCCTTATCCCCCAACACTCTCAAAATATCATGGGGATTGGAAGGGCCGTCCATCAACGCTTCCCCTGCTTTGACAAAATCGCCTTCATGGACACTGACATGTTTTCCCTTGGGAATCATATATTCTTTGGGTTCGCCCACATCGGGTCGAATGACCACCTTCCTCTTTCCTTTGAGGTCCTTTCCAAATTCAACCGCCCCGTCAATATCGCTGATCAAGGCATACTCTTTGGGCTTTCTGGCTTCAAAAAGTTCAGCCACTCGAGGAAGACCTCCTGTGATGTCCTTTGTCTTGGTCGTCTCCCGAGGGATCTTCACGATGACATCCCCGGCTTCTACCATATCGCCTTCGGAGATAAAAATGTTCGCTCCAACCGGAAGGAGATACCGAGCCTGGGAAGCAGACCCAGGAAGATTCATCGTCCTGCCTTTCTCATCCTTCATGGAGATCCTTGGCCGAAGCTCCGCGTCCTTCGATTCGGTGATCACTTTTCTGGAAAGGCCGGTGAACTCATCCACTTGCTCCTGCATCGTTGCCCCTTCGATGATGTCCCCGAATTTCACCCTCCCTGACACCTCCGTCAAAACGGGGATGGAGTAAGGATCCCACTCTGCCAGGATCTCTCCTTCCTTTACCTTTTGCCCATCCTTGACCCTCAGTTTAGCTCCATAAATCACGGAATACCGTCTTCGCTCTCTTCCATTTTCATCTAAGATGGCAATCTCTCCGTTGCGGTTCATGACGATCAGGTTCCCTTCTCGGTTTTTAACGCTCTTGAGATTGATAAATTTCACCTTCCCATCAATCCGGCATTCCAACGTGGTCTGCTCCGCTCGCCGGCTGGCTGTCCCACCGATGTGGAATGTCCTCATCGTCAACTGGGTCCCTGGTTCACCAATAGATTGGGCAGCAATGATTCCGATGGCCTCCCCTACGCCGACCAGTCTCCCTCGGGCCAAATCCCTTCCGTAACAGAGGGCACAGACACCTTGTTTCGATTTGCAGGTAAGGACCGATCGAATCTTGACCTTATCGATTCCAATATCCTCGATGCGATCGGCCAGGGTTTCGTCAATTTCTTCATTCCCTTTGGCGACCACCTCATTGGAAAAAGGATCTCGGATTTCTTCCAGGGCCACGCGGCCCAGAATTCTTTCTTTCATCGATTCGATGATCTCCCCTCCCTCGACGAGCGATTCCACTTCGATCCCATCCAGGGTGCCGCAGTCATTCTCCCTGATCACGACGTCCTGAGCGACATCCACCAATCGCCTGGTGAGATATCCGGCATTGGCTGTCTTCAAAGCGGTATCGGCCAGCCCCTTTCGGGCGCCGTGGGTAGAGATGAAGTATTGCAGAACCGTCAGCCCTTCGCGGAAGTTCGCGGTGATGGGCGTTTCGATGATCTCTCCGGAAGGCTTGGCCATCAAACCCCGCATCCCAGCTAATTGCCGCACCTGCTGGGCGCTGCCCCGAGCTCCGGAGTCGGCCATGATATAAATGGGGTTTAAACTCTCGGTGGTCTGTTTTTCTCCGGAAGGGGTCACCACCTCCTCGTTTCCCAGTTCCTTCAACATCACCCCCGCAATGTTTTCAGTGACCTGAGCCCAGATGTCGATGACCTTATTGTATCGCTCTCCATCTGTAATCAATCCCTCCGTATATTGTTCTTGAACCCTCTCGATCTCCTGCTGGGCTTCTCGAAGGAGTTTTTCCTTGTTGGAAGGAATCAGCATGTCATCGAGGGAGATGGAAATTCCGGCCAAGGTCGCATAATAATAACCCAGACCCTTCAACCGATCGGAGAGAAGGACCGTTTTCTTATCTCCCCCATACCGGTAGCAATAGTCGATGAGATTGGCGAGCTCGCTCTTCTTCATCACCTTGTTGATCAATCGAAATGGAATCTCCTCAGGCAGAATCTCTTTGAGGAGGACTCGGCCTACGGTTGTCTCGACGAGCTCCCCATCCAACCGGACTTTCATCCGGGCATGGAGGTCGACTTCATTCGCATCGTAAGCGATTCGGACCTCGTCTGGATTGGAGAACACTTTTCCTTCCCCTTTGACATAGGGGCGCTCCCTGGTCATGTAATAAATTCCAAGAACAATGTCCTGGGTGGGGATGATGATGGGTTTCCCGTTCGCCGGGGAGAGGATGTTATTGGTGGACATCATCAGAATCCTTGCCTCCGATTGAGCCTCTACGGAGAGGGGAACATGGACAGCCATCTGGTCCCCGTCAAAATCTGCGTTAAAGGCAGCGCAGACCAACGGGTGAAGCTGGATGGCTTTGCCCTCGATCAACACGGGCTCAAAGGCCTGAATGCCCAAGCGGTGAAGGGTCGGAGCCCGGTTGAGCATCACCGGATGTTCGCGGATCACTTCATCCAGGACATCCCAGACCTCGGGTCTCTCTTTCTCCAGCATCTTCTTGGCGCTCTTGATCGTGGTCACCAAACCCTTCTCTTCCAAACGGTGGTAGATGAATGGTTTGAACAGTTCGAGTGCCATCTTCTTGGGAAGGCCGCACTGATGCAGTTTCAGCTCCGGACCCACAACGATCACGGAGCGGCCGGAATAGTCCACCCGTTTCCCCAAAAGATTCTGCCGGAAACGGCCCTGCTTCCCCCTGAGCATATCGCTCAGCGATTTAAGAGGTTTCTTATTCGCTCCTAAGATCGTCCTTCCTCTCTTCCCATTATCGAACAGGGCATCCACGGCTTCCTGAAGCATCCGCTTCTCGTTACGGATGATGATCTCCGGGGCGTTCAGTTCGAGAAGCCGCTTGAGGCGGTTGTTTCGATTGATCACTCTCCGGTAAAGGTCATTCAGGTCAGAGGTGGCAAACCGGCCTCCATCCAAGGGGACAAGAGGGCGAAGGTCGGGCGGGATGACGGGAATCACCTCCAGAATCATCCACTCCGGTTTGTTCCCTGATTCCAAGAAAGACTCAATAATTTTTAATCGTTTGGCCAGCCTCTTTTTTTTGGCCTCCGAGGCCGTCTCCTTCATTTCGGTCCGGAGCTTCTGCGAGAGTTCTTTCACGTTCGTGTTTCTTAACAGCTCACGAATTGCATCCGCTCCTTGGGACGCCGCAAAATCATCCCCATATTTCTCCCTCCCTTCCCGATATCGATCTTCAGAAAGAATCTCTCCCTTCTTTAGAGGCGTCTTCTTCCCATCCAGGACAAGGTAGGCTTCAAAGTAAAGAATCCGTTCTAATTCTCTCAGCGTCATATCCGAAAGGATTCCAATTTTACTGGGGATGCTTTTGAGGAACCAGATATGAGCGACCGGGGTGGCCAATCGGATATGTCCCATCCTCTCCCTGCGCACCTTGGATTGGATGACTTCCACCCCGCACTTCTCGCAGACAATGCCCCGGTGCTTCATCCGTTTGTATTTACCGCAATTGCATTCATAGTCTTTGGTGGGGCCAAAGATCTTGGCACAGAAGAGCCCGTCTTTTTCCGGTTTGAAGGTCCGATAGTTAATGGTCTCCGGCTTTTTGACCTCTCCATGCGACCAGGATTCGATCTTTTCGGGAGAGGCGATCGAAATCCGGATAGCATTATAACTGATCGGACTTTTCCCCTTCTCAAAGAATGATAGATAATCTTCCAAGGTTGCCTCCTTTACCCTGCCTATTCAGGCAGGGAATCTCAAATTTCAAAATCCAAATGCCAAAGGGATGACAAATGCCAGAATGTCAAAGGATTTGATATTGGAAATTTGGGCTTGATTTGAACTTTGGAATTTGACATTTGAACTTTTCTCAGTCTAAATCTCTTCCCTTTTTTCTTCAACCAATTCGGTATCTAAACAAAGGCTCTGTAACTCTTTGACCAGAACGTTAAACGATTCCGGCAATCCAGGCTCCAGCGTATGTTCTCCTTTGACGATCGCCTCATAGACTCGAGTTCTTCCCGCGACATCGTCCGATTTGACGGTCAGGAATTCCTGTAGGGAGTGGGCGGCTCCGTAGGCCTCCAAGGCCCACACCTCCATCTCCCCTAACCGTTGCCCTCCGAATTGAGCTTTTCCACCCAAGGGTTGTTGGGTCACCAAAGAATAAGGACCGATGGACCGGGCATGAATCTTGTCGTCTACCAGGTGGTGCAATTTGAGGAGGTACATATAGCCCACGGTCACCTTCTGGTGGAAAGGCTCCCCAGTCCTCCCGTCATAAAGGATCGTTTGCCCAGAGGTCGGAAGCCCGGCTTTCTTCAAAAGGTCTTTAATCTCTTCTTCCGAAGCTCCATCGAACACAGGAACCGAGACGAAAATCCCCTCGCCCAGCTTGCGAGCCAACTCGATAATCTCTTCGTCGGTCGCTTGTTCCAGGTATTCATTCACCTCTTTTGAGGAATAGATTTCTTTAATCTTTCTTCGAAGCAATTGGGGGTTGAAATGTTTCTGTAAAAACTCCTCAATCTTCCATCCCAGGCCCTTGGCCGCCCATCCCAGGTGGGTCTCAAGGATCTGGCCCACATTCATTCGTGATGGAACGCCTAATGGATTGAGGACGATTTCGACCGGCGTCCCATCCTCTAAGTACGGCATGTCCTCTTCAGGGAGAATTCTGGAGATGATCCCTTTGTTCCCGTGACGTCCGGACATTTTATCTCCAACAGAAAGTTTCCGTTTCATGGCGATGTGGACTTTGACGGTTTTGATGACGCCCGGAGCCAGTTCGTCTCCTCTCTTCAGCTTAGCCACTTTATCTCCGAAAACTCCTTTGACCACATTGACCTGGAGTTCTGCGTGATCAAGAAAACGGTGAACGTCAGGAAGAACTCTCTTCCCCTCGATCACATCAATCTCCTTGAGTCGGTCGAAGGGAATGGCAAAGAGATGCTCTTCCTTGATTCGCTCTTTGGCCTCCAAATAGACGCGATTTTTCTTCTCATCCGCAATTTTATGAACGGCTCGTTTCCCGATCAGATATTTTCCGATCTTCCTCCGCGCACTGATCTGGATGATCCGGATCTCGTCGGCTTGATTTTTCAGCAACCTCGCCTTCTCTTGGTCCTCAATGGCCTTTGTCCTCTCATCCCTCTCCTGGCCTTTACGGGAAAAAACTTTTGCATCGATGACAATTCCTTCGATCCCGTGAGGAACCCTCAATGAGGTATCTCGAACATCTCCCGCTTTTTCACCAAAGATGGCTCGAAGGAGTTTCTCTTCCGGAGAGAGCTGGGTCTCCCCCTTCGGGGTCACTTTTCCAACCAGGATGTCACCGGGGTTCACTTCGGCTCCGACCCGGATGATTCCGCTCTCGTCGAGGTCCTTCAAGGCTTCTTCCCCGGCATTCGGGATATCACAGGTAATCTCCTCTTTTCCCAGTTTCGTGTCCCGAGCCACACACTCCAATTCTTCGATATGGATCGAGGTATAGGTATCTTCTTTCAATAGCTTTTCGCTGATGAGGATGGAGTCCTCAAAATTATATCCTCCCCAGGGCATGAACCCGACCAGGACATTCTTCCCCAGTGCCAGCTCTCCCATATGGGTCGCAGGCCCATCGGCAATCACCTCACCCTTTTTGACCCGCTCCCCAATATGGACGATCGGCCTCTGATTAATACAGGTATTCTGGTTGGACCGCTTGTATTTGATTAAAGTATAAATGTCGACTCCCGGATCGTCCTCTTTCTGACCGTCCTCATCGGCACGGATGACGATTCGAGAAGCGTCCACATCTTCGACCACGCCGTTCCTTTTGGCCACCACTGTCACCCCGGAGTCCCTGGCCACAATGGCTTCCATCCCTGTCCCGATCAGCGGAGCATCCGTCTTGAGAAGGGGAACGGCCTGGCGCTGCATATTCGATCCCATGAGGGCCCGATTGGCATCATCGTTCTCCAAAAAGGGAACGAGGGAGGTGGCCACACTCACCAACTGTTTTGGAGAAACATCCATGTACCGAATTTCCTCGGGTTTTACCATCATAAATTCGCCCCCTCTTCGGGCCGAAATGAGCGGGGCGATAAATCTCCCTTCTCTATCCAAAGAAGCATTGGCTTGAGCGATGGCGGGCTTCTGTCCTTCGATTTCTTCCTCCTCATCCAGAGCAAAAAGATATCGGATATTGTTCGTGACCTTTCCGTTGATCACTTCCCGATAAGGGGTTTCAATAAACCCATAGTCATTGACCCGAGCAAAGGTGCTGAGAGAAGTGATCAGACCGATGTTCGGACCCTCTGGGGTCTCGATGGGACAGATTCGGCCATAGTGGGTGGGATGGACGTCCCTGACCTCGAATCCTGCCCTCTCCCGGGTAAGCCCTCCAGGGCCCAAGGCAGAGAGGCGACGCTTGTGGGTGATCTCTGAAAGAGGATTTGTCTGATCCATAAACTGGGAAAGCTGACTCGAGCCGAAAAACTCTTTGATCACCGCCGACAGGGGTTTTGAGTTGATGAGATCATGGGGCATCAGCGTCTCGATATCTTGAAGGCTCATTCGCTCTTTGATCGCCCTTTCAATCCTCACCAGCCCGATGTGATATTGGTTTTCTAAGAGCTCTCCAACGGTCCTCACTCGCCGGTTTCCCAGATGGTCGATATCGTCGACTGCACCCTGACCATCTTTGAGTTTGATCAAGTATTTGACGACCTCGAGAATGTCTCTCCTTCTCAGGGTGGTCTTCTCATCCTCAAAAATCTTTCGAATTCTTCCTTGGACATCGTCCGTGATGGTTCCTTCCTTCAGCGAAGGCATGAGTCCGATGGGGTGAAGGATTTTGGCGACCCGTTGAATCTCCTCGGCCATCTCCGGAGTGGCAATCGCTTCGTCAAAATCAAGCCATCCCTCCGAGATTCGATCGACCAACTCTCTCCCCCCCGCATAGGCTGCTCCAGCCGCTAATGCCTCTTTCTTCCATCTCTCGGTGAAAACCAATACTTTAGGAGGGTCTCCCTTTAGACCGAGTTTATGGTTCAATTTCATCCTTCCCACTTTGGAGAGGTCGTAGCGTTCGGCGTTAAAGAAAAGATTGAAGAAGAGGCCAATGGCTGTCTCAATGGTGGGAGGATCACCAGGACGAAGTCTCTTGTAGATATCAATGAGGGCCCTTTCGGACTCCTTCTCACGAAGGGATTTGCCGGGCTCGAGAGCGGGTAATTTCTCCCTTTCCTCTCGGGTCAACCCGATCTTATCCACCACCAGCGTATCCCGCAACGAAGAGCTGACATTAATGTTATCGATGAACAGGATCTCGAAAGATTCGATCTTTCGCTCTTTCATCTCGTTTAGAAGCTTTTCCGTCATCTGGTCATTACACTCGGCAACAACTTCTCCTGTTTCGGGGTCCACCACATCCTTCGCCAGATATCGACCAATCAGGTCTTCGACCTCCACTGAAATGGTATTGATCTTGGCCAATTCCAATTTCTTGAAAGCATCTTCTGTAATGCGGCGATGTTTTTTGAGGATAATCTTGTGGCTTTCAGGGTCTAAGATGTCCGAGGTCGCCTTTTGTCCCACCAGCACATCTTTCGAAATCTCTTTTTGGAACTTCCCTCTCCGGATGAGAACCGTTTCCTTACGATAGAAATAGTCCAACAGCTCTTGCCCGGTGTATTTGAGAGCCCGAAGGAGGACGGTGACAGGAATCTTTCGACGTCGGTCGATCCGAACATGGAGAAGATCTTTCTGATCAAACTCGAAGTCAATCCAAGACCCTCGGTAGGGAATGATGCGTCCGAAGTAGAAGACCTTCCCGCCGCTATGGGGTTTGATTTGATCCTGATCAAAAAAGACGCCGGGGGAGCGATGAAGTTGGCTGACGATCACCCGTTCGGTCCCGTTCACAATAAACGTTCCGTTCTCGGTCATGAGGGGGATTTCACCAAAATAGACTTCTTGTTCTTTTACGGCTTTGATGCTCTTAGCCTTGGTCTCTTCATTCACATCCCAGACCACTAAACGAACCGTCACCTTAACGGGTGCCGCATAGGTCATCCCTCTGAGCAAGCATTCTTCCACATCATATTTCGGCTCGGTGAGACGATAGTTGACGAATTCAAGAGAAGCGCTTTCGTAAAAATCTTTGATCGGAAAGACGGTTCTAAAGACCGCCTGAAGTCCAATGGGTTCTCGCCTGTCCGGATCCACATTGGCCTGCAGAAACTGCTCGTAGGATCTTTTCTGAACTTCGATCAGATTAGAGATCTCTAACACTTCCTTAATTTTTGAAAAGTTCTTTCGATACCTTCGATAGACCGGGACAACGCTGGCCATAATCGCTCCTCTCTCTTAAATAGAAAATCCCTTCCCTTTCCGGACTGCCACCTAACATTCGCATTGTCCTTACTGGGAAGAGACCACAATATTCCTTGCCCCCGGCTTCACCGGGGAGCCAAACAGGGTTTGGGATCACAAATTCCAATCCCGCCAAGGCGGGACTTAATAAATTCCAAGTTTCAAACCCCAATGACCGAAGCGATCTCGCTTGGAATTCCAATTTTGCTCATTGGAGCCTATTTGTAATTTGGCCTGCCTGCGCGAAGTCCCGCCCCTGCGGGACAAAGGCTGGTGCCTGCCCTGCACCCTATTGGGTATAGGGCTTGGTATCCGGTGCTTCGCTTAACACGAGAAACTTCCTACGGCCCATTTGGCAACAATTTAGCTTCCAAGCGCCTGACTACTTCGGATGCTTCTCTACTTGACTTCGACTGTCCCCCCGGCGTCTTCAAGCTTTTTCTTCATCGTCGCGGCATCTTCCTTCGAGACCCCTTCCTTAACCGGCTTGGGGACACCTTCGACAAGATCCTTGGCCTCCTTCAAACCCAATCCGGTCAGCTCCCTGACCACTTTAATCACCTGGATCTTCTTATCGCCAAAACTCGTGAGGACAACATCAAATTCTGTCTTCTCCTCGGCGGCGGCAGCTTCTGCTCCCGCTGAAGCCCCAGCCATCGGCATCGCTGCCATCGCCATCGGCGTGGCGGCCTTGATTCCCAATTTCTCTTCCAGGGCCTTCACCAAGTCACGCGCTTCCAACAAAGTTAAACTACTGATCTCTTCGGCAATTTTTTGGATATCTGACATTTGAAAGATCCTCCTATCTCAAAATTATATGGTAGAATGGGAAAGGTCGAAAGCGGTCACCAAAATCAGCGAATTACTTTCCACTTTCACCATTCGGCTTTCCACTTTCCGATTCAGCTAACTGATCGACACGGGCCTGAATGATTCCGAGCACCTGCTGGATTGCCTTATAGAGGACCGCCCCGAGCTGACTGGCCGTGCCCTGGATCCCCCCGAGTATCTGGCCAAAAAGTACCTCGCGGGGGGGCATCGTCGCCAGAGCCTTAACCTCTTCAGGAGACGCCACCTTTCCCTGAATAAGACCGACTTTAATTTCGAGGGAGGGCTGGGCTTTGATGAATTCGGATAAAATCTTTACCAGAAGAACCGGATCCCCGTAAGAGATAGCCATGGCCGTGGGTCCTTCAAAGTAGTTATCCAATTTCTCCAAATCCGTCCCTTTGGAAGCCAGTTTCATCAAAGTATTTTTGACCACGTGATAGGAGATTTTCTCCTCTCTCAATCTTTGTCTCAGATGATTCAATTGGTCTACATTGAGACCTCGGTAATTGGTCAGGACGACCGCCTGAAACCCCTTCACCCTTTCACCAAGATCTGAGATGACCTGTGCCTTTTCTTTTCGGTTCAACGACCTTTACCTCCTCCGACGAAGTCCCTCGCCTCTCTCAGGACTTCAAAACACTTCGCACATCAAGTGGATCGATCTTAATTCCAGGCCCCATGGTGGTGGATAAGGCGATGCTCCGCAAATAGATCCCCTTGCTGGTGGGCGGCTTTGCCCGGAGGATCACTTCGAGGAGGGTCTTGGCATTTTCTAACAATCGATCAAATCCAAAAGACACCTTTCCAACAGGGACATGAACGACCCCGGCCTTTTCAACTTTAAACTCCACTTTGCCCGCCTTGATCTCTCTGACGGCTCTTTCCAGATCGAAGGTGACAGTTCCTACTTTGGGATTGGGCATCAATCCACGAGGACCTAATATCTTCCCCAATTTGCTGACCAAGCCCATCATGTCCGGTGTGGCAATCGCTTTGTCAAACTCCAGCCACCCTTTTGAAACTTTCTCAATGAGGTCTTCTCCTCCCACCAAATCGGCGCCCGCGTCGAGCGCCTCTTTCTCTTTCTGACCTTTTGCAAAAACCAACACCCGGACCTTCCTGCCCGTTCCATGAGGAAGGACGGCGGTTCCACGAACCATCTGGTCTGCTTTTTTGGGATCCACCCCAAGACGAATAGCCAGGTCCACCCCTTCGTCGAATTTGGCGTAGGCCGTCTCCAGGAGGAGCTTCACGCCCTCCTCCAGTTCATACCGTTTGTTTCGATCAACCTTGCCTCTTGCCTCTAAGTATTTTTTTCCTCTCGTTGCCATAATCTTCTCTTATACAATCTCCAGACCCATGCTCCGTGCTGTCCCCTCGACCGTCCGGATAGCACCCTCCATGTCGACGGCGTTGAGGTCTTTGAACTTAATCTGTGCGATCTCCCGGACCTGATCTTTGGTGACCTTACCCACTTTATTACGATTGGGTTCCCCGGAACCTTTCACAATTTTCGCCGCCTTCTTCAACAGCATCGATGCGGGCGGCGTTTTGGTCACAAAGTTGAAGGATCGGTCCGAATAGATCGTAATGACGACCGGGATGATCATTCCCTCCTGCCCCTGGGTCCGAGCGTTAAAGGCTTTGCAAAACTCCATGATGTTGACCCCGTGCTGTCCCAGGGCTGGCCCGACCGGAGGGGAAGGATTGGCCTGACCAGCTTGAATCTGAAGCTTTACCATTGCCGCTACTTTTTTCGCCATGGTCCACTCCTCACATGGGGGTCATCAATTCTTTTCTACTTGGATAAAATCCAGTTCTACTGGAGTCGCTCTTCCAAAGATAGAGACTAAAACCTTCAATTTCCTCTTTTCCGGTTTGACCTCTTCAATGGTCCCGATAAAGTTGACGAAGGGACCGTCGATGACTCGAACGCTGTCTCCCACTCCCAAAGAAATCTTGGGTTTTGCCTTGGAAACGCCTTCTTTCATTTGGGACAGAATCTCTTCCACCTCTCCTTCTGAGATGGGAACAGGTTTTGTACCATCGCCGGCAAAACCTGTGATCTTCGGCGTGTCCTTGACGATATGCCAGGTCTCTTCGTTCAACTCCATCTTGACCAATATATATCCGGGGAAAATCTTTCTCTGGGACGTCTTTCTCTTTCCCTTCACCAACTCCACCACGGTCTCCGTGGGGACTAAAATGTGGGAGAAAAATTCTCCTTTGCCGAGGTTCTTAATCCGCTCTTCTAAATTCTGTTTGGCCCTGTTTTCGAAACCCGAATAGGTGTGGACCACATACCACTGTTGCGCCATAATGTTTACCGTTGGAGGGGGAGAGGAGATCCGTTCCACCTCCCTCTTTAACTCGCTGCCCCCCTGAGTAATTGCTTGACAAGACTGGATAGCCCAAAATCCACAATTCCTAAGAAGACGGCGATGATAAAAACAGCCACCAAAACGACGGCGGTGCCGGAAAGGGTATCCTTCCTTGAAGGCCAGGTAACTTTTTTAAGCTCGGTTTTAACCTCTCTCAAAAATTGTTTCGCTGCCTCAAATTTCTCTTTGATTGAAAACTCCATCGCCCCACCCCTTTTCAATGCCCGCAGCAGCTAGGCCCGCTCCCCCCAGGCAGGGACAAAAATATGGCAGGCCAGGAGGGATTTGAACCCCCATCACCCGGATTTGGAGTCCGGTGCTCTATCCGTTAGAGCTACTGGCCTGTATCCGGTGAATGGATCGTAGAATGTGGAACGTGGATTTTGGATCAGAACGTCCTTTACTTTTCCGCCTCCCACTTTCCGCCTGCCACTTTCTACAGTTACTTCGTCTCTTTATGGACGGTATGTTTACGACAGAACCGGCAATATTTTTTGAACTCCAGCTTATCCGGAGTAGTACGCTTATTTTTAGTCGTAGAGTAATTCCTCCGCTTACACTCTGTACAGGATAAAGTTAAAATATTCCTCATCGATTACTCCTAAACAGGAGGGGTCCCCCTCTCCTTTATTCGAGGACGTCACTGATGACGCCTGCCCCCACGGTACGACCCCCCTCCCGAATCGCAAACCGCAACTCCTTCTCCATCGCAATCGGCGTAATCAACTCCACCGTCAACGAAACATTGTCCCCGGGCATCACCATCTCCACCCCCTCCGGCAATGCCGCCACCCCCGTCACATCCGTCGTCCGAAAATAAAACTGCGGCCGATATCCATTGAAAAACGGCGTATGCCGACCCCCCTCCTCCTTCGTCAAAATATACGCCTCCGCCTTAAACTTCCGATGCGGCGTAATCGACCCAGGCTTGGCCACCACCTGACCTCGCTCCACCTCCTCACGCTTCGTCCCTCGAAGCAACACCCCAATGTTATCCCCCGCCTGACCCTGATCCAACGTCTTACGAAACATCTCCACCCCCGTACACACCGTCTTCATCGTCGGCCGTATCCCCACCACCTCCACCTCTTCTCCCACCTTGATCACCCCTCGCTCCACTCGACCCGTCACCACCGTCCCTCGCCCCGATATGCTAAACACATCCTCCACCGGCAACAAAAACGGCTTGTCTACCTCCCGAACCGGCTCCGGGATAAACGTGTCCACCGCATCCATCAACTTCCAGATCCCACTACACCACGGACAATCCACCTTCCCACACCCACACTCCAACGCCTTGAGCGCACTGCCCCGGATCACCGGAGTACTCTCCCCAGGAAAATCATACCCCGACAACAACTCCCTGACCTCCAACTCCACCAAATCCAATAACTCCGGGTCCTCCACCATATCCACCTTGTTCAAAAATACCACAATATACGGCACCCGCACCTGCTTGGCCAACAACACATGCTCCCGCGTCTGAGGCATCGGCCCATCCGCCGCCGATACTACCAATATCGTCCCGTCCATCTGCGCCGCACCCGTAATCATATTCTTGATATAATCCGCATGCCCCGGACAATCGATGTGCGCATAGTGACGCTTCGCCGTCTCATACTCCACATGCGCAATCGCTATCGTCAACCCACGCTCCTTCTCCTCCGGCGCCTTGTCAATCTGGTCAAACGCCATGTACGAGGCCAACTTCTTCGTCGCCAACACCTTCGTGATCGCTGAGGTCAACGTCGTCTTCCCATGATCCACATGACCAATCGTCCCAATGTTCACATGCGGCTTTGTCCTCTCAAATTTCGGCTTCGACATCGCTCAAACCCTCCTTTAGGTTTAGGGGTACACTTAGACGGCCCTTTTCAATTGAGAAAGGATTTCCTCACTCACAGAGGATGGCACTGGACTATAATGAGCGAATTGCAGCGTAAAGGTTGCTCTTCCTTGGGTGAGTGATCGAAGGTCGGTTGCATATCCGAACATCTTGGCTAGGGGAACCTCCCCAACAATCACATTGGTTCCCCCACGATATTCCACTTTGGTTGTTTTCCCTCTCCGAGAGGTAAGGTCAGCCACGACTTGGCCCATAAAGTCCTCCGGAGAAATAATTTCGATGGACATCAACGGTTCGAGAAGAATGGGATGGGCCTGACGCGCCCCCTCTTTGAAGCCCATCGAACCAGCAATTTTAAACGCCATCTCTGAGGAGTCCACATCATGGTAGGAACCGTCGATCAGGGTCACCTTGATATCGACCATGGGATAACCCGCGAGCACTCCTTTTTCCATGGCTTCGATGACACCCTTTTCAACGGCAGGAATATATTCCCGAGGGATGGATCCTCTAACGATTCGATTGACAAATTCAAAGCCCTTGTCTGGCTGGGGTTCGATGGTTAACCAGACATGGCCATACTGACCTCTTCCACCAGACTGGCGAATAAATCGACCTTCAGCCTTCACCGTTTTGGTGATGGTTTCCCGGTAGGCCACTTGGGGTTCTCCCACGTTGGCCTCCACATTGAACTCCCTCAAGAGTCGATCGACAATAATCTCCAGATGGAGTTCCCCCATGCCGGAGAGTATGGTTTGCCCTGATTCTTCATCCGTTCTCACTTTGAAGGAAGGATCTTCCAGAATCAATTTCTGGAGGGAAGCTCCCAGTTTTTCAAAGTCGCTCTTTGTCTTCGGTTCAACGGCGATGGAAATCACCGGGTCAGGGAAGGTCATCGACTCGAGAATGATGGGCTGTTTCTCACTGCAGATCGTATCTCCCGTGGTGGTATATTTCAGGCCGACAGCAGCAAAGATATCACCCGCGGCCACCTCCTGAATCTCCTCTCGTTTATTGGCATGCATTTTAACCAGACGGCCGATCCGCTCTCGCTTTCCCTTGATGGAATTGAATACCGAATCTCCGGATTTGAGTGATCCGGAATAGATTCGGAAGAATGTCAGTTGTCCTGTGTAAGGGTCATTCATAATTTTGAAGGCTAACGCTGAAAGGGGGTGCCCATTGTTTGCACAGAATGTGAGTTCTTGACCTTTGAGGTCCAATCCCTTTACCGGCGGAATATCTAAAGGGGAAGGGAGATAATCGATGATGGCGTCGAGAAGGGGTTGAACTCCTTTATTTCGGAAGGCAGCACCGCAGAGCACGGGAATTCCCTTTAAATGGAGTGTCGTCTCTTTCAGGCTCCGTCTGATTTCTTCCTCTGTCATCTCGTGACCATCGATGAACTTCTCCATGAGAGTGTCGTTTCCTTCTGCCAGTTTTTCCATAAGGTATTCCCTTGCGACAGAGGCATCCTTCATGTAGACTTCAGGAATATCCACAACATCATATTTCGTCCCAAGGCTACGGGGATCGTAGATGATGGCCTTCATGGTGATGAGGTCAATAACCCCCTGAAAATTGTCTTCCTTTCCAATAGGAAGTTGAATCGGGATGGGGACGGTTTTTAAGCGATCCTTCATCATCTGGATGCAGCCATGAAAATCTGCGCCCATACGGTCCATCTTATTGATAAAGGCAATTCTTGGGATCTGATATTTATCCGCTTGTCTCCACACGGTTTCGGATTGGGGCTCCACGCCTCCCACCGCACAAAAGACAGCCACCGCTCCATCCAGGACGCGGAGGGATCGCTCCACCTCAATCGTAAAATCCACATGGCCGGGGGTATCGATGATGTTGATCCGGTGATCTTTCCAGAAGCAGGTTGTCGCCGCCGAAGTGATCGTGATGCCTCGCTCTTTTTCCTGTTCCATCCAGTCCATGGTGGCGGACCCTTGATCCACTTCCCCGATCTTGTAGGTAACGCCGGTATAGTAGAGAATCCGCTCAGTCGTCGTCGTCTTCCCGGCGTCGATGTGGGCCATGATTCCGATGTTTCTTGTATGTTCTTTTAAAGCCATGTCTGACACAACTTACCTCTTCAATACATTACCACCGGTAATGGGCGAAGGCCTTATTGGCCTCGGCCATTTTATGCGTATCTTCTTTCTTCTTGATCGCCGCCCCCCGGTTATTGGCCGCATCCATCAGCTCTGCTGAAAGCTTTTCTTCCATCGTCTTCTCGGATCGCTGTTTTGAAAAGCTGATGATCCAACGAATGGCCAAAGCGACTTTCCTTTCCGGTCTCACTTCTACCGGAACTTGATAAGTGGCTCCTCCCACTCTTCGGGGTCTCACTTCAATGAGAGGTTTTACATTGTTCATCGCTTGAGTAAAAACTTTAATCGGGTCTGAATGAGTCTTATCTTTGATGATGTCAAGGGCATGATAAAAAATCCCTTCTGCCGAACTCTTCTTTCCACGGCGCATGACCCCATTGATGAATTTGGCAGTCAGCGTGTCGTGATATTTCGGGTCCGGCAGTACTTCCCTTTTTTTGACTTCTCTCTTTCTGGGCATAAAAGCTCCTTCTTCCTTGTTTATGGATGGGTTTGGAAGAGAAGTTTAGCTATTTGGGTTTTTTGGCTCCGTATTTGGAGCGGCTCTGCTTACGGTCCTGGACGCCTACGGAGTCTAAGGTGCCACGGATGATATGATACCGAACTCCCGGAAGGTCTTTCACCCTACCTCCCCGAATGAGGACAACGGAGTGTTCCTGGAGGTTATGACCAATCCCCGGGATATAAGTGGTTACCTCGATTCCATTGGTTAGCCTCACTCGAGCAACTTTTCGAAGAGCGGAATTAGGTTTTTTGGGAGTGGTTGTATAGACTCGAATGCAAACCCCCCTCTTTTGAGGGGATCCCATAAGAGCGGGGGCAGAAGTCTTACTCTTGACGCCTTTCCTCCCTTCCCGGACCATTTGACTAATTGTAGGCATTACTTACCCCGTTTAAGCGAAAATTAGTTATTTCAATAGGTTAAAAGCTGAAAAATTTGACATAATAAATTAAGCGAAAAACCTCATAAGATTATCAGATTTTTTTTTATTTGTCAATATTTTTGTTGTCTTTTTCTTGTTTTTGAGTAAAAATATTAAACTTTCGTAAAAGGGCAGGAGAGAGACAAAAGTTTTACATATAAAGCAGGATATCCAGAATCAGATGAAAGTAAAAATGTTTTACCCCGGCAGCAGAAGGCCAGTGCCTTTGACCGGGGTATTATCCCATTCGAGGCAACTGCGCCCGGGCCCTGAAGAGCACCTCGGCGCACACGCATGGGTTTTCCCCTCAGCACTCGCTCTTTCCATGTAACCCATTGAAATCATTGGTGGAGCAGAGGGGAGTTGAACCCCCGACCTCCAGAGTGCGATTCTGGCGCTCTCCCAACTGAGCTACTGCCCCGATTTTTGCAAAAAACGTGTCCGTGAACCGTGTCACGTATCCGGAAATTACAAAAAATAAAATCGCCAAGCGCATGGCGCGTAGAGCATAGCGGATAGCAAAAATACTTGCAACTCAAAGAATATTCTCAATACTCACATTTCATGATAACCCCAAAAGTCTGCGGATAGTGAATTTAAAGGCTGTCAAATCGGCGCATTTTACAACATAAGCATCCGACGCCCAGGTGGTGAGGTCCTGTTTGTACTCCCCATAGGCGGAGCAGAGGATGATTGGAAGTTGCCTCTCCTTCTCTCGGATTCGCTTTAGAGCTTCAATGCCGTCCATGACGGGCATCTTGATATCGAGGGAGATAAGGTCTGGTTTGAAGACGGAGAGTTTCTCGATCGCTTCTTCCCCGTTCTTGGCGCACTCCACAACATACCCTTCCTCCTCTAACTCCTCCTTATAGAGGAAGCGAATGCTCTCCTCGTCGTCTACGATTAAAATCTTCTTCATGGGTCTGCCTCCGCTCTTTAGAGAGACTCTATGCGCTTAATGCTCTGCGTATAGCGTCAGGGGCTATCAATACGATTCCCTTTTCCTTTCTCGGAAGAGGGGAATGTAATAATGAATTTCACCCCTGTCCCCGGGTGGTTGTCCACTTCGATCCGGCCCCGATGGGAAGCGATGATTTTGTGGACAATGGGTAAGCCCAGGCCCAGACTGGATTCTTTTGTGGAATAGAAAGGGTTGAAAATATTGTGGAGGTTTTCTGGGTCAATCCCCTTCCCGGTATCCTCCACCTCCACCCTGACATAAAGTGAGCCATTTTTTGAAAAGGGGTGGACCCGCAAGAAAAGGGTCCCCCTCTCTTTCATCGCTTGACAGGCATTATTGATCAGATTAAAGAAGGTCTGTTTTAATTGATGAGAATCTCCCTCCATCAGGGGAATCTCTTCTCCATACTCCTTGATGAGTTGAACCCTCCCTGAACGGATTCCTTCTATCACCATGGAAAGGCTTTCTTCTAAGACATCCCGAAGGTCCAATTCTTTGAAGATCGAGGATTCATCCCGGGTATAGCTGAGGAGGTCTTTGAGAACCTTCTCAAGACGGCTGACCTCTTTGATAATGGTCTGAGAGTATTTCTTCTCCTGGGATTCCTCCGGAAGGGTCCGATCCAGGCGACGTGCAAATCCACCGATGGAGGTGAGGGGGTTCTTAATCTCGTGGGCGATGGTGGTAGACATTTCACCCAAAGCCACCATCTTTTCTAAATGAACCAAAAAGGTCTGGGCCTCTTTGAGTTCCTGATGGACTTCCTCCAAATTTCGGTAGAGGCTGGCATTCTCAATGGCCAATCCGGCTTGGCTGGCGAACATGCTGAGAAAGCGAATATCCTCTTCCGTAATAGGGTTTTGGTTGTAAAGGTTGTCCACCAGAACCACCCCGATCACTTTCCCTTTTCCCATGAGAGGGACAGTGGCAAAAGAATAGATTCTGGGGTCCCGACCCAGATGCTCCCCCACATAACATCCCACCTCTGAACCCAGATGGCAACCCCTTTCACACCGGGTTTGCAGCCATCCCTCTTTGGATTGAGGAAGCTGGGTATTGAAGGGTCTTCCCTCAAGAACGGTACGGGAGAGAATGCACTGTTCCTGTTCCAAAGGAATCTTAATTCCTTTGACAACGGAGTTCAAGTTAGAATGGCTTTCTGGGTCGAGTTGAGTGATCAGGTCTGAAAGGGTTCCATTTCTCCGGGAGAGAGAGGCCCAGGCCTTCCCCGCCTCTTCGGCATTGTCCGGCCCCACTGCCATGGTCCCCTCTAAAATGCGATCCTTCTCATTGACCAGAAAGAGCATGGCCCGATTAAACTTCAGTCCTTCCCCGATGGTAATGGCGGTCAAAGTCAAATGAAGAATCCGCTCAAAATTCACCGTGGTCAAAAGGGCCCTGTTGAGCTCCCAGAGAGTAGAAAGCTCTTTCACTCTTTTCTCATGCCTCTGAACCATTTCGGAAGTTTCATCCTGAATCAAGGCATTTTCAATGGCAAAGGACAGCTGATTCGCCATCATCAACAATCGTTGAAGATCCTTATCATCGAATTTTGTGGAATTAGAATCCATATCATAAAAAGCCAGGGTTCCCAAAGCTCTTCCCTTTGAGAGAAGAGGGGCACAGACGGCAGAAAAGGAGGATTTTTCTTGACCGGAGTGATCGAAGGAAAGAGGGGTTCGGGTATCGAAGACCCTTCGAGCCATCTTCTCATCGAGAGGATTTTGAGGGTAATCTCCCGCACTGAATTTGACTTTCAACTCTTCCGCTCTTCTGTCTTCGATTCTCAGTACCCCTCCCTTGGCTTTTAGAATTCTTAAACCCGTTGAGACGATCAATTCGAAGAGGCCCGCCAGGTTCAGCGCAGACGTCGCCGCTTTTCCCATTTCATAGAGAGCGGTCAATTCTGAGATTGTCTCTTCTGCCTTTCGGTGGAGATCATCGTTTCGAATCGCTCTTTCCATCACCTCCCCGACCAGGAGAAGGACATCCATCTCTTGAGGAGAAAACCTGTAGGGGTTTGAGAACCCAAGATAGAGAATTCCCCGGAAGCAGGTCCCATCGCCCAAGGGAATGCAAGCGAAGGCTGGACAAAGGAGGTCCTGTTCTTCCGGGAAGGCATTCTCCTTCCGGAAGGATGATCCTTCCTCTACCCATAAAGGTTTTTTTTCCAAGACCAGACGGTAAAAAAACCCGTTTCGAATGATTTTTTCCGGCTCAAGGAGAAGACATCGATCCGGCTGAAAAGCCTCTGAGATGGATTGAAGCATTTGATCCAATTTGACAGGAATAGGAAGTGATGCGTTGGATAGCTGGACAATCGATTTGAGAAGATCATAGGGATGGAGTGGGTTGGGCATAAAGAATTACTTCGCCTCTCTCATATACTCTGCCGCTTCCTCCGGGAGGGTGGGATTGATGTAGAATCCTGTCCCCCACTCGAACCCGGCCACCTTGGTCAGCTTCGGCATGATCTCAAGATGCCAATGGTAATGCTCGGCATCCAATTCCGGGAAGGAGGAAGTGTGAATAATATAGTTATAGGGAGGATCGGTGAGCACCCGATTCATTCTCCGGAGGGTATCGGAGAGGATTTGAGCTGCCGGTTCGTACTGGGAGGGGTCCATGTGCTCGAAACTGGGATGGTGGGTTTTGGGAAGGATCCAGGTTTCGAATGGAAACCGGGAGGCGAAGGGGGCGATGGAGACGAAAGATTTATTTTCGGTGACAATGCGATGTTTCTGCTGAAGCTCTTGTCGAATAATATCGCAGAAGACACACCGGTCTTTATAATGGAAATACGTCTTGGCTCCCTCAATCTCTTCGCTCACCCTCTTCGGGATGATGGGAAGGGCGATGATTTGAGAATGGGAATGTTCCAAAGAGGCCCCGGCTGCGACGCCGTGGTTTTTAAAGACAAGGACGTGTCGAAGACGCTGGTCGCGCCTGAGATCGGTAATCCGCTCGCAGTAGGCCAACAGGACATTCTTCACATCTTTTAGCGGCAGGGTGGCCAGGGTCTCTTCATGCCGGGGCGTTTCGATCACCACTTCATGGGCACCAATTCCGTTCATCTTATCATAGATCCCTTCGCCTTCCCGGTCGAGCCCTCCTTCTATTCTGAGCGCCGGGAACTTATTGGGGACGACGCGAAGGGTCCAGCCGGGAGAGTTAGGAGGGGTTCCATTGTCTCGGAATGCAATAATCTCGGGAGGGGTTCGATCTTCATTCCCTTCGCAGAGGGGACAGAATCCGCCCGTTGCTCTCCGCTCCTCTACCGCAAAATCAGAGGGTCTTCGGCTCCTCTCTGTGGAAATGATCACCCATCTTCCATGAATGGGATCTTTTCTCAGTTCAGGCATAAAGGATTTTTTTCCGAAAAGAGCTTGTGGCTAAGAGGGGTAGCTTCTTTTAACCTTTGTCCCTCTCTGTCTTTCCAATCGCTCCTGATTCTCTCCTTCGGTCTTGCATTCGATGCACAAGGTGGTAACCGGTCTGGCCATCAGCCTCTTTTCGGAAATAGACCTTCCACAGGACTCGCAAATCCCAAAGGTTCCGTTATCAATACGATCCAAAGCCTCTTTGACTTTCATGATCAACTTTCTCTCACGATCTTTAATCCTCAGAAGGAAGTTCCGGTCCGATTCCAAAGAGGCCCTGTCCGTTGGGTCGGGGAAGTCCCCTTTGCTGTCTTGGCGCATGTCGGTACATGTCTTTCCGGCTTCCACCAGCAGGTCATGGAGTGTTCCTTCAAGCAGTCCTTTAAAGTAGAGAAGCTTTTCCTGGTCCATTAAACTCTCCTTTAGGGTGACTCAAACTCCTCAAAAGGAGGAGAGGTCTCAACATTCAATCATTAATACTAATATATTTTTTCAAAAGAAATCAAATGATAAATGGGGCTTCGGTCCGCTCAGGAAACAAAATGGCAGGCGACGAAATGGTCTTCTCCCTCGTCCAAGAGCACCGGCTCTTCGGTTTGGCACTTCTCTCTGGAATGAGGGCACCTCGCCTGAAACAGACATTCCTGGCCCGAAGGCAACGGACGATGTTCCTCTTTCAGGAAAGGTCTCTCTCTTTTTTGGGAGAGGTCCAAGTTTGGAATGGCCTTGAGCAAGACCTGCGTGTAGGGATGTAAGGGTCGTTTGAAAAGGTCCTCGCTACTGCCCATCTCCACGATTTTTCCCATATACATCACAGCAATTCGGTCGCTAATATATTTGACAACCCGAAGATCGTGAGAGATGAAGAGATAGGTGAGACCCAGCTGATCCCGCAAGTCCATCAGGAGATTCAGGATCTGAGCCTGGATGGAGACGTCTAGAGCAGAGACGGGTTCATCCGCAACGATCAATTCAGGATTGAGGGAGATGGCCCTGGCGATGCCGATCCTCTGGCGCTGTCCACCGCTGAACTCGTGCGGATAACGTTGGGTATCCTGGGGATGGAGCCCCACTTTCTTCAGAAGCTCAGAGACCCTTCGCGACTTTTCTTTTCCCCGGGCAATGCGATGGACCTCCAGCCCTTCACCCACGATCTCTTCGACCTTCATCCTGGGGTTCAGGGATTCATAGGGATCCTGGAAGATGAATTGCATACGGAGTCTCAACGCTCTTAAAACCCCTCGATGAAGGCCGAGGATGTCCTGTCCTTTGAATAAGACCTGGCCGGAAGTGGGTTCAATCAGTCTTAGAATTGACTTGCCTGCCGTGGTTTTCCCACACCCACTCTCCCCCACTAACCCGAGTGTCTCTCCCTTTCGAATGGAAAAAGAGATGCCGTCCACCGCGCGGATCGGCTTCTTATCCGTAGAGAAGAAACCTTCCTTATAGAAGTACTTCTTTAAATCTCGAACCTGGATAAGGAAATTGTTTTGAACCATAAAATTTAGTTCTTAGTCCGGAGTCTTGGGTTCGGAGTATTTTCTTATGTCTCCGAACTATTAACTATGAACTTTGCGAATTCCGTAATCAACAACACTCTTTCCATCGGATGCAACGGCTGAAGTGATCTCCGTTCACCTGAAACATGGGTTCTCCCTTTTTACAATCTTCAATCATCATGTAGCACCTCGGATGAAACTTGCACCCCGCCGGCAGATTCATGGGATCAGGAACCTGGCCCGGAATGGGATTGAGCCTGCCCTTCTTTTCGGCGAGTTGAGGAATAGAACTCATCAGTCCACGGGTGTAAGGGTTGCGCATCTTGCCAAAAATGGCTTCGATAGGACCGTATTCAAAAATCCTTCCCGCATACATCACGGCCACCCGATCGGCTATTTCTGAGACCACTCCCAGATCATGCGTAATGAGCATGACCGACATGCCCATTTCCATCTGGATCTCTTTCAAGAGTTGAAGGACCTGGGCTTGAATCGTCACATCCAAGGCCGTCGTGGGTTCATCCGCAATGAGAAGTTTCGGCTGACACGAAAGAGCCATGGCGATCATTGCCCTCTGTCTCATACCGCCACTCAACTGATGGGGGTAGGAGTCGATTCTCTTCTCGGGAGAGGGGATCTTTACGCGATCGAGCATTTCGATCGCTCTTTTCCTCGCCTCCGTCTTATCCAATCCCTGATGTAGAATGACGGCCTCCATGATCTGATCGCCGATGGTGAAGACAGGATTGAGGGAGGTCATGGGTTCCTGGAATATCATGGAGATATCATTTCCCCTTACCTTCTCCATTTCCTTTTCTTCCAACGGGAGCAAGCTCCGTCCATCGAAAAGGATATCACCGCTCACGATTCGGCCGGGAGGGATAGGGATGAGCCTTAACAGAGAAAGACCGGTTACACTTTTTCCGCACCCGGATTCACCCACCAGGCCGAGAACCTCTCCGGGATATATTTCGAAACTTACATTTTCAACAGCACGGACCACCCCTTCTTCCGTGAAAAAATGGATGGAAAGGGAGCGAGCTTCCAAGAGAGGATTCTTTTGTAAATTTTGCTTCATGAGGTCCGTCACAAAAGTTAATGTGAAGCTCCCCGGCCTGTGGCCGGGGAGCTTCACTATCTTCTCCCTCGAAGCCTTGGATCGAGGGCATCCCGCAAGCCTTCTCCAACGAGGTTGAAAGAGAGGACTGTGATGAGAATAGCCAGTCCCGGAAAGAGCGTCAACCACCAGGCATCAAAGATATAAGTTCTCCCCTCGGTCAGAATATTCCCCCAACTCGGCGCAGGAGGCTGAACTCCAAAGCCAAGGAAACTCAAACCGGCTTCCACAAGAATCGCTGAAGCCACGCTGAGCGTGGCCGTCACGAAAACAGGAGCCAGGGCATTAGGCAAGATATGTCGAAAGATGATTCGGAGATCCTTAACTCCTAGGGCTTTGGCCGCCTGCGCGAAGTCCCTTTCCCGCAAAGAGAGAAATTCTGCTCTCGCAAACCTTGCAGTCCCCATCCAGGAGGTAATACCAATGACGATCATGATATTAATCAGGCTGGGGCCCATGAGGGCAACGACCGTAAGAATAAGGAAGAAGGAGGGGAAACAAAGCATGGTGTCAACGAAACGCATGAGGAGCGAGTCCACCCATGAACCGTAGTATCCTGCCGTCGCTCCCACAAGAACCCCTATGAGGATTGAGATTCCAACGGCAATAAATCCAACGGTCAAAGAGATTCTAGAGCCATGAAGCATCCGGCTAAAGACATCTCTTCCCAACTGATCCGTTCCGAGATAATTGTTGAGGGAAGGAGGCTTCAGCTTCAAGGAAACATCGGTCTTCCCAGGATCGTACGGGGAGAGTAGTGCAGCGAAGATGGCGATCAGGAAGATGATAATGACGATGGTCAATCCTCCAACTGCCAACTGGTTCTTCTTGAAATATCGCCAGAACTTCGATTTGACCTTCATGATAGGAATCTCTCAGTTTTTTCCGATGACCCAAACCAACAGCTACAAATCTGTATTTAAGGCTCTGATTTTCCTCTTGTCATCGGTATCGGATTCGCGGATCAGCGACTCCGTAAAGAATATCTGCCATAAAATTTCCGAGAAGCGTGAGCACGGCCGATATGGTCAGGATGGTCATCACCACAGGATAATCCCTGGCAAGAACGGCCTGGTAGCTTAGTCGCCCAATCCCGGGCCAGGCAAAGACGGTCTCCATGATGATGGAACCGCCGATCAGGTCCGGGATAAGAAACCCGAATATTGTAATGATGGGTAACAGGGCATTGCGTAGGGCATGTTTGTAGTAGACGGTTTCTTCTGAAAGTCCTTTGGCCTTGGCTGTCCGAACATAATCTTGACGAATGACCTCCAGCATACTGGAGCGAGTGTACCGCGAGAGGCCAGCGATTGAATGAATCGCCAGAATGATTGATGGAAGCATCAGATGCCAGATACGGTCCAAAACCAATTCCGCGGTTGTGAAGTCCTCCGTCACAAAAGACCGCATCCCCAGGACAGGATAACCGAATAGTTGGACCGTTCCTAGTATCAGGAGATAGGCCAGCCAGAAGGTCGGGGCTGAAATCCCCAGGTAGGCTCCAAATGTACCAAGATGGTCAAGAAAGCTGTATTGCCTCCTTGCCGAAAAGACGCCGAGGGGTATTGCAAGGGAGAAGGTTATAATCATTGCAACCAGATTGAGGAGGAGGGTGTTCCAGATCCTCTCCTCAATTTTTTTCAACACCGGCCTCCCGTCCTTAAAGGAGTAAAGTTTTCCGGTAAATAATTTTTTTAACCACAGGAAGTATTGCTGATAGATTGGCTTATCGAGGTCGTAGTTCTTCATCATCTGCTCGATGACCTTTGGCGAGACCTTAGGATCGAGCGTGAGGGCAATCGGACTTCCCGGGGCCTGGGTAATGACCACCCAGGAGATGATGCTGATGCCTACGAGCGTAATCAGCAACTGCCCCAGACGTCGAAAAACAAAAGAAGCCATACGCTATTTCTCCAAGACAGATGCTCCCGGGACATACCACTTGATGAGGTCGTATGTTAACCCCGCTTTTTCCATCTTAATAGGTCGAAAGGTTTCCTTGCCGAGTGCATCCTTTTCTACCAGCACAAATTTCTTCTGAAGTGCAGCAATACCCAGAGGCACAAAAAGAAATGTATAAGGCTGATCCTCGGCCATCAACTCATTGATTCGCCAGTAAATGGCCTTTCTCTTTTCGATATCATATTCTCTCCTTCCCTCCTCCCACAGTCGGTCTGCCTCCGGGTTTCGATAGGAGACGAAGTTGAATCCCTTCTCAATCTGACTCGAGTGCCAGATCTGGTAGTCATCTGGATCCGGAGAAAGGCCCCATCCCAGGATACAGGCATCAAAGGCTTTTGCATTGATGAAGTTTTTGAGAAAAACGCTCCATTCATAGACTTCGAATTTGACATCGATACCCAGTTCCCTGAAGGCCCTCTGGGCCAAGACGCCCACGTCCCTCCGTGTATCGTTGCCGCTATTGGTAATGAGCTTGAAGCTGAAAGGCTTCCCATCTTTCTCCAGAATGCCGTCACCGTTCATATCTTTCCATCCTGCTTCAGCCAGCAATTGGCGGGCCTTGGCAGGGTCATAGGGCAGGGGCTTCACATGGGGGTTGGAATACCAGAGCTGCGGGGGGAAAGGGCCATTGGCCACTGTTCCTAGACCGTAGAGCACGTACTGAACAATCTCCTCACGGTTGATCGCGTAGGTGAGGGCCTGACGAACCCGTTTGTCCTGGAATAGCGGGTTCTTGAGATTATATCCAATATAGGTATACCCAAGGCTAGGCTGAGAATAAACGTTCAAGAAAGGAACCTCTTTCATCCTTTGAAACTGGGACGGCCAGACTGAGTAGGAATCAATTCCCCGGGTGAGAAGTTCCATTTCACTCAGCGAGGTCTCTGGAATAATCCGGTAGATAATCCGGTCGAGGTAAGGCCTTCCCTGGAAGTATTTAGGGTTGGCTTCAACCACGATCTTCTCATCCGACACCCACTCCACAAAGCGAAAAGGGCCTGTGCCAACGGGTTTCCGATTGAAGGAGGTTGTGTTAATATCCTGATTCTCGAGGAGATGCTTCGGGATGATACCCATGCTCCAAGTCCCGAGCCCAGGAGAGAAGGGCTGACGATAAGTAACCCGGAACCTATAGGGATCCAAAACCTCGGCCTTCTTCACCAGTTCATAATCACTCCGGCGAACCGTGTTCGTCTTTTCATCCATGATTTTGTCATAAGTGAATTTCACGTCTTCGGCAGTGAATTCTTTTCCATCATGCCAGAGAACCCCCTTACGCAGAAAGAACGTGATCTCCGGTTCAGCCCCCTCCTTGATTTTCCACGATTCTGCCAGTTCTCCAACAAAATTCTGGAGGTTTCTGTCGTATTTGATCAAGCCGTTGAAGACGAAGCCGTTGATTTCGCTGGAAGCCGAATCTTGTGCAAGAATGGGATTAAGATAGGAGGCGTCACCAATCGAACTCTCAACCAGCTGATTCACCTTCATGGGCGGCCGAGAGCCGACAAAAACGATATTGATCGCGAGAAGAATGAGAAAAAGAACAGGGGCGATTAAGAGAATTTTCTTGATTTTCAGAAGAGATTTCCTTCCTTGAAGGAATTTAAAAAATATTATAGAGGATAAATCATTCCTCTACAACCTTTTACCGGCTCGTCACTAAAACCTTGAAACCCATTTGCGAAAGTTTTTCCGCCATCACCGAGGCTGATTCTTTTGTGTCGAATTGTCCCACTCTCACCCGGTGATATTTCTGTGTTGGTGTTTCGATAGTGGTTACATAGACGTTCTCAAAATTTCCTCGGAGTTGTTCAGCCAATTTCTTGGCATTGGTTTCATCGATGAAAGACCCCACCTGGAGAGTGTAACGCTGAACCAGTTCGGGGGCAGAGCCGATGAACTCCACTTTGACCAGAGCGGTTCCTTTCTCCCACATCCCGAGCATCTGGGCAGCGGCATAAGAGACATCGATAATCCTCTCCTTAACAAAAGGACCCCGATCGTTGACCTTCAACTCCACGGACCTTCCATTCTCCAAATTCGTAACCATAACCATTGTGCCTAAGGGAAGGGTATTATGGGCGCAGGTGAGTTGGTGCATATCGTAGACTTCACCACTCGATGTCTGTTTTCCGTGAAAGTCTGCTCCATACCAGGACGCAATTCCCTGTTGAACCCCGCGGGACTCCCTCTTTTCGATTGCTCCTTTTTCAGGAGGAGGTGTTCTCCTTTCATAAACAATGCGATGTCTGGGAACACAGGCGGCCAAAAACAAAATGAGAAATACAAGGTACAAAGTTAAAATTTTGAAATTTGGTTTTTTCATCTTCCTATCAACTTTTCATTTATTTTTAGCAGAGCGCTTTTCTGTTGATCAAAACATTTCCTGTTGAGGTTTGGAGAACAAGTGATCCTCTGGAAACATCCTCCCTTTTTTGGACAAAAATTTCTTTGAGATTAAAACGATCTTTTAACTTAAGAATATTTTCATTCTTCTGGCCCCTTAGATTCGAGACCTCTTTCGGGTGACAAAAGAATAGAGCTTGACCATTTTTCTGAGAGACATGGAGAAGAGACGTAGCCATGTCGAAGAAGATGGCGGAATCGACAAGCTGACGAAAAGCAGGATGGTAGGGTCCCGCGAGAAAATCCCTTTCCAACTCCTTGGTGGGCTGAAGACCGATGCGAGCGACCGAGAGGGATGAATTTTCCAATCTGAGAATGCCTTTCTTTAGCCATTGAACAGCCTCATCTAATTGCAGAGGTGAATACCTACCCCCCCTCCAGAGGATCTCAAGGGGGGCGCCTTCGAGGACCAGTGTGGGATGGATTCTCACGAAATCGGGTTGGAGTTCTATGACCTGATCAAGGGTATGCAGAAAAAGATCGCACGTATCACCCGGAAGGCCGATCATCAGCTGAAGTCCCACCTCGAGATTTCTATTCTTTAATCGGTGTACCACATCCACCGCATCTTTTGCACAATGACCTCTATTGGCAAGAGCAAGAACCTCATCAATCATCGATTGCACTCCAACCTCAACGGTCTTCACCCCGTATTCTTTGAGCAGGGAGAGAATCTCTTCATCCAGGGCATCGGGTCGGGTGGAGATGCGAATGGAATCGATGAGACCAGGAGCAAGGAAGGGTTGAACTTCTTTCAGATAACGAACTTGATCATCCCTATGGATCGCTGTGAAACTCCCGCCATAAAAAGCGACCTGTTTCTCCCTGTTTTTCTTATCGTAAGGGATTCCATCGAGAGAGGCTTCGATAAAGCTTCGAACGGAAGAGGGAGAGGGGAGTCCTTCGGCTGTTGCCTTTTGATTGCAGAAGAGACAACGCTCACGGCAGCCCAAACTTGGAAGAAAAACAGGAATAATGAGCGGGCTTGAGGTCATATCTCTTCATCCGGAGTTATCAGAACTAAATTCCAATCCCGCCAGGGCGGGACCAAATAGATTCCAAGCCCAAAATCCAAATGACCCAAATGATCTTGTTCAAAATTTAGAATTTTGGTCATTCCTGCCTGCGCGAAGTCCCGCCTTGCGGGACGGAGACAGGTACTTGGGATTTGGTGCTCATTTCTTCAAGAGCATTTCTGGCTGCTTCCTGCTCTGCCTCTTTCTTGCTTCTTCCCCATCCCATTCCTTTTACTTCATCCCCGATCATGACAGATGCCTGGAACCTCTTATCATGATCTGGTCCGGACTCATTCATCACTCGATACTGGGGAGACACTCCGTGAGACTGCTGGGAATATATTTGCAGAAGGCTCTTATAATCATCAAAGACCACAGACGGATTTTTTGTCTGAAGATAAGGTTCGAAATGTTCTTGAATGATCTCCAAGGACCGATTGAATCCTGAATCCATGAAGATCGCTCCGATCAAGGCTTCGTAGGTATTGGCCAAAATGGAGGATTTTTGTATCCCTCCGTTTGACTGCTGGCTTTTTCCGAGGAGAAGATAGCCTTCTAACTGAAGGTCTTTAGAGAGGGATGCCAGGGAACTCCTTTTCACCAGTTGAGATCTCATCATGGAGAGGGTTCCTTCCTGGGCGTCGGGAAATTTGTGAAGGAGAAGGGTGCTGACCGCAAGATTGAGGACCGAATCTCCGAGAAATTCTAAAACCTCATTGGCACCTTTTTCAGGATGATTAGTTTCGTAGACGAAGGACTTATGCGTGAGGGCCTGATCGAGCCATTTGATCTCTTTGAACCGATGACCCAAACGGTCTTCCAATTCTTTTAGAGATACCAACCTCTCTTCGTCCACGCTATCTCTCCAAAACTTTTCCGATCACACCCTTTTCAGCCAAGCTGGTCACCCTGACGGTCCATTCCCGGTTGACCCGATCCTGATGATTTTTCGTTCCGTTTTTATTCACGAGCAGAACGGGGATGTAGTTCCTGGAAAGACCTTTCCATCTTCCGGTCACTTTTTCTTTGCGGGCTTCTACCAGGACGCTCAGTTCCTGATTGAGAAACTGGCTATAAAAAGCCTGGCGTTTCTGCTTTCCTAATTCCCTCATCGTCTCAGCCCTTTTTTTGGTCTCTTTCTCATCCACCCTCTGAGGAAATTGGAAAGCAGGGGTTCCCTTTCTCCTTGAAAAGGGGAAAACATGGAGATAAGAGAAGGGCAGAGATTCGACGAATCCGCAGGTATGCTTAAATTTCTCTTCCGTCTCTCCTGGAAATCCTACGATCACATCTGCTCCCACGGAGAGGTTTGGAATTCTCAGGTGCAGTCCCCGGATAAGATCAGAGAGAAAGGAACAATCATACTCTCTATTCATCTTTTTCAGTATCTCATCGTCTCCGCTCTGGATAGAGATGTGAAGGTGAGGACAGATCTTGTTTGATTGTGAAAGGGTTGAGATAAGGTCCGGTGAGAAATCTCCCGGCTCGATGGAGCTTAGCCGGATTCGATCAGGCGTCTCCTCCTTCTCCAGTTGTCCCAAGAGTTTTTCCAAAGGAAAAGGAGGATGGAGGTCCAATCCATAGGCGCCCAGGTGGATGCCGGTGAGGACGACTTCTTTAAATCCTTTCTCTTTCAAACCCTTCAAATTTTCAATCACCCTTTCGGGCTGGAGGCTCCTCGATCGACCCCTGGCATGGGGGACAATACAATAAGTACAACAGGCATCGCAGCCGTCCTGAATTTTCAGGAAGGCACGGGTGTGACGGTGAAAAGAATGAAGAGGATTCTCTGAAAAGTGTGCCTCCTTCTGAATATCCCCGACTTGAACCTTTGGAAATTCGCCTTTTTGCATCAGGGGAAGGAGGTCAGGAATCTGGTTCTTTTCTCTGTTTCCCAAGAGATAATGTATGCCTTGCATCTTTAAGAAGGCATCTGGTTCTACCTGCGGATAACATCCGGTCACGATGATCAGAGAGTTCGGATTGGACCGGAGGGCCCTTCGAACCATCTGTCTCGACTGAAAATCGGCTCGGTGAGTAACCGTGCAAGTATTGATGATGGCGACATCTGCACCTTCTTCAAAAGGAATGAGAGCATACTCCCTCTGTTCCAAGGCCTCCATGAGAGCCTCAGACTCGAACTGGTTCACTTTACATCCGAGTGTGGCGACAGCAACAGTGGTCATTTTTGAACTCAAGAATCCAGAATAAAAGAGTTGTTAATAGATTTTATAAATTTATTGGTCCATTCTGAATGCCGACTACTGACTCCTGAATACTTATGTAGTTAAAGTTGGGCCAGTTTGATCGTTCCCCAGACACCCATCTTTTCTTCAACGATGATGAGCGTCCCCAATATTCCTGCGATCTCTTTTCCCATTTCAAGGCCCAATTCAATATCTTTTTTCTCCTTTACGACATTCCCGACAGCCGTCGCGGCGGCATCGGCAAGAGCCGCAGATTTAGAGAGAATGCAAACAGCATCTGCTTTCCCAAAGCTGAGGGAAGGGCCCACCGTTCCTGAGGAGGTACAGACGCCGAGAGGAGTCTCTTCGGGTGAGATCACAATTCCTATCTTGAAACTGAGAGGAGAGTCGCCTGCATAGATTCCGATGGTTCGTTCCTTGGAGGCGGCGAGATAGATATCTCCGCCGTTTTCAACGATCACTTCTCTTGAAAGCTTGAGCAGATCTTTTGAAACCGACTCGGCCATAGCCCCGGCCACAGCGGCCATAGGACCGACCCGGGCTAATTGAGAAGTTAGAATCATCTCCCGGACAATCTCCGGGGCATAAGGGTCATCGGCGAGAGGGATAAGGCTTTTCTGGAATTCAGGGTTCACGGCGATGTAAGTTTCAAGTTGGTGACGGTATTTTAATACCGACTCCCTGGTCTCTTTGGAAAAATCTCTGTCTGCCCGGACGAGGAGATCGGTTTCCCTAACAATAACCTCAAATTTAACGAGGTCGTCGGTTTTTACCAAGTTTCGGTAAGTCCGCTTTTCGTACATGTTAACCCTTCATCCTCTTTCATTTCAAAGCATTATAATACTCAATTGTGTTTGATTTCAATTGAATTGAAGACCCGATTTCTTGTAAGGGGAAGCATTGGCCATGTGCCCTTGGTAATGCCTCACTGAAGCGGGGGTGAAATCTGACAATCCGGCAAGAATGCCTCCGGAAATCTTATAAGGCGGACGTTTAATGGGGTAACATTCGTGAGCATCATCGGGTCTCGTTACTGCTCTGGAATTCTCTGAGCGGGCCTACAAGCTGAGGTTGCCGCCATAATATTTTCTCCGGCATCCTCGCCAGATGTCGTCAAGTTTGCACGGGAGAGTGAGGCATTACTGGTCTTTAAAAAATATTATTGAAAAAGGAAGGTTTCAATGAGAAAATGGGTATATTGATGAAGAAAGGAGGCAAATGGAATGAATGGATTAAAGATAAGTCTGTTTTTAATGGTTTCGTTCGGTCTTATGTTTAGCCCGGCTCTGGCAGCAGGGGATGCGGAGAAGGGGAAGGCTCTTTTTAGCGATCCAAAGTTTGGCGGAGGCACTGCAGGAGTCTCTTGCAACTCGTGCCATCCGAGCGGCAAAGGACTGGAGAAAGCTGCCGACATGAAGGGCCTTGAGAAACAGGTGAATGCCTGTATCAAGAATGCGCTCAAAGGTAATGGAATTGATCCAAAATCTGCCGAAATGGCAGACATCGTCGCCTACCTTAAGTCTCTGAAGGGAAAAACTCCTGCAGGAGAAACCCCGAAGAAATAGGTTGTGATGACGAAGTATCCTTCCGAAAGAACAGGGTGCGCCGTGGTGACGATCGGCCACTCCACGCGTACCCTGGAAACATTCATCCAACTCCTGCAGACCTATGAGGTGAAACAAGTCATCGATGTGCGCACCGTGCCGCGTTCGCGGCATAACCCCCAGTTTAATCGTGAAACACTGCCCGATGATCTGAAAGACGCCGGCATCGGGTACCTCCATATGCCGGGGCTCGGGGGCCTTCGCCGCCCGCGACCCGATTCAACAAACATGGGCTGGCGTAACGCTTCATTCAGGGGTTTCGCTGACTATATGCAGACCCCAGAGTTTGAGAATCACTTGGGTAAGTTGGTAGGACTTGCGCAACGTAAACGGGTCGCACTAATGTGCGCTGAAGCTTTGCCTTGGCGGTGTCACCGCTCCCTGATCGCGGATGCCCTTGAAGTCAGGGGGATAAGGGTAGCGCACATCCTTAGCTCAACCGATCTTCAACTTCATAGAATTTGGCCGTTTGCACGGGTGGACGGGACACGTCTCGTCTATCCGCCTGAAAAAACTCTGGAACAACAGTAACCGGCAAGTGCCCCGTCCCGCCAAAGCGGGATAGCCGGGGAACTTCACTATTTGTTCAGTTTAGGATGGGGGTGGCGAATGTCTCCAATACCCAGGCGACTCTTCTCTCTGGTGTGGCAAAAATTTCAGGAGGTGCTTTGTCGACCGATTCGAGGCGCTTGAAGAGACCCGCCTGGTTTGCAACCTGGATCTGGAGTCCCGGGCGTGCATTCAGTTCGAGAAGCAGTGGCCCTCGATCCCGATCGATCACCAGATCGACGCCGAGAAAGGCAAGGTTAATCATGTCAACGGCTTTTGCCGCAATGAGGAGCAACCTCTCCCAGTGAGGGACCTGTATCCCTGTTACAGGTTTCTCCGTATCGGGATGGTGAGTGACGACCCCGGAGCGATAGACCCCCGACAGAGTCGTCCCGTTCCCCATGTTTATCCCGACACCGATCGCCCCGCGATGAAGATTGGCCTTCCCATCAGAAGCTCGGGTGGGAAGGCGAACCATGCTCATCACCGGCACACCGCGATAGACTATGATTCTGATGTCCGGTACCCCACGATAGGTCACCGCATCAAAGACGTTATCGGGATGAACAAGCGCCTCAAGGAAGGCTCGATCCTCGAGCCCCTCGAGAGAGTAAATTCCGGAAAGGATATCAGAGATGTGGTAGGCGAGATCTTTCATCGGGATGACCTCACCGCTTTGCTTGATGAAACCTCCTTCCGTATGGCCTGTAACAAGAACGATACCACTCCCGCCGGTGCCCCGAGCGGGTTTGATAACGAAATCTTGGTAGCCCCTGAGCATTTCTTCAAGTCTGGCCATATCGCCGTGACGCTCGATCACACGGTATAAAAGCGGGGTTGGGATCTGATATGCCTCTGCCAGTTGCTTTGTCTTGAGTTTGTCGTCCACAAGCGGAAAAGACGACCGCGGATTGAAACGCATGATGTATTCCGCATTCCGGCGGTTCATACCCAGCACCCCGACATCGCGGAGCCAGCGGAATCCTTCAAAAATCATCATGACCTCCAAAACTTCCGGAAACGGAAGAGCTCCAAGAGTCGATAGCCGGTATAGCGGCCTAGAAGCACCTGAACCGCGGCGACGGCAAACAGGAGTTCGGGATAGACAAAGAAGGTGAGTTGAAGAGGTTCGAATTGAAGGATCCCGTAGGTAATCACCGCCACTCCGGCGCTCCCCGTCGCAGTCAAGAGCCCCTCCCGGGCGCCTGCCTCCTCTACTATGACGAAGAACCGCTCGATGGTCATCGTGAGAATGACAAAAGGCAGTAATCCGACAGCCATGAATTCCCGAAGGCCGATCTTATTTCCGACCAGGGCAAAGAGGGTAATGCAGATGATGACAAGCGTCAGGATCACGGATAGCCGCGGGACGAGGAGGAGGCGAAGTTTGTCTATCCAGCGGCGGACCACGTATCCGATCAAGACAACACCCCAAAAGATCCCCAACCCATAGGCAAGGCCCGTATTTCGAAAAGCGAGAGCCATAAGAACGGGCAAAAAGACCCCGAATGTTGGAAAGCCTACGATGTTACGCAAGAGGCAAATCATCAGGGCGCCAATCGGGACCAGAATGAGAATGCGAAAGGTTCTCTGAAACTCTTCTGGAAGACGAAACAGCGACCAGCGGTCGAGGAATCGATCTGAACGCATAATACGTTCAAACTGCATGCGCCACTGGTTTATGATCTTGCGGTTCAATGTCCAACGGACCTCTGACAATTCCCCGTTGATGACACGAACGACGGGCAGTCCGTTCGTTGTCAACGGAAGAAGTGGAACAGGTTTTGGATAAATTTCTCCTCTCTCCGGCTGGAGGCTCTCCCATTCTTGGCCTGTCCACACCTCGATCCAAGTCAGGGTTGAGCCTGTTATGCTCTCAGCAAGTGGCAGACCCTCCACCACTTGAGCCGGTAAACCAGCCGCTCGTAACAGAACAAGAGAGGCTGTCACCCGGCCATGCTTATCGTAAAAGGCTGACCAGGCCTGGAGGTCTTGATCCTCAGGGGGGGATGGTCCCCAAGATCCTTTCAGCGCTGCGGCTACCCTTCGAAGTCGATCCACTGGCGGGAGAGGATCCCATTTTGCCACCAGACGTTTTACTAATGCTTGATCTTTTTTCCCTACATTGGGTGGGTAAGGTTCGAGGGGCGGCGTTTTGGTTTTAAAGGATCGTGGAGGTTTAACCTGGATGGTTGCACTGTATCCAATCACTTCACCCCTTGGGCTGACAGCTCCCGACCAGACGCCGATCTGGTTTGGTCCCTCGCGAAGAAGGTTGAAATTGAGTGTTCCAGAGTGGATGCGTTCCTCGGCAACCAACTGCCCTCTACGGGCCGAAGGGAGCCCGATCATCGCATTCGTTTCCTTTTCGCCGCCCTTAACGTGGGCCTCCATAGAGAGCTGCCATACTTTCGCCCGGGCTGGAGGAAGGATTGGGTATTTGAGCCAGATGACGCGGTAGCTGATGACGGCAAAGGAGATGATCAGGAGCGCCACCGCGAGCAGGACTGCAGGGCGCTTCATTTTGAGGGAACCTCCGGGCAGCTTGGTGTCAAGCAGTTTGACCGTCCACAGTCAACGATAAAATAATCCTTCAAGGCGTTACGCCCCAAAATTAATGGGTACTTGACTGTGGAGCGGTCGTTGAGATTGACTTCGACACGAAGTATCTTCGAACCCAGGCAGAATGCAATCTCGACCACCGGCCTTTTTTCCTTGAAATCAGCCCCCCGAATTCTCTGCCACCCAATCACCGGTAGGTGCAACAGTTGGCTACCGTACCTTTTGGGCAACTTGAATTCGGCCACGCTGTCCTTAACCTTGAGGTCCCGGGCATCAAGGGAAGAGGTGGCCGCCCCCGTGTCAATGCGTGCCGGCAACCTTACCCCCCACGGCATAAGAACGACATCCTCCACGTCTCCAATTGTGATCTTCTCTCCAGCGTCGCCCTTTCCGGAAGGAAGAAGAAGGATGATCGACACGAGCAGAAATATCAGGCCCCATGTTTGCGACGGTGAGGTTTTTTGGATTCGCATCTTTTTACTCCCCATCTTCATGACTCAGTAAAACGGCTAAACTCCCTGCGGCAAGCGCAACCACGTTATTCATTATATCAAATTGGACCGGACAAAAATCAGAGGTGTCCGAAGTTCTTCACCAAGGCTTTCATGTTCAAGGAATATCGGGACAGATCGGTCTTGTCGTTCTCCGTCGCTGGACGTCCACCACAAAAGTCTCCTTGAGAAAATTTCGGCCCAGAATCAATGGATACTTGACCATGGAGCGGTCAGCAAGGTTCACCTTGGTGCGGAATCGCCTGGAGCCGAGACAGATTTCTAACTCCACAATGGGTCTCCGTTCAAGCCCCTCAGGGGTTCGGATATGTCGCCACTCGATGACTGGCAGACGGAACTGCAAACTACCGTATTTTTGCGGCAACTTGAACTCAACCAAATCATCCAGTACCTTAAGCTCCCGCGCGTCGAGCGAAGATTTTGCCGCCCCAGTATCAATGCGGGCAGGAAGTCTCACTCTCCAGGGCAGGAGGATCACATCCTCTACTCCTCCGATGACGATCTTCTCTTCTGCACCAACCATTCCAGGAATGAACAAAAAGAACGGGGCCAGGACCGATAATGAAACCAGACTCCACAGTCTATCCATCATGATGAAATCCCTTCAGCTTGCCTATAAGAAAAAGACATCAAAGTCTAATCCCCAAATATGGAAACATGAACGCCTCTATCTGAATTATACCAAATTCAATTTGAAGTGGGTAGTGGACCCCCAAGGATTAAAGCCCCTTGCTTTCTGCGAAGGAGGGTGGAGATCCGTTCAGTCCCTCGACTTGAGAACAGTGGAAACGACCTTCATTCCCTCCTTGTTTCAGCCTTCAGAGTTGCATAAGATACACTGCCGAAGGCAGGTGGGCGTACTGGATATAGGGGATAACCGCTCTATGGCGTTTTGGAAGAACACTCACCTGCCGATTTTGTGAAAAGTTTAGGATGATTTGTCCATCTCCTCTCCCAAACAAAGGGCCTTTACTTCCCGGCTCGCCACCAGTGTCGACGCAGATTCCTCTTTAATCACACGGCCATTTCTCAGGAGATATCCCCGGTTGGAAATAGCCAAAGAGAGTTGAATCTCTTGCTCCACAATAAAGAGGGTGAGTCCCCTCCGGTTCATCTCTCTGAATGTGGCAAAGAGTTCATCCATCAGACGAGGCGCTAATCCCAAGGAAGGTTCATCCAGCAACAGGAGTTTAGGACGGCCCATCATCGCCCTTCCTACGGAGAGCATCTGTTGTTCGCCTCCACTGAGGGTTCCCGCTCTTTGATGGGCTCTCTCTTTGAGTACAGGGAGGAGCTGATCGATCCACTCCAACTCCTTTTTTATCTCCTTCTTTTCATTCCTGTGGAGGTAAGCGCCCATGAGGAGATTGTCGATGACAGAAAGGGTAGGAAAGATATGGCGTCCTTGAGGGGCATGGCCGATTCCTTTGGAGACGATCCTGTGAGGATTGAGGTTGGTGATATCCTCCCCTTCGAAAAGGATCCTTCCTTCGGTGGTCTTCAAGATTCCGGAGAGGGTGAGTAACAGGGTTGTTTTCCCCGCCCCATTGGGACCCAAAAGAGTGATGGTCTCTCCCTGTTTTACCTCCAGAGAAATCTCATTTAATGCAGGCAGGGGCCCATAGTGAACCGTCAGTTTCTT
>JBAVGF010000418.1:0-2062 GCA_049684675.1 Thermodesulfobacteriota bacterium | reverse complement strand
CGACTTTTGCAAGGGAATCAACATTTCCTCCTTCTGAATAAGCGTTTCCCTCACCCTTCCATTCGACTGAACTCGCGCCGAAGTCTCACGACGAAGCCTTCTCCCCTTGCAAACTGTGTCGTCATCAACGAGGGACCGCTCTCCCAACGAGACGGAGCAGGCGGTCAGGTAACGAAGCTTTAGTGCGGAAACCTTTTATCGGTCAACTGCTGGCCTCCAAGCCCATGGAAAGATTTCATTTGCAGGAAGATCGATTACCCACACCCCTAAATGACCGCATTCTAAAGCTGAGGAGCCTGGCTGTCTGTTCCGTCCGTATCTCCCCTCCATCATGATTGCGACAGAATCTCCTGTGGGGAGCGATAGCTTGCCTGCCCTGAACCATGCTAGGTTCAAGGCCTGCCGGTAGGCAGGGATGAGGGGTATAACGGCAATAGGCCAAAAAAAAGCCCCCATGCGGGGGCTTTTTGGATAGGAGAAAAAGTCAATGGATGGCTTTCAGTTCCGGGCAAGAATTGGCTGGGCGAATTCCCCTACCATCTCCCTTTCGGGAACCTTTGTGAAGAAGGTAAGGATGGCAGCAAAAATCATGAGAGAGGCTGAAATGACGTAGGCCATATTGTAATTGCCCGAGGCATCTGCGATCCTACCAGCCAGGATGGGCCCGAATACTCCTCCCACACCCCATGCTGTAAAAAGGATCCCGTAATTCAACCCAAGATTTTTTGTACCCCAATAATCGGCACAGGTCGAAGGGAACAGAGAGAGACAGGCCCCGTAACTAAACCCTACGACAGCAGATCCCAGGATGAAGGTCGAGATCGTGGAAATCTTTGAGAAGAAAAACATCACCACGGCCTGACTTAAGCAGACAATCAAAACCGTTCTTAATCGACCAATATAGTCCGATGCGAAACCTGCGACGAGACGGCCTCCGGCATTGAAAATGGCAAGGAGCGCCACAAAGATGAAACCGATCTGGATGGCATTTCCTGACTGGACAGCGACAATCTTGGCCAGGTGTCCGATAATCATCAGACCTGCCATGGCTCCGCATGCAAACTCAATCCAAAGGAGGTAGAAGGTTCGAGTCTTTAGCATTTCTGACCAGGAGTAATCAACCTTATAGTTGTTATTGTTTTTAGAGGCTTGCTGATTCAAACTCAGAGCAGCAGTGGAAGGATTATTTATGAATTGGGCGAGGATGAAGGTAATCACGGCAAAACCTATGCCGAGAATCAAGAACGCCCCTTTCACCCCGTAGGCTGCAAGAAAAGATCTGCTGACAGGAGCGATATAAACGGAAGCAAGGCCGAAACCGCTCACAACGATACCGGTAATCAAGCCTTTTTTCTCCGGAGGAAACCATTTCACTGCCGCAGGGGTGGCGGTGGCATATCCCAAACCAATTCCTGTTCCGGCCATAGCACCGAACCCAATTAAAGCAGGTAAGATATTCCCCGGTGAGGCAAAGCTCGTCACAACGAGTCCCAAGCCGGTTAATAGGGCACCCATAGTGGCTATAATCCGGGGACCGAACTTATCCTGAAGGCGGCCAGCGGGAACCATCATTGCGGCAAAAAAAGCGATAGCAATCGTATAAGGCAGGGCTGCACTGGTTTTACTCCAGCCGAACCCGCCTTTGTCAACAGCCTCTGTGAATTGTTTGCCAAAAACACTCCATGAATATAAGACGCCCAAAGCCAGATTCAAACCCATTCCTGAAAAAGTAACTAACCAGCCTTTTCTACCCATCTTATTTCCCTCCGTTATGAGTTGTAAATTGACCATAATTATAGAACCAAGAAATTAAAATTTCAACAAAAAAGTGAATTTTTTAGCAAAGTGAATATATAATTTATTAACTAATGATTTCAATAAATTGCGATGCATATATTTTACGAGCAGATCAATTGGGTTAACGGTAACATCGAATTTTATGTTAACGGTAACATTATTGCCAGGAAGGCCTTGCAAAAGGCCAGAGGCTGGTGGCCGAGCCTGGTCGCCATCCCTGCAATTCCGTGCAAACAAAATGATTAAGGAGGGTAAAAAGATTAGT
>JBAVGF010000417.1:0-3791 GCA_049684675.1 Thermodesulfobacteriota bacterium | reverse complement strand
GAATTGGGGGATCGATTGGAATCCCTCCGAGGTTCTCTTTGACGTCGAAAGAAAACGGAAAAGGCTGGAAGAAATCGAAAAGATGATGGCAAAACCTGATTTCTGGGAAGGAGGTGAGGCTGCTCAGAGGATTCTGAAGGAACGAACCTCTCTCTTAGAGAGTCTATCGCCTTGGGAAGGGGAAAAGAAGGTGCTGGAGGAGATGGAGATCCTCCTCCAATTGGTCGAAGAACAAGAGGATGACAAAGAAGTTCAGGAGCTGGTAGAGAGACTGCAAAGAAGCGAAGAAGCCATTGAACAAATAGAGCTCGGGAGAATGCTGGGAGGAGAGCACGGCCCGAGCAACGCAATCGTCAGCATCAATGCGGGAGCCGGAGGGACAGAGGCTCAGGATTGGGTGGAAATGCTTCTGAGGATGTACCTGAGATGGGCAGAAAAAAGGAAATTTGAGACAAGAATTATTGATATCCTCACGGGTGAAGAAGCCGGTTTGAAAAACGTTACCTTTATGGTCAATGGCCGTTACGCTTATGGATACTTAAAAGCGGAGAGTGGAATCCACCGATTGGTTCGAATATCCCCTTTTGATGCGGGGGCAAGAAGGCATACGTCTTTTGCTTCGGTTTTTGTGATTCCTGAAGTCTCCGATGATATCGTGGTTCAGTTTGACGAAAAAGATTTGAGAGTGGATACCTTCCGGTCCAGCGGGGCAGGGGGGCAGCACGTCAATAAAACCGATTCAGCCGTACGAATCACTCACCTTCCCACGGGCATTGTCGTTCAATGTCAAAACGAACGATCCCAGCATAAGAATAAGGCCACTGCCTTGAAGATATTGAGGGCACGCCTTTACGAAAGGGAAATGAAGGAGAAAGAGGAGAAGCTGCAGGAACTTCACAACTCAAAAAAGGATATCGCCTGGGGGAGCCAGATCCGTTCTTATGTTATGCACCCTTACAAAATGGTTAAAGATCACCGTACGAACAAGGTAATTCATCAAGTGGATCGGGTAATGGACGGTGACATCGATGAACTGATGAAGGCCTATTTGCTCAGCACCTCATAAATCCTGAGCAAGAGTTGGAGGGCTAGCCCTGAGCGGTCGTCGAAGGGTTGACTTTTTATGAGTGGAGAAATATTATTAGACAAACAAACAGAAGATATAGCTCCAGAGGAAAAAAAGGGTTTGTTCGGAGATCTGGAGGAAAAAGTCCATCATCTCTTAGCCAAATTTCATGAGCTGGAGAAAGAGAGGGACCGTCTGGCCGCGGCCCTGGATAAGGAGAGGGAAAAGGTGATCCAGTTAGAGAAAAAGATGAAGCTCCTCTCCCAAGATAGAGAAAAGGTGAGGACGCGGATTGATCAACTCCTCCATCGTTTTAAGAGCATCGAGAGTTGATTGGGCTCAGAAAGTTGTTTGGAAGGGTCAGAGGGAATGGGAAGAGAGCGACTGGTTGAGATCAAGGTATTTGGCCAAACCTATACGGTTAAGACGGATGCGGAAGAAGATTATATTCAGGAAGTGGCCAAATATGTGAATGAAAAGATGGAGGAAGTTCTAAAAAAGACGAAGAGCGTTTCCACGGTGAACGTGGCGATTCTAACGGCACTTAATATCGCGGATGATCTTTTAAGAGAAAAGGAAAAAAGAACCGCTCTGCTTCGAGAGGTCGAAGCAAAATCAAAAGATTTGGTTGAGAAGATTGATATCAAAATGGGGGATTGGAATTTGAAAACCCCTTCGTAACGGGTTGATGTTCCCCTGCTATGTTCAGGGTGGCCGGAAGATTTTTTGTGGACAACCTTAAAGAGGGAACCCTTTCCGGACGGTTGCTTTAGATCACCGGCCACAGGACATCGAGCAGGGGATTTGAGATCAGTACCGTCGTCAGAGGATGAAAGGTGTGGTGGAATAGAGGGAAGAAAGGAGTTTCATCGATCCTGATATGAGAAGAGAATGGGTTTGATACCTATTATCGTTTTGAAATTGACCGAAATTCTACAGATATTTCCAGGGATGTGGAGTCGATTGGAAAAAAGGCTGGGAGTTTCCACAAGATGGGATTGTCTATCGCTCTACCGTTCCGCTCTTGAAAGGGGCTTAGGTTTGGAAAAAAAAACCATTGGATCCTCCTTTCAAAGGGAAGTAGGATTTCGTAATATAGCCAAAGTCAATTGGAAATCACCCTTGGGGTCCCCGTTATCTTTTCTTCCATGTCGGGTTCCGTTGAACCACCCGTGTTTTCTATCCCATCCCTGGTTCCTTTCTTTTCTCAACTGACGATTTTTTCTTTATCCGTTGGTGTCGCCAACTCGCGTGAGGGATGTCACGGTTGAATGACGACCGATGGTTGTTGTCATTTTCTAAACAATAAGCCATGCCAGGAGGGCACCCCTCTTGTGGCAGGCCCTGCACTTAACATGGTACAGGGCAGGAAGGCTCGTGCCATGAAAATAGTCTTTGTTTGTAGCAACGACGCGATGCGCTATGCCCTATGCGCTATGCGAGTTTCCATATAAGGAGGTGAATGAACCGTTGAAGCTATCCGTTGAGATGTATATCATCCTCATTTCTGCAATTGCCTTTCTCGGAGGGCTCATCGGATTCCTTTTGAGAAAGAGGTTCTCAGAAGCCCGGATGGTCTCTGCCAAAGAGGTTGCCAAACGCTTGATCGAGGAAGCTGAGAAGAAGGCTGAGATATTAAAAAAGGAGGCCCTCCTCCAAACCAAAGACAAGTTTTATCAAGAAAAGGCCAATTTTGAAAAAGAGACGATGGAGAAACGTCAAGAACTTCAGAATCTGGAGAGAAGACTCACCCAGAGAGAATCACATTTCGACAAGAAGATAGAGCTTCTTGATACCAAAGAGACAGATATCACCCGTCGGGAAAAGACGTTGATCCAGCAGGAAAAAACAACTCAAGAACAGGAGAAAAAGCTGACGGCTCTTCTCGAAAAGCAGCGCGTTCAGTTGGAGAGCATTGCGAGAATGTCTTCCGAAGAGGCCAAGCGATTGCTGATGGAGTCTATGGAAAACGAGGCAAAGCACGAAGCAGCCAAAAGGATAAAAAAGATTGAAGAGGAGGCGAGGGAGCTCGCTGATAAGAAATCGAAGGAGATTATCAGTCTGGCCGTTCAACGCTATGCCGGAGAGTATGTTGCCGAGAGGACGGTCTCTGTGGTCACCCTGCCGAATGAAGAGATGAAAGGCCGAATCATCGGCCGTGAGGGTCGGAATATCCGAGCCCTTGAAGCGGCCACCGGGATTGATCTGATCATTGACGACACGCCGGAGGCCGTCATCCTTTCGGGATTCAATCCCGTTCGCAGGGAGATTGCCCGCATCGCCTTGGAGCGTCTCGTAAGCGACGGGCGCATTCATCCTGCAAGGATTGAAGAGATTGTTCAGAAGGTGGAGCAGGAAGTAGAAACATCCGTTCGTGAGGCAGGGGAACAGGCGACTTTTGACGTGGGCGTCCACGGCATGCACCCGGAGTTGATTAAACTGATCGGACGCCTCAAATATCGAACGAGTTTTGCCCAGAACGTTTACCAGCATTCCTTGGAAGTGGCATTTCTTTGCGGGGTGATGGCCTCTGAATTAGGGGGTAATGTGAAGCAAGCGAAGAGGGCGGGTCTTCTTCATGACATTGGAAAGGCCGTGGATCATGAAGTGGAAGGCTCCCACGCAAAGATCGGGGCGGACTTGGCGAAAAAATATGGCGAATCGGCCGTCATTGTTCATTCTATCGCCTCTCATCATGAAGAGGAAAAGCCGGAATCCATCCTGG
>JBAVGF010000416.1:0-2267 GCA_049684675.1 Thermodesulfobacteriota bacterium | reverse complement strand
GGATTCAGCCTCTCCTTTGGCCGTGGCCACCTTTTGCTGAGCTTCAATCTCGCGTTGGGCCAAAACCTGTCTCTGCGTTTCGACTTGCTGCTGGGCCACCTGCTTGGCCTCGATGGCCCCTTCATATTCAGGAGAGAATCGGATGTTGGCAAAGTAGATGTCATCGACGATGATGTGATACCTCGACAGGTTGTCTCCCAGCTTTTTCATCGCCCTCTGCCGGATCTCCTCCCTTTTGGGAAGTATCTCCCCAATCGGGTAGGTCGGCACAACCTCCTTGACAAAGTCGTTGAAAGCCGGATCGATCACCTTGCCGGCAAAATCGAGCCCCACTTTCTGGTAAAGGTCATTCACAAAAGACGGATCGATATGGAAGTTCATCATTCCCGTCATTTTCACCAACTGGTATTCTTTTGAAGAGGCATCAATCTCCTTGAACGGATGGGGTTGAACCTTAACATCCACCTTGATGACATTTTCAGCAATGGGTACCTTGAAGTTGAGCCCCTCCCCCATAATTCTATTCTCTACGCTCCCCCACCAGAGGGCAACCCCCCTGTGGCCAGCCGGGATGATGACAAAGGTGCCCCAAAGAAAGATGATGATGATAAGGATCAAGGCGAGTATTCCAACAGTTCGTGGCTTCGGCAGTTTGAATTCACCTGCGTCCATGGTTCTTTCCCTCCATCGTTCACCTCCGAGGGCTCATAACTGATCCCTTTTTTATTGAGAAACAATTGGGAAATAACTTATACGATTTGGAGGAAAAGAGTCAAGGATTTGTTTTAAATTTCTCTTGTCCCAATCCAATTCTCACCCCCCTTCCAATTCTCATTGACACCCTATTCATAATTTAGTAAATTTCAATCCAAATTAGAATCATCCTTTATTAACCCTTAACGTAGATAAAACACAAATCTATAACGATAGGAGGGATTCATGGGCAAGTTGGAAGGGACTATCAAATCTGAAATCGTACGGGTGGCAAAAAGGGAGATGCGTAAGACCTCAGTTCCATTGGGTCGGGATGTCCGGTTATTGAAGAGCACGGTCTCCCAACTTCGCAAAACAGTCTTGGCATTAGAACGATTAGCAGCCCAACAGCAAAAGGAGTTGAAAAAGAGAAAGATGCCATTGGAGGCGACTCCGGAAGAGGTTAAAAAATCCCGCTTTTCTCCAACCCTGATCCGAAGCCTCCGGAGACACTTACGGATCACTCAGAAGGAACTGGCCATTCTTACAGGTGTCACAGTCGGGGCAGCTCATCAGTGGGAGATAGGGAAGTTTAAGCCAAAGGATGAAAAGAAATCAGTAATGGTGGGGCTCCGAAAGCTTGGTCGCCGTGATGTGAGAAAACTCCTGGAGGAAAAAACTACTAAATAGGCTTCGTTAATAAGGGTTGTTCGGAAGGTTCATTTATTGCCGGTCTGGGAGTTGTGTTTAAAGGGAAAGAAGGGTCTTTTTCATTCTCTCAATGTGGCGATTAGTCTCTTAGGTTCCAAAAGGAGATCCAAAGCATTATGAATATTCTCTACCACGATATCCGCACTCTTCATGGCAGAAACCGACACCCCTTCATCTCCTAATACTGCTATCCCAAGGGCAGCTTCTTTCAGGGTGAGTTGATCATTGCTTCCATTTCCTATGGCCACGGTTGTTTCGAGATTGAGGGTTTTTAAAAATTCAAATTTTCCTTTTTTGCTGTTTCCTTCAGGTATCTTTATCAGTTCTACATTCATGCCTAAGATTTCTTCATTGGCGGTTCCCTGAGTATCAGCTGTTAAAATATAAACTTTCGCCAGTTCAGAGAGAGAGTTAATCTTTTCCTTAACTTCGGGGGAAATCTTCCCATCGGTAGCAATGGTTCCGTCCAGGTCAATGACAATATTCTCAATATCGATGTTCCCCCAACCGGGAATATCTATTCTTATTTTCGACATTTAAACCTCCGGGGCAATTTAAATTGCCAATTTGTAAAATTTAGTGACTTTTTTGTCAAATATTTCTTTGAAAAACATTTATCCAGCCTTTCCCAATCCCCATTGACACCCTGTTCCTAATTTAATAGATTGAAGTTGAAAGAATAAAATTTTGGAGGTGAAAAATGGCTTCAAAAAAAGTTCTGGTGGTTTACTATAGCGGGAGTGGGAACACCAAGAAGATGGCGAAAGCGATAGCCGAGGCTATGAAGTCAAGTGCCATGAGTGTCACGGTAGAAGATGTTGGGAAGTTTAACATTTCTCTTCTCCCCAAATATGACGGTATCG
>JBAVGF010000415.1:0-8965 GCA_049684675.1 Thermodesulfobacteriota bacterium | reverse complement strand
GTAACGCTACATTGATGACCATTTCCGGTTTAAAACTTTTCAATAATTGAACTAATTGGCGTACATTGTTGGCATCAACCTGAGCCGTCTTGATTCTATTGGCGCCAACTGCTTTAGCGATACCATCGCACTTTGATTTTGTACGGCTTGCCAGCAGGATGTCGGTAAACACCTGTGGGACTTTTGCCACTTTATGAGCAACCACCGTACCCACACCCCCTGCTCCTATGATCAGTACTTTAGCCATGATTCATCACCGCCTGCTCCTACGATGGATACCTTGGCCCCAGCGGGTCATTGCGAGGAGCGTTAGCAACGAAGCCTTTTCCTGAGCAAAGCGAAGGAACTCATGAGATTGCCGCGGGCTATGCCCTCGCAACGACATTTCCTGTCGGATTGCCACGCTTGCGCGCCGGAGCGCTTCAGCGCGCAGGCACGCCCTTTGGGCTCGCAATGACAACTCTTGAAGCTTCAAATCTGTTCTCAGATCCTCATAAATCCTGTGAGGATAGTATAAAAAGATTTTTGTTTAGTAATCTGTAAGACATTATAAGAAGAAATAAGTTTAATAAAATAAACTTAGAAAAATTATAGCTTCCTTTTTCGATTTGTCAAGGGTTTTCTTGTGAGGCAATGCAATCCTCGGTCTCTGGTGCGATTGGTTCGAGGTGGTCTCCCCTCCGAAACAATGTGCCGCTTCTGTCCAAGAACGGTTGAATGTGGTGAAATCAGGTTTACCGCAGAGTCGCGGAGGTCGCTGAGAAAGATCCTCCTTCTGATCCAATCGGGAGACGGCGATTGGATCAGAAACTGCTCGCCTTCGACCATAAAACCGGTCCTCTTTGAAGGCTATACAAGCTGTTAAGAGCCCTGTCCTAGAGTAACAGAAGCCTTTTTATTTGGCGGCCTCTCACCGCCAAATAAAAAAATCGGTTTCTCCGCGTCCTCTGCGTCTCTGCGTTGCTGGTAGGAACGGGTTATTCGGTGGATTCGTTATCATTCGTATCGTTAGAGTCTGCTCAAAATGCTCCTCTTTCGTCATGCCGGACTTGATCCGGCATCCAGAAGGTCTTGAAAGTACTGGATTCCGGCTTTCGCCGGAATGACGCCTTTTGTGAAAATTGTAGTTTATAAACAGACTCTAATCAGTTCTAAGGGGTTTACCCCGTTAGAAAATGGAAGACTTTCTAACGGGGTTTACACCTTACGGGTTTTCTGTTAATTGTTTTGAGGGAAGGGAAGCATGGAAAAGATCATCATCCGGGGAGCCAAGGTACATAATTTGAAGAATATCGACGTGGAGATCCCCCGGAATTGTCTGGTGGTGATTACCGGCCTGAGCGGCTCGGGTAAGTCGACGCTCGCCTTTGATACCCTCTATGCCGAAGGGCAGAGGCGGTACGTGGAGTCCCTTTCAGCCTATGCGCGGCAGTTTTTGGAGCAGATGGAAAGGGCCAGTGTAGAATCGATCGAGGGTCTCTCTCCCGCCATCGCCATTGATCAGAGGGGTATGTCACGAAACCCGCGTTCCACTGTGGGCACCGTGACAGAGATCTATGATTACCTCCGGCTTCTTTTTGCCAGGATCGGAGAAGCTTTCTGCCCTCAATGCGGCTCTCCTATTTCCTCACAGTCGCTTCAACAGATGACCGAGACACTCCTCAGGCTTCCCAAAGGAACACCCCTCATTGTCCTTTCTCCTATCGTCAGGGGGAAAAAGGGAGAATATCGAAAGGAGCTGGAGGAACTCCGGAGGGACGGGTTTGTGAGGGTGAGAGTTGACGGGCAGATGAGAGATCTCAGCGAAGAGATCCGGCTGGATAAGAATAAGCGCCATGAGATCGATGTGGTGGTGGATCGCTTGACGGTCAAAGAAGGGGCCGAAAGGAGGATCAACGATTCCTTGGAGATCGCTTCGCGCCTTTCGGAGGGAATTGTAAAGGTGGAGAGAGAAGGATCGGCTCCCATGGTCTTCAGCCAGAAGTTCTCCTGTATTCGTTGTGGATTCAGCTTCCCGGAGATCACACCCCGGATGTTCTCTTTCAACAGCCCCCAGGGTGCCTGCGCTGCCTGCGGTGGGTTGGGAACAAAGCGCTATGTTGATCCTGATCTCATCGTTCCGAATCGCTCCCTCTCACTGAACGAAGCCGCTCTCCTGCCATGGAAGGAGAAGGAAGAGGCTTTCCTCAGACCCATTCTGGAAGGGCTGGCGAAACATTATCATTTCGATCTCGATACTCCGTTCAATCGGCTGTCCAAATCAGTTCAGCATCTTCTTCTTTACGGGTCGGAAGGAGAGAAAGTCGCTTTCAAGGTGAAAGGAAAGGGTAGATCCCATCTCTTTCGGCAGGAATTTGAAGGGGTCATTCCGGAAATGGAGAGGAGATGGAAAAACGATGGGGAAGAGGATGACGAGCTGGGGGAATTTACGAATGTGGCTCCGTGTCCCGATTGCGGCGGGACACGGCTGAAGAAGGAAGTGCTTTCAATCAAGGTGGGCGGAAGATCGATTGCTGAAGTCACCCATCTTTATGTCAAAGAGGCTTTGGATTTCCTGAAGAATTTGGAGCTGCCCCCCAGATCTCAAAAAATTGCACAAGGGGTTCTGAAAGAGATTGAAGAGCGACTGAAGTTTATGGTGGAGGTGGGCCTGGATTATCTTACGCTGGACCGAACAGCCGCCACCCTTGCCGGAGGGGAATCCCAGCGCATCCGTCTGGCGACCCAGATCGGCTCGAGCTTAGTCGGGGTGCTCTACATTTTGGATGAGCCCAGCATCGGGCTTCATCAAAGGGACCACTTGCGTCTTTTAGGAACATTAAAGCGGCTGAGAGATTTGGGGAATACCGTCATTGTAGTGGAACATGATGAGGAGACGATCCGTTCCGCCGATTACATCATCGATATGGGACCCGGGCCTGGAGAAAGAGGCGGAGAGGTTGTGTTCACCGGACCTCCCGGGGCGCTGGTGAAGTCAGAGCATTCCTTGACGGGACAATATCTCTCCGGGAAAAAGTTCATCCCTCTCCCAAAGCAGAGAAGACCGGTCGAGGGGAAGTATCTCGTTATTCGGGGTGCCTCGGCAAATAATCTGAAGGGTATTGACGTGAAGATTCCCCTGGGGGTGTTTACATGTGTCACAGGCGTTTCAGGGTCAGGAAAATCCACGTTGATCATTGATACCCTTTATTGCCTGTTAGCCCAGCAACTTTATCGTCTTCCCCGGCGTTGCATCTCCGTCCGAGGTATTGAAGGGTTGGAATACGTGGATAAAGTCATCCATGTGGACCAGATGCCGATCGGAAGGACACCCCGTTCCAACCCGGCCACCTATACAGGCGTGTTCCAGCCCATTCGTGACCTCTTTGCCCAGCTTCCGGAATCGAGAATGAGGGGATTTATGCCGGGGCGTTTCAGTTTTAACGTGACAGGGGGGCGGTGCGAAACATGCCATGGGGACGGGGTCTTGAAAGTCGAGATGCAATTTCTTCCCGATGTTTATGTGACCTGTGAGGAGTGCCATGGGAAGCGCTATAACCGGGAGACGCTCGACGTCCGATATAAAGGGAGAACCATTTCTGATGTCTTGGAGATGACCGCCGAAGAGGCTGACGAATTCTTCCAGGCGATCCCGGTGATCCGTCAGAAACTCCGGACCCTCTGCGATGTCGGTCTGGGTTACCTCAAATTGGGCCAGCCTGCCACAACGCTTTCTGGAGGAGAGGCGCAGCGGATTAAGCTGGCGAGGGAGTTAAGTAAGAGGGAAACGGGAAGGAGTGTCTACATTTTGGATGAGCCCACGACAGGTCTCCATTTTGCGGATATTCAGAGATTGCTCGATGTTCTCAACCGGCTGACCGATAGAGGGAATACCGTCATCGTCATCGAACATAACATGGAAGTCATCAAATCAGCCGATTACATTATTGACCTTGGGCCAGAGGGGGGAGAGAAAGGGGGGGAAGTGATTGGATGGGGAACACCGGAGGAATTGACACAAAATCCAGCCTCTTATACCGGCCAATTTTTAAGAAAGAAGATTTCTGCGCGTAATCTGCAACTGTCACCCTGAACTCGTTGATTCACATTCGTTCATCACTTCGTGCCAGGGTCTGAGTCGAAAGGTTGACTTTGTTGAACCACTACTGTTAAATATCCATAAACTTGTGACTGTCAAACATCAAGGAGGGTCGTTATGAATGAACAAAAACGATCAAGCACTGGACTGGAAGAAAATGTGGCTGGGTTCCTCTGCTATCTTTTGGGATTCGTCACTGGCATTGTCTTCTTGGTGGTAGAGAAGAAGAGCAGCTTCGTAAAGTTTCATGCCATGCAGTCCACCATCACCTTTCTCAGCCTCTTCGTTATCTCGTCCATCTTGGGGTTTATCCCTGTTATCGGTCTTCTGGTCTATCCGATTTGGATTTTAAGCCTTATATTGTGGCTCATCCTGATGGTTAAGGCTCTTCAGGGAGAACGGTATTCCTTACCGATTGTTGGAAAAATGGCGGAAGGAAAATAACTGGATTTTCAATGAAAGCGAAACGTAAAAAAGGAACTCCTAAAAAAGGCAAGGGAGGTAAAATCCTTTTTTTTCTGGTCCTGATCGGGATCGGTTTGATCCTGCTCTTTCACCAGCAGATATTCCGTTCCATTAAACCGTTGCCTAAGGGGCGGAGCATTTTGGCGGAGAGGAGGGAGGTCCTCCTCTATTTTTCAGATAGCGAAGGTGAATATCTGATCGGAGAAAAGAGAAAGATTTCGAAAAGGAATGTAGCGAAAGAAGAGGCAAAGGAGACGATCATCGAGTTGATCAAAGGTCCAAAAGGGAAACTCATTCCCACCCTTCCTCCACGAACAGAGTTATTGAATCTTGAGATTAGTGACGCAGGAGTGGCCAAAGTCAATTTCAACCCGGCGCTATCCAAGGATCATCCTGGAGGAAGTTCAGCTGAGATGATGACTGTCTATTCCATTGTCAATTCCCTTTCCCTCAATTTTCCCCAAATCAAACGAGTCCAATTCCTCATCGACGGGAAGCCGATAGCAACCATTGTCGGCCATCTTTCCTTAGAGCAGCCCGTCTCCCCCAAACCCGATCTGATCAAAAGACAATAATTGATACTTCGACGATGCGAAAATCCTTCTTTGAGGATGGCGTTAAGAAGTCCGCTCAGTATCGACTCTGCGCGAACTTCGGCCTTTGGGCCGGGTAATGCCTCACTGAAGCGTGGATCAGATCTTCCGATCGAGCAGGAATGTCTCTGGGAATCTTATGAAGCTTCCCGGCCGGTGCTTCCCGGGAAAGAAATATCGTTGTGATTGTGCCCCTTGACCCCGCCTACCTGCCTACCGGCAGGCAGGCAAGGCGGGGGCTTGCGGGGCACTTGCCGGTCAAGCGGATGATCTGAAATTGTAATTGGCAAAGGCAACTTTCCTCCGTCATAGCACAGTCTTTTCAATGTTCAAGATATTCCTGTAGTTGAGGGGCAAGCTGAGGTATCCGCTATAAGATTTTCTCCGACACCCCTGCCCGATCCCAATGAGTTTCCACGGCAGAGTGAGGCATTACGCCGGGAGTCGCAGTGTTGATTTCGCAGGAAATAGATGATATTCTTAAAACCCTGGAATATTGGAAGGTTGGAATACTGGAATGGTAGGTTGGAGATAGGTTGGAATTTCTATGCTTGAAGCCAAATATATACGGGAACATCTCGATGAGGTTCGGGAGAGGCTGGCGTTAAGAGGCCAGGTCATCAATCTGGACCAGTTTGTTTTGATTGATGGGGAGCGAAGAAAAACCATCCAGGACTGGGAACGATTAAGGGCCCTCCAAAAAAAAGTCTCTGATGAAGTGAGCAAAAGGAAAAAAGAGGGTGAGGATGCCTCCGATTTAATCGAGGAGATGAGAAAGGTTTCCCGGGATTTGAAGGGGTTGGACGGAGTGATCGAAGAGAAGGAGAAGGTCCTTCAAGATTTTCTCCTCACCGTTCCAAACCTCCCCCATGCCTCTGTTCCTGTGGGAAAAGACCCATCTGACAATGCTGAGGTCAAGCGGTGGGGTGAAATTCCGAAATTCGATTTTGAACCGAAGCCCCATTGGGATTTAGGGGAGGAATTAGGGATTCTTGATTTCAAGAATGGAGCGAAGATTACCGGAGCACGGTTTACCCTTTATTGGGATCTTGGGGCAAAACTGGAAAGGGCGTTGATCAATTTCATGCTGGATCTCCATACCCGAGAACATGGATATCGTGAGGTGCTTCCTCCCTTTATGGTGAACCGGACAACGATGACCGGTACAGGGCAGCTCCCAAAATTTGAAGAGGAACTTTTCAAGGTTGAGGGGACCGACTACTTCCTCATTCCGACGGCAGAAGTTCCTGTGACAAATATTCATCAGGACGAAATTCTTGAGGAGAAGGTGTTGCCCCTTTACTATACAGCCTACACGCCTTGTTTCAGGAAGGAGGCTGGATCTTACGGAAAAGATACTCGGGGCTTGATTCGGCAACATCAGTTCAATAAGGTGGAGTTGGTAAAGTTTACAAAGCCCGAGAACTCTTATGACGAGCTGGAGAAGCTTCTCTCCGATGCAGAAGAGGTTTTGAAGAGGCTGAGACTTCCGTACCGTGTTGTCAGCCTTTGTACTGGGGATCTGGGATTTTCAGCCTCAAAGACTTATGACATCGAGGTCTGGCTTCCCGGTCAGGATACGTTTAAAGAGATCTCCTCCTGTAGTAACTTTGAGGATTTTCAAGCAAGGAGGGCGAAGATTCGATACCGCATTTCTGGAAAGTCGAAGACAGAGTATGTCCACACCCTCAACGGCTCCGGCCTGGCTGTCGGAAGGACCTTGGTAGCTATTTTAGAAAATTATCAACAGGCCGATGGGAGTGTAGTCATCCCAGAAGTATTACGGTCTTATTTATACGGAGTCGAAAAGATAGAGAAAAGGAAGTAAGTTAAGAATTAAGAGTGTAGAATGCAGAGTTAAGAGTTAAGTGTTAAAGGTATTTTGCCTTTGGCAAATCACGGAGGGATGGCCGAGTGGTTTAAGGCGGCGGTCTTGAAAACCGCTTCCCGTAAATCCGGGACGTGGGTTCGAATCCTACTCCCTCCGCCAGAAAATTTGCTTCGCAAATTTTACTTTTAACTTTTGGCCTTTAACATTTAGCCCTAAAGTTACAGAGTAAGAATCTAAGATTCACCTGTAATGCTGCTGGTTAAAAGAAGGTTTAAAGCTTTCAGTATCTTCCATAAGGAAGATCTATGAGATTCAGGTTTAAGAATTTCAAGGTTTATCAGGACTCGAAAGCATTCTGCAAAGCCTGCCGTGACATAGTTGAGAAACATATAAAGAAAAAAGATAAAGAGCTAGCATCACAGATAGAAAGGGCCCTAAATTCAATTGTCCTTAACATCGCAGAAGGATCGGCAGATAATTCAGACGCCGAATTTGCGAGATTTCTGGGAATTTCAATCAGATCGGTATATGAAGTGGTTGCTGGGTTTGATTTGGGTTTACTTAATGGAATGATTGCGGCGGATCAAAATGAGAAGATAGAATCTGATGCTCACGAATTAGTTAAGCAATTAAGCGCTTTCCGAAGTTCATTGAAGTAGAGTTAGTTGCTCTAAGAAAGTTAAAGGTTGATTTTGTTAATAGTATTTCAACATCGTTGAAATCACGGAGAGATGCCCGAGAGGCCGAAGGGGCTCGCCTGCTAAGCGAGTATCCCGCTTAAAACGGGATCGAGGGTTCGAATCCCTCTCTCTCCGCCAAATTTTGCTATGCAAAATTTGGCGAGATCTCGCCATTTTTTTACAAAATGGCGGATCCGCCAGTGATACTGAATATGTATTACGTTTATATTCTATTGAATGAAACAAAAACTCGGACTTATACTGGTGTTACGGATGATGTTGATAAACGTTTGACAGAGCATAACGCTGGGGGAGTTAAATCATCGAGTCCATATCGGCCGTATAAGATAGTCCATCTCGAGTCATTCAAAACAATGAGTGAAGCTCGACATAAAGAGAAATTTTATAAGTCTACAACCGGACGTCGAAAGCTAAAAAAGATGTTTTTCACGTAGGGTGCATGGCTTGCCCTAAACCTCACATGGTTCAGGGCGCCACTATTAACTGCACCACGCCCTGAACCACGAGGGATTCAGGGCAGGGCCCTGAACTCAACGTAGTTCAGGGCGGCGAGGTCAAGGAGGAAGCGTATGCGGAGCTCGATGAAATACGGGTTGATACTTTTCACGGTTTTTGCTTTTTTGCTCATTGTTGGATTAGAAACTGCCTTAGCCCAACAGACTTCTGCTTTTGAGGGAAGCGTCGCTGGCATAACTACCGGTGCGTTTGCCAGGGGGATTATCACCGTCAAAGGGGATAAGGGAGAGGTTTTGAATTTTGCCGTGGGGAGGAAGACGATCTATGTTCCTAAGCGTTATCCCGGTGTCGGGGAACGGGTGAAAATCACTTATTCCCTTGTAAGGGGTCAGAATGTGGCTTATCAGGTTGAAATCCTTCCTGCACCTGTCTCTCCCTCTCCAAAAAAGAAATGAATGGTTAAGGGAGGCGCCCATAGCTCAGATGGATAGAGCGTCGGACTACGAATCCGCAGGTCGCCCGTTCGAGTCGGGCTGGGCGCGCCATGAACCACGTAGGGTTCCTGGCTGCCGTGCACCTTACATGGTGCACGGCAGCCAGGATACCCTGAACTCAACGTAGCTCAGGGCTACGAGTCATTAGATAACTCTCCTGAGATGAATGATGAAAGGGAAAGAATTTGACGAAAAGTATATGAAGATGGCACTAGAGGAGGCGGAGAAGGCTGGCCAGGGAGGGGAAATACCAGTGGGTGCCGTTTTACTAAAAGGGGATCAGGTGCTTGCAAAAGATCATAACCGATGCATCGAACTCAACGACCCCACTGCCCATGCGGAAATTC
>JBAVGF010000414.1:0-3353 GCA_049684675.1 Thermodesulfobacteriota bacterium | reverse complement strand
GTGGGTGATGAGCTTGGCAGGGGGTATATTCTCAGCCCTGAGCAGTGTCCTCACCAATGCGTTTCTGATCCTGCTTACGGTCGTGTTCATCCTTCTGGAGGCAGCAGATTTGCCAAAGAAATTGCGGGTCGTGTTAAAAAATCCGGAGAGGTCGCTTTCTACCATTGAGAAATTCAGCCAGAGCGCCAAGCGCTATATGGTCATTAAAACCCTGCTCAGCGCCGCCGTTGGCCTTGTGATCTGGCTTTGGCTCTTAATCCTCGGGGTCGATTATCCGGTGCTCTGGGGGACGCTCGCGTTTCTTCTGAACTATGTGCCTAATATTGGCTCAATCATTGCTGCCCTGCCTGTTGCCCTTCTCGCTCTCGTCCAGTTAGGGGTGGGGTCTGCCCTTCTAACCGTCCTTGGCTTTGTTGTCGTTCATATTGTTGTGGGTAATATCATAGAACCGAAACTGACTGGCAAAGGCCTAAGTTTATCGACGCTGGTTGTCTTCCTTTCATTGGTCTTCTGGGGATGGGTTCTAGGACCGGTTGGTATGATCCTCTCGGTACCCATGACCAGCCTTGTCACGATCGCACTGGAAAGTTATGAAGAGACACGAGGGATCGCCTTCATGCTGGGATCCGACACCGAGATTGAGTGGATCGAAGGGTTGGAGACGGCGGATGCGATGAGGCGCGAAAAAAAGAAGGATCTATGAACATCAAACCGCCTCAGAGTCCCATTCTCTAAGAGTGAATCAGAGACTGCCTCTGGGGAAACCTCGACCCAATGAAACGGACTCATTCGATGAGATTCAAACGGCTTACAAAGACTCTCAAGAACTTCGGTCTCCTCTGGCAGGCCTTAAGAAAATTCAATGAGGACAATGGCTTTTTCTTATCTTCGGGGATTGCTTTTAACATCCTCATCAACTTGATTCCTTTTATCCTGCTGCTATTGGCACTGGTTGGAACTTATCTCTACAACGACCAAGAAGTGTTCAATCATATTCGCGCCTATTTCAGAGATGTGGCTCCGACATTGGATCCAAAGGTTATGAAAACTCTTATGGACGTCATCCAGAACCGCCAGATTGTGGGAATCCTGGGATTGGTAGGTTTACTCTGGATCTCGACATGGGTCTTCAGCTCCCTGCGGATCGCTCTCAACATCGTGTTCAGGGCGGAGAAAAGCCAGGGAATGGTGCGAGGAATAGTTGTTGATCTTTTGATGATTGTCCTGGTAGGAATCCTCCTCCTCGTGAGCATGATTCTCAGCCCCGTTGTCATCTTCTTGCAGAGTTACCAGGGGCGGATTCCCGTGGCTCTAGGACCGACGGTTCAATGGATCCTAAAATACCTGCTCCCTTTTTTCCTCACCTACTGCATGTTTTTTTCGATTTACAAAATCGTCCCTAATAAGAAGGTCCACTTCATATCCGCCCTTCAGGCGGCCCTCTTTACTAGCCTGCTCTGGGAACTGGCCAAATATCTTTTCGCCTGGTATGTCCTCCATCTGGCCGTGTACTCTATTGTTTATGGGTCACTAGGTGCCTTTGCCATTTTCGTTTTGTGGGTGTATTATTCTTCGACGATTCTCGTTGTGGGAGGGGAGTTTGCTTATTTCTTGGAAGAGGATCGACAAAGATCGATGGCCTGACAAGGTCTAAAAAGAAAGGGCCACTCCGCATCCATCAAACGACAGATCAGTTCTATATGCTTTTTCTTCGGCCACTTGCCCTCCACCTAATCTTCTTCCGGGAGGCTCCGGATGAAAGGTCTAAAAAAACATGAACTACGGATATCAAACAGATTGTGTGAAGGGATGTAGATATTCTTGTCGAGATCCTCATACTCCTCGCAGCTAACTAGTACTGAGGCCGAGGTCATCAAGATAGGCGGAAGACACTTTCAGCGATTTATGGACCGCTGTTTTACCAAAGATTCCGATCGCTGCGTAGTGAAAGTCCAATCTTGCCAGATGCTTAAGAATATACCTCCATGAATAAAAACGACCCATTGCTCTGAAGGTGCAGGTCTTGTTTCGTCATGCCCTTGGTTTCCGTCAGATCACTCCCAGCTGTCTTCCCACCTTCTCGAAGGCAGCCAAAACCTTATCCAACTGTTCCTCCGTGTGAGTCGCCATGTAACTCGTCCTGAGGAGTTCTCGTCCTGGGGGGACTGCAGGGCTGATGACCGAATTGACAAAGACACCATTTTCGAAGAGGAGCTTGCACATCTGGTAAGTTTTCATGGTGTCTTTAATAAGGACGGGAATGATCGGAGTTTCGCTCGTTCCTGTATCATACCCGAGCGTTTTATATCCTCTCAGCATCTTGTGGGTATTTCTCCAGAGCCGGGCTCTTAATTCGGGTTGTTCTTCGATGATGTCCAAAGCGGCGCTCACCGATGCCACAAGGGAGGGTGGGAGACTGGCGCTGAAGATCATCGAGCGACCCACGTGTTTGATCCATTTGATCACCTCTGACGAACCTGCGATAAAGCCGCCGATCGCGGCAAGGGATTTGCTGTAGGTTCCCATGATAAGATCTACTTCGTTTTCAAGGCCAAAATGCTCCGCCGTTCCCCGTCCACCATTTCCAAGAACGCCGACCCCATGGGCGTCGTCTATCATGATCCTCGCCCCATAGGCCTTGGCTAGCCTCACAATAGCAGGGAGATCAACAATGTCGCCTTCCATGCTGAAAACACCATCGACGATGATCAATTTGGCCTTTCCTTTACACGCCTCGAGGACGCGCTCCAAAGCATCCATGTCATTATGCCGGTATTTCTTGACCACGCCGAAGGAGAGGCGACAGCCATCAATGATGCTTGCATGATCGTACCTATCGATAATAGCGACATCGTTCCGGCCCACAAGAGCAGAGATCGCTCCCAGATTGGTCTGGTAGCCGGTTGCGAAGACGAGAGCCGCTTCCTTCCGAAAGAACCTGGCCAACTTCTTTTCGAGTTCTTCGTGGATATCAAGATTCCCATTTAGAAATCGTGAACCCGCACAGCCGCTACCGTATTTTTCAACGGCTTTGAGCGCTGCTTCCTTCACCCGGGGGTGGTTGGTGAGTCCAAGATAATTGTTGGAACCGATCATGATCACTCTCTTCCCGTTGACCACCACTTCAGAATCTTGCGGGGATTCGAGCTTCCGGAAAAAGAAATAGTAGCCACTTTCCTTCAATCCAGATTCATATTCCGTCGCTTTTGCGCACTTTTCAAAAATATCCATAGAGCACCTTGTCTTCAATTATAACCCGTTTTCTTTCCTTTACCAGTCAACGGTCAATTGAACAATCGTCAAGGGTTTTCTCAAGACGGTCTCGACATCATCCCCACCTTGAACAACTGCAC
>JBAVGF010000413.1:0-11496 GCA_049684675.1 Thermodesulfobacteriota bacterium | reverse complement strand
GGATTCCCGCCTTCGCGGGAATGACAGCTTGAGAAATAATGTAAAGAAGTGTTGAACGGACTACACTAAAGGGATGGGAAGGGTGCGTTCGATATGATTCGTAAAAACGATATTATCGAGAAGGCTTACGAATGCGATTTTGGGGATATTGGTTTCACCACTGCTGATTCCTTTGACTCCCAAAAGGATCTTTTGCAGGAAAGACAAAAAGAGTACGAGTGGGCGTATAAAATGGGCTTGGATCTTATTGTCGGCACCGACCCCAAACAGATTTTCCCGGATGCCAAGACCATAATCGTTTTAATGGAAGTCTATTTTAAGGAGGCATATCCCTCGTCCATGGAAAATTATTTCGGTCGTTGCTACCTGGATGATGACCGAATCATCATGGACCGTTTGGCCAAAAGGATCAAAGCCTTTCGCTCTTTTCTCAAAGAGAATGGTATCCAATCAAAGGTTCCCTTTAACCTGCCGCACAGGTTGGCCGCTGCTCGAGCCGGAACGGGTACTTTTGGTAAAAACTGCCTGTTTTATTCAAACAAGGTGGTTTGCCAGGGCTCATGGGTATTGCCCATAGCGGTTGTCGTTGACCACGAGTTTTCGCCGGATAAACCTACACTTCGAGTAGGATGCCCCGATTGGTGCAAGAACTCCTGCATCAGTGCATGCCCCACCGGCGCTTTAAAGGGACCTCGTCACATCGACCCGAAGAAATGTATCTCTTATCTCACTTATTATGGCGAAGGAATGACTCCCATAGAGCTCCGTGAACCGATGGGTTTGTGGGTCTATGGTTGTGATCGTTGTCAGAACGTATGCCCCCGGAATGCACCCTGGTTAGCTAAGGAGCTGCCCGTCAACAAAAAAGTAGCTGAGATGGTAGATGACTTCAGGCTCAGTCAGTTGTTACACATGGATAAGGCTTACTTTAATAGCAAAATCTGGCCGCATATGTTTTATATGTCCGATAAAGATCTATGGCGATGGAAGATGAATGTAGCGAGAGCCATGGGAAACAGCCGTGACGATGAGTTTATCCCGGACCTCTTGACAGCGTTCCGTAACCATGAGGACGAAAGGGTATTGGGTATGATCGCATGGGCGATGGGTCGTATCGGCGGCACAAAAGCCAAGAAAGCTTTAGACGATATTCTCCCCGGAAGTGAGGGCTTGGTTCGAGAAGAGATATTGCTTGCCCTGGAAAAATCTTAACCCCTAGTATTGGATGTTTCATTTCAGAGATCAAATGCAAGCGTGAATTGTGTAGTCTCACGATTGGAGCGAGGTACCGATGACGAAAGTGATGATTCATCCTGCTACTTATGAGAGTGTCCATCCGGCTGTGGATCGAGCCTTCGAACTCTTCCCGTTGGAATTTCATGGGAAAAAGGTCTTGATAAAACCCAACGTGCTTCGCGCTTCGGGCGCAGAAGAAGGGATTGCCACCCATCCTGCGATGGTTCGGGCCGTAGTGGAAAAGGTGGAAACGATGGGGCCCGCCTCCGTCATCGTGGGCGACAATCCAGGCATCTTCGGCTATGGGGCCAATGAAGAATGCTTCAGAAGAACAGGCCTGATGGAAGCGGCCAAGGGCTATTATCAGAACATCGGGAACGATTCACAGAAGGTAGATTTCAATCCCGATTTTATGTCCGTGGTGAGCCTCTCCCGAGCTGTGATAGAGGCCGATATCATCATCAGCCTGCCGAAATTCAAAACCCACGGCTTAACCGTCATCACCGGAGCGATCAAGAACAGTTACGGTTTATTGCCTGGCGCCCAGAAGGCCAAGCTGCACAAGGCGGCCGGCTGCGCCGAACGCTTCCATGAGCTGATTGTCGACGTGTTTCGGCTCCGGGTCCCCGATCTGTTCCTTGTCGACGCCGTGGTGGGTATGGAGGGCAATGGTCCAGCCTCCCCCGACCTCAGAAACATCGGCCTGGTTCTGGCTTCTGACAACGCCGTGGCCTTGGACAGTGTGATGGCAACGATGATGGGGTGTGAGCCGCGTCGGCTGCGATTTCTTCAGAAGGCGAAGGAAGCGGGTTTGGGGGACTATGACCTCCGCACGATCGATCTGATTGGGGAGTTGAGACGACTGCCTGATTTCAAGCTTCCTCCGTTGGGCGGGGAAGCGATCTTTCGGAACGAGACGATGCAGACGTTCCTCCAGAGTCGAACGATCCTGCGACCGCAAGCCGATCCTAAGCTCTGCACAGACTGCGGCACCTGCATCGATCAGTGTCCGGTGTCAGCTTTGTCCATGAACGGGCACCTGCCCCATGTGGATGCCGACACTTGTATCAGCTGCTTTTGTTGTCAAGAAATCTGCCCTGAGAAAGCCATGACCCTGAGATGATCTTCAGGTTAGGTTGAATCGGCAGTTGGGTGTGCTTTCGAAGCATTGCCAAGTCCCGCCTTGGGCGGGAGGGAGGATTCAAGGGTTCGAGGAGTTTGAAGGACAATTGGAATCCTCGAATCCTCAAACTAACGAAAGGGGGAGATTGAAATGGGTAAAGAGAAGAAGGTTATTTTTTGGAGGGTAATGGTTTTGACATGCTTGATCATCGTTTGGGGGTGTACGAGTACTCCTAAAACCCTTGACCCTTCCGTTTCCGGACCACAGGTGATTGTGAATCCGGAGACCATTCGCCTTTCGGTTTCTAAGTTGAAAGACACCCATATCGTTTTTGAAGGATCAGGGTTCAAATCTGGGGATTCCGTACTAGTCACTCTATTAGGACCCACTGAGACAAAGGTATTCGTTGCCGAAGCTCCGATTAAACCTGATGGAACTTTCAAAGCGGCGGTACCCCCTTTAACGAAGTTCATGGAGATTTTAAGGGCGGACGTTACGTTTGATGAAAAGTTTCAGAATGTTGTAGTGATCAGTCAACCCCCAATTCCAGAGGGCGTCTATACGGCGAAGGCTGGCAGCATGATTTCAAAACAAGCCGCAGAAACCAAACTGACTGTCAAAGGTCCCACCGTCATAGACAGCCTTAAAGATTGGATTGGAGGGCTAACAGGAAAGATCAAACACAAGAAGAAAAAGTAAAAAAGAAAGGCGCGATTTCGTTACTTCACCTTGACAAATTCTGCGGCCTTGCGGCGGTTAACGGCTCGAAACAAAGCCGCCGTGGCTCGATGGAAAGCCGATCCAAAATACAGTTTTTTTCTTCACAATATACACAGTTGACCTCATTTACTTCCCTAACCACCGTCAGTAGTATTCTTAATAGAATCGAAATGATATGCCAGCTTGGCTATTCATTTCAAAATAGAATTCTAAACACGCTCGGAGGGGGAAGAAAATGGTTCAAGACACAAATTCTACCGCTAAGGATCTGGTTAGAGCTCTTTCCAGCTATAATGATCTAAGTCGCGTGGAGGCCCGCAAGGCTCTTGTAGCGATGGGAAGTCAAGCTGTCCCTTTTTTGGCCGAGGCTCTAAACGATCCTAATTCCCTGCGCAGATGGGAGGCAGCTAAAGCCCTTGGTGAGATTGGAGGTGCAAATGTGGCGCCCATCCTCGTAAAGGCTCTTGAAGATGAGGAGTTTGACGTTCGTTGGCTGGCGGCCAAGGGGCTGATCGAAATAAACATTAAAGGGTTAATACCATTGTTTCAAGCCTTAATAGAACATGCAGATTCCGCTTTGCTCAGACAGGGCGCGCACCATGTACTCCATGATTTGGCAAAAGGCGAGTTGAGAATATATCTGGCTCCGGTGTTAATAGCTCTGGAGGATATGAACCCAACAGTTCAAGTGCCACCGGCAGTCTCGTATGCCCGTGAGGCACTAAAGAAGGCAAAGATCCTTTAGGTCCCCCACTGGCTCGCCATAATGCCGGTGGATAAGCATCTGGATTTTTTCCGTCATGGAGCCCTTGTCTTGATTTTTGGAGAAGCCCGATAGAGAGGCCGGGAGCTTTCTCACGAAACCAAAGGATACCTACAAAGCAGGTAAGAGAAGGCGGGTTGGAAAAATTCGATTAGGCCGCTCCGGGCGGTCTGCGGCGCTTTCTCTCGGCTACCTTCAGTCTGGCCAATGAGCGACGGAGGGCAGCTTCGGCTGAAGCAGCCTCTGCGCTCAGAGGTGCTGCCTTCATTGTTTCTTGAGCACGCTTCTTTGCTTCCTCAGCGCGAGCGATATCAATTTCATCAACCCTTTCACAGGCATCGGCCAGGACAATGACTTTATCAGGACGCACTTCAAGAAAGCCACCACTGATAACGAGGTACTCTTCTTCCTTGTCTTTTCTGATCATCAAATCCCCGGGTTGAAGTATTGTCATCAAAGGAGCGTGGTGAGGAAGAATGCCTAATTGGCCCTCCACTCCCCAGGCTATCACTGCGCTCACGTCGTCAGAAAAGATCATTCTCTCTGCAGTGACAATTTCTAATCTGAAGGTTGCCACACCATTACCCTTTCATCTTTTTGGCCTTTTCGACGGCCTCATCAATCGTGCCAACAAGATAAAAAGCGCCCTCAGGAAGATCGTCGTGTTTTCCTTCCAAGATTTCCTTGAAGCCCCTCACCGTCTCCTTGATGGGGACGTACCTGCCCGGCGTTCCAGTAAATTGTTCAGCCACATGAAATGGCTGGGAGCAGAACCTCTGAATCCTCCTGGCTCTGGCGACCGTGAGCTTATCTTCCTGACTCAATTCCTCGATGCCCAAGATAGCGATGATATCCTGCAGTTCTTTATATCTCTGCAAGTTCGTCTGCACCCCTCGAGCGACTCGATAATGCTCTTCACCGACAATGGCAGGATCAAGGATTCGAGAGGTGGAAGTCAGGGGATCGACAGCCGGGTAAATCCCTAATTCAGCGATGGAGCGCTCTAAAGCCACAACGGCGTCAAGATGACCATAAGTCGCTACAATACCTGGATCGCTGTAATCATCAGCCGGGACATAGATTGCCTGAAAAGAGGTGATGGAACCTTTCTTCGTTGTGGTAATCCTTTCCTCTAACTCGCCCACGTCCGTTCCCAAAGTAGGCTGGTAACCGACGGCTGACGGCATACGTCCGAGAAGGGCGGATAGTTCCATATTCGCCAGAACATAACGATAGATATTATCAATGAACAGGAGGACATCCTGGCCTTCAATATCGCGGAAATATTCTGCTACAGTGACTCCGGTAAGGGCCACACGGGAACGAACACCGGGGGTTTCATTCATCTGACCGAAGACCATAACGGTCTTATCCATAACGCCCGATCTTTTCATCTCTAACCAGAGGTCATTGCCTTCACGGGATCTTTCACCTACACCCGCAAAGACGGAAAACCCTCCATGTTCAGCAGCGATATTGCGAATGAGCTCCATAATGATGACGGTTTTGCCCACTCCGGCCCCGCCATAAGCACCGATCTTGCCACCCCTTGTAAATGGGGTGACGAGATCCATCACTTTCAGTCCTGTCTCCAACATTTGAGGAGTCGTTTCTTGCTCCGTCAGAGGAGGGGGCGGACGGTGAATCGGCCATTTCTCGTCTGTTTTCACTTCACCCAGCCCGTCAATCGCTTCGCCAAAGACATTGAATAACCGACCGAGGGTTGCACGGCCCACAGGGACTGAGATGGGAGTCCCCATATCGATGGCCTCAGCTCCCCTTGCCAAACCATCGGTGGGGGTCAAAGAGACACCCCGCACCCAATTGTTGCCAATATGAGCTTGTGTCTCTACGATCACCTTACCGCCGTTCATGGGGATCACGATGCCATTATAGATGGTCGGCAACTCATTCTTAGGAAATTCTATATCCACCACGGTCCCGATCACTTGTACCACTTTCCCTTTTGCCATCTCATCAGCTCCTTGAAAATTTGTAATCCCCCCTTTCCCCCTTTTCTAAAGGGAAGGGAGGGGGGATTTATGTCGTTAAAGCCTCAGCCCCTCCGCTGATATCGCAGATCTCCTTGGTGATTATCTCCTGTCTTGCTTTATTCAATGATAAGGTTAAATCTTTGATCAGATCTTCCGCATTGTCGCCCGCGTTTCTCATCGCTACCATCCGTGCCGATTGTTCACTGGCGATGAGTTCAAGAACAGAGTGATAAACCTCCATCTCTACAAATCGGGGTAACAGTTCATTCAAAACCGAAAAAGGATCAGGCTCATAAATATATTCTGCCACCTGTCCCGGAGGAAGCGTTGCCGGCTCAATAGGAAGCAGGGTTTCTATTGCAGGTTTCTGTAGCATCGTACTGATAAAACGGGGATAGGCAAGATAGATTAAATCGGCCTCACCCTTGCTATAGTCATCAATCAAGACTCTTGAGATCGGCATGGTTTCCAGCATGGTGGCTCGGTCGCTGATCCCAGCGAATTCAGCACGGACATTCAGTTTGGCAATACGAGCGAACGCTCTCGCCTTGCGGCCTACCGTAATCATGGTCACAGGGACCTCCTGTTGGAGGATAAACTCAGCCACAAGCCGATTCAGGTTCGTATTCAATCCACCACATAATCCTCGGTCGGTACCTATATGGACGACGCCGATTTTTTTCACTTCTCGTTTCTGCAGTAAGGGAAGGATTTTCCCCTTGACGCGGGGTTCAATAGCAAGATCAGCGATGACCTGACGTATTTTTTCCGTATAAGGCCGTCCTGCCAGTGCCCGTTGCTGCGTTCTTCGCATTTTAGCCGTCGCCACCATCTCCATGGCGCGGACAATTTTTGTGGTACCGTGGATACTCCGAATGCGACGGCGTAATGCTTGAATGTTGGCCATGATGGAGCTTTCAGCTAGGTGCTACCTGCTTTTTAAAATCTGTTATGGCTGTCTTTAAAAGATTTTCAGTTTCGGATTTAATCTCGTTATCCGTATTGATTTTCTTCTGTATTTCAGGATGATGGGTCTCCATAAAGCGGTGGAAGTTCTCTTCCCATGAGATCACCTTTTCTACCGCCACATCATCAAGATAGCCATTGGTGACAGCATAAAGAATGCTCGCCTGCTTTCCCAGCGACATCGGGGATTGCGTAGGCTGCTTCAATATTTCAGTAATGCGCCGACCTCGCTCAAGCTGGTCCCTGGTCGCCTTATCTAATTCCTCACTCCCAAACTTGGCAAAGGCTTCCAACTCGCGAAATTGGGCGAGCTCCAATCTGAGCCTACCCGCTACCTGTCTCATCGCTTTCCTTTGAGCCGAACCCCCTACACGGGAGACGGATAATCCCACATTGATCGCCGGACGAATCCCAGCATTGAATAAATCAGGTTCGAGATAAATCTGCCCATCCGTGATGGAAATGACATTGGTCGGGATGTAAGCTGAAATATCTCCAAGCTGCGTCTCAATGATGGGCAAAGCAGTCAGCGAACCGCCACCGTGTTCTGGAGCTAATTTGGCGGCCCTCTCGAGAAGGCGACTATGTAGATAAAAAATATCTCCAGGATAAGCCTCTCTCCCCGGGGGACGGCGTAACAACAGGGAAAGCTGGCGGTAAGCCCAGGCATGCTTATACAGGTCGTCATAGAGGATTAAAGCGTCTTTCCCCTGCTCCATAAACTCCTCACCCATCGCACAGCCCGAATAGGGGGCGATATATTGGAGCGGAGCGGGGTCAGAGGAATCTGCTGCTACGATGATCGTATATTCCATCGCTCCGAACTTATCCAAAGTCGCTATAGCCTGAGCCACTTTGGATGTTTTCTGGCCTATGGCGACATAGATGCAAATCAGGTTTTGACCCTTCTGAGCGATGATGCTGTCAAGGACTATGGCCGACTTGCCGGTAAAACGGTCACCGATAATCAGCTCACGCTGGCCCCGGCCAATAGGAATCATGCTATCGATTGCCTTAATCCCCGTCATGACGGGTATATTAACCGGCGCTCTCTTTGTTACGTCTGGTGCCACTCTCTCTACGGGACGAGTCTTCTCAGCCTTAATGAGTCCCTTACCGTCGAGGGGACGGCCCAGAGGGTCAACCACTCTTCCTATGAGGGCCGCTCCAACAGGAACCTCGATGACTCTTCCTGTCGCTTTGACCTCATCCCCCTCTTTGATCTTACTGCAATCGCCCAGGACAACAGCACCCACGTTATCCTCCTCCAAGTTCAAAGCGAGGCCGGTAATATCATGGGGGAATTGAAGTAATTCATTGTAAGCTGCTTCTCCTAACCCGTGGATGCGGGCGATACCATCTCCTACTTCGATCACGGTCCCCACATTCGTTACGGAAACAGCAGCACCGAAACGCTCAATTTGCTCTTTGATGACAGCAACAATATCCTGTTCCCGGCTTGCCATGTTAACCCCTCTCTTCTAAATTCGTTGATGACTTATCTACCCGCTTCAACCAAACTTTTCTTCAAGGTTTCTAATCTCTGGCGTATGCTGCCATCGATCAGCGTATCACCAAGCCGGGCGATGAATCCCCCGATGATGGAAGGATCGACGTAAGCGTCAATGGCCACTTTATGCTCGACGATTTCTCCCAATCTGCGGGAAATTGCCTCCCGATCTTCATCAATCAAAGGCGCTGCCGCGATCACTTCGGCATGTTCAATACCGCGATGAAAATCCAGCAGTTCGTTATACTGTTGGGATATATCGTTGGCGAGCTTTAATCTACCTTTACTCGCCAGGAGAAGAGCCAGGTTAAAAGCCAGCGGGTTTATCTCGCCCAATCCCTTTTGCAGAAGACTTCTCTTAGCAGCGAAGGGAAGCCGAGGGTTCTGCAGCAAAGCCATGAGTTCTTCATTGGTCGCCAAGTCGGCAATTTTCTTCAAGCCTTTTTGCCAACTCTCCGATTCATTTCTTTCGAGAGCCAGCTCAAAAGCAGCCTGGGCGTAACGTTTACCGGAACTTATTCTACGCATCCCTCAATTCAACTTTTCTTGAAAGTGATACTTTCGCGAAGTGTCTCCTCAATGAGCTTACGATGTTTCTCTTTATCCAAGGTCTCTTTGATCACTTTTTCAGCCGCCAAAATGGAAATGTCTACAAACTCCCGGCGTAGATCCCCAACAATTTTATCCCGCTCTGCCTCTAACTCAGCTCGAGTTCGGTCAACGATAACCTGTGCCTGCTTGGTTGCCTCCTGTCTCGATTCTTCCTTCAGCCTTTCCCCGACCTGCATCGCTTGGGCAATGATGGCCTGCGCCTCTTGGCGTCCCTTTTCAATCTGTTTCTGCACTTCTACCTTGGCTTGCTCAAATTCTTTCTTTGTTACCTCTGCCAGTTCCATGGCATCCTTTGTCCTTTTCGTTCTTTCGTCAAGCATCTTCAAGACCGGTTTGAACAAGAAAAGTCGCAACAGAACAAATAGGATAATGAAGTTAACGATAAAAACGACCAACAGAGGTAAATTAATCCCCAGACTGGCGAAACCTGCCATTTTCTTCCCCTTTACAAGATGGATTGAGAGTAGATTAAACCCCCGCCCGCAGGACCAAAAAAGTTACCAGCCCGGCAAAGGAAAAAACCAATACCACGATTGTAATCATAATGAGTGCTAAACTAATGGGTAACCCACTTCCTTCGTTCATGGTTACACCTCCTTATTTGACAACCATCGCTAAGATTATACATACGATCAGGACGTAAATCCCTATGGCCTCGGCGAGGGCACCAATCAAAATCATGTTGGTGAGGATTGCCCCTCTGGCCTCGGGGTTGCGTCCCAGGGATTGCATGGCTGAGAAGCCAATCAGCCCCAAAGCTAACGCTGGCCCAAAAAACCCTAAACCTGCAGCTAACCCGATCACTAGCATCTTCATTACTTCTGGTGTCATTGATAATCCTCCTTTCAACTTTTTTATTCTGTTTCTTCGTGTGGAGATACTGCAATCGTACCAAATACCAGGGTCAAACCGGAAAAGATAAGAGCCTGAATCAAACCAATGAGCATTTCTAATCCATAAAAAGGAATGGTGAATACAAGAGGAATGAGAAAGCAGGAGACTAAGATCAATATCTCACCGGCGGTCATATTGCCGAAGAGACGGAAGGTAAAACTCAGCATGCGTGTCAAATGGCTAAATATTTCTAATACACCAACGAATAAGCTAATGAATCCGAAAACAATGTTCATCATGGCCTGGCCTATCTTCCCCGTAAATAACTGTTTGAGCCCTTGCGCCATCTGACGGACGTTGATGAACTCTCTGAGGTAATGAGAGACTCCTATCGCCCTCATTCCCCAGGTCTCAACGAAGATGAAAGACATCAGCGCAATGGAAAGGGGCACGTTGACATCCGTATTGGCTGACCGGAAGAGAGGCGAAAATTTTCCGTCATGCTCGATGATACCTATGGAGCCGAAAAAGGGGAAAAGAGCCAGATAGGCATTGGAGATGACATAGATGAAGATCGTCGCTACTCCAGGGAAGAGCATTCTGGCTTGTTTTTTACCGGCAACGCTTTCAACAAAATTCAACAATCCTTCTACGATTGCCTCTGCCATCGCTTGCCGCTTGCCAGGAATAAGCTTCATCTTACGAGTAAGGACAAGGGATAAAACGACCAGTACGATGATCGTAAGCCAGGAAGCAAGGAGTGTGTTCGTGACAGAGAAGTGGCCAACATGAAAGACTGGCTCCGAAGGAAGCTCAACAGTTGGCCTGGGGACTTGGAAGATGGCAGGGGGTTTCATCCCCAAAAAACTGGACCCGAGAGGGCCGAAAACCAAGCCAACGCCAAAGAGAACTAGAACTGGGATAAAGAAAAAGAGTAAGATTTTGAGGCGACCACTAAGCTTCATTTCTTATCTTTTCTCTGTTCATCTTGCTCAGCCTGATAACGGACGAGCATGCGAAATAAACCAAAGAAAGCAATGACTGTCCCAACCCCAAGACCGATCAAAACAAATAAGGGACGCCTATCAAAAACCTCAGGGCGATCGAGCCAATAACCAATCGCTACTGGGATAATCAAACTCAGCGCCACATACCAACCTACGGTCAGTAGGAATTGAAGTGGCCTTACCCACTCCTTCAGATGAACCTCCAAGAGCAGTCAAAAAGATGAAGGCCCGCTCCGTTTATACACAGTTGCCCGTTACCATTGTCGATCAAAATCAGAGACCAATAAATTGTGAATTAGTTAACATATAACAACTTTGTTGTCAATAAATTTTTTTGTTTATTGATTTCAAATAGATAGCGGATGGTCTGGCTTTTGGGATGAGAGGTCGAGATTATCCTCTTTCTTATCAAGCATACCTTTCATTTTACAGTTGCCTTCCAAGATTCCACCCTCATTAATGATAAGGATCGGCGTGAATAGGGTTCCAACGACCTTGCCTGTGGAATGGATTTCCACACGTGCCTTGGCATAAACATCCCCTTCCACCAGGCCGTTGATGATGATCGTGTTGAGGGCAATTTTCCCTTTGACGATTGCTGCTTCACCCACGATTAACGTCCCGCTTTCGAAGACCTCTCCTTCGAATTTCCCATCCAAGCGAAATATGCCTTCAAAGGTCATCTTCCCCTCAAAGACAGTCTCCTTTCCCAGATAGGCGCTGATTTCCTC
>JBAVGF010000412.1:0-10253 GCA_049684675.1 Thermodesulfobacteriota bacterium | reverse complement strand
CTCTGGGCCGAAAAAGCCGGCTGCCTCTGATTCAGCGGCTGTCCCAGTAAGAGGCGATTTCCCTATGGCAGCGAATCGACAGGATGCCGCCAGAGGCGAACCTGTCATCACTCCCGTGGCGAGGATCAGAAGATTTTCTGATGAAAATGGATCAATTCTAGGGGGAACCTCTTTCATGAGATAGTGGTAGCCAATCCCCCGTCCACCCAGATAGGTCCGGTAGAACGCATCATCTTTCTCTTCTATCTCAATTTTTCGATTGTTTAGATCGACATGAAGAATCTTTCCTCGGTAACCATAGCCCATAGAAGTTCTCCTTAACAAAAACTATACTATTTAATAATATAATCCGAAAGATCGGAATACAAGTGGACTAAAGTTGCATTGGAGTGGGGATCCCCAAGGAAGAAAATTATCAATGTAGAATTTTTAGAAAACGGACCAAAGAAGTGGCAAGATGAAAACCCAAGTCAGTCGTGTTATATTGATGACTAAGTGATTGCCCGTGCAGGTTAAGACCTGACCCCGTTGAATTATTATCGATCATAAAAGGAGGAGCATTATGTCATACACAATCGAGCATGTAAGCATTCGGTGTCGAAGTATAGAGAATTCTGTTGAATTCTATAGAAGGATGTTTGATGCCAAGGTCGTCCTGAGGCGTAACCCTAGTCCGGGAAAGAGGATCGTTTTTCTCCACATAGGAGATGGTATGCTGGAGCTCATGGAGATGGGCTCTGCTTCAGAGCCTGCAGATCCCCTGACCCACTTTGGAGTGCACCATTTCGGGATAAAGGTGGAAGATTTTGAATCTGTTTACGGAGATCTTAAGGCAAAGGGAGCAAACTTCGTTGGAGAACCCTTCGAACCCACTCCCGGCATTCGGCTAGCCTTCTTAAAAGACCCTAACGGAGCAATCATCGAGCTGGTTAAGAGAGACCCAGAGGTTTTGCGGAAAGCATTGGCCAAAGGAGAAGTTAATTGGTAACGTAGGAGAGAAAAGCCTCGGCGGATCGCCGATAATCCGGTTATCGGTGGACTTAGATTGGGATTTGCTAGAACAGAGCAAGGCAGATCATGAAACATTGTGAGTGGGCCAATAAGAACGAGTTATCTCGGAGACGATCGATGTCCTCAATGAAATCATCCAGTTTCTGATCATCTCGTTATTAAAAATTCATAGGTGAAAGCCACGACGGAAACGGAACTAGGCAAACACCTCTTTGGCAAAGGCTCTATTTCTGCTATAAATCTTCTGTTTTTAGACCGCCCAAAAAGTTTAGATTTGATTTTCATATATTTATCTGGCCTGATGATTTCTCTCGGATATCGTTAACCCCAAAGATTGCCTCAGAATGAAGGCCTGTGAGATCGCTAGCTAGGAATTAACCTCACAATGTCTGCCAAATGAGGTTGGGTCTATTATCCTATAACTCCCTCAACCGATCTTTGATTTCGTCAAATGTCATCTTGTAGGAGTGATCCAGTTTCTCATTTTCCTTTTCCCAGAGTTCGTCTCCTTCAAGTTTCGGCTCCACCGCGCTCCCGGTAATCCCATCCTCCCTCAAGACCTCTCTCCGTTGGGCCTTCACCTTTTCTTTGACCTTTTCCTTTTCTTCTTGAAATTGGGAAACCAGGTGGTGGAACGTCTGTTTCACCTCCTCGATATTCCTTTGCCCCAAGGATTCAATCCCTTTGAGGATTCTTTCCTCTCCATTGTCCAGAGAGAGGGCATCGATCCATTGAGAGAGAAGAAATTCTTTCACCGTGGACGCTGTCTTCTTCTCCATTTTCTCAATCTGCTTCAGGATGTCATTCAGCGAGAGATATCCCTCACGGTACCGGTGAAAGAGGCTGGTTGCTTTCTGCAGGACCTCCTTCTGCTTCATCTCCTCTTTTTCCTTCTCGGAGATGGCAAACTTTCTTGTTCTTTCCATCGCCAGTTCTAAAGTGGATTTAATCTCTCCCACGTTTGAATCTCCTTGGCGCTCTACACACAGCACTGATCGCTTAGCGTCCGTCTTTAATAAAAAGAAACCCCAGGATAAAAACTGGGGTCTCTTTTCTCTTTAGCTTAACGCGTTTCCACTTAGGCCAGAACCGTCACGTCCGTCGCCTGTGGACCCTTCGGACCTTCCGAAATCTCGAACTCTACTTCATCGCCTTCATAAAGCGTCTTGAATCCATCCTTCTTGATGGCTGAGAAGTGAACGAACACATCACCCCCGTCATCTCTCGAAATGAATCCGTAGCCCTTCTTCTCGTTAAACCATTTGACACGACCTTTGGCCACTACAACTCACCTCCCCTCTTTTTTGGACTGACGTAAGTTGTAATAGCCCTTGGTCTTAAGTAAAAAGCCACAAAAGTACGAACTCAGACTTTTGTGGCTTTTTTTACGATCCAAACAACTACTCCTTACAACTTACTATGGCCCAATTATGAAAAATTCTTTTTTAAAAGTCAAGTGTTTTTTCAGAGCGTTCTGGGAAACGACCGCATGTTCTTATGGTTACATAGCTTTTAGAAAATGGGTAAAGTGATTTCCAGAGATTTCTCAAAAACTCTAGAAATCTCAGAAAATCCGATGGATTGGATTTGCCCAATAAAACTGCTGAGGCACAATAAGTTGAAAGAAAGGCCATTCTTGGGAGAGACTTATCGTTGGAAGGACGAAAAGTGAACGGTCCTTTTTACAGACGATACTTTCAGATCCCTGAACGCTGTGCCGACCGGGCAGAAAAAAGGAGGTCCAGGAAGGAACTTTAAAGAAACTTAGGGGATAGGATTGATGCCAGCCGGGAGAAGACAAGGAGGATCAAGGAGGGACTTTCGAAAGCAATGGAGGGCTTGTGAAAAATTATAATTTATTGAATTTGATATAGAAATTCAGTATTTCCTCCAGTATTTTGTTCTTGACAGCATAAACCTATTGTATTATATTGTGTTGTAAATCGAGTAGAGGGGGTTTTGTTGGCACAGAAAAAGGTTGCACGTACCATATACATTAAAGATGAACAAATGGAGGCTTTGAAGAGATTATCTGAGAAGACCAAGGTTCCCCAGGCCGTCTATGTGAGGGAAGCCTTGGATATGCTTTTGGAGAAATATTCTGAGCAGTTGAAGTTCGAATTCAAAGAGTCTTTCAAAGGGTAATCTCTTTTGAGGCATCTGAAGGCTGGAAAGGAAAGGTAACGTGGCAGACCGTTTCCGATTGGCTTACTTAAAATCAACGGGATTAGAAAGATCCGACTTTGCCGAATCTTTTTCATCCCATGATACCGGAAAAATGATGGGTGCCTTCTCTCCTCTCCCGGAGCGCAATATTTCGGAGACCTTCTCCTCCGAAGCCATTCTAAAACAGGCGAAAGCGGATCTGAAGAACCCCGACTCGAAGGTAAGAATTTTGGCAGTCAAATATTACTTAGAGAAATCCTACCCCTCCATTCCGCTATCCCTCCTCCAGGAGATTTTGTCCGATCGAGACCCTAATGTCAGGGCTGAAGCACTCCGATCTCTTATCAAATTTCGAGGTTCCATCATTTCCCCTTTATTAAAAAAATATCTCAAGGATAGCGATCCAAGGGTTAGGATCACCGCGGTCCGAGGGATGTTTCAATATCAGGAAAAAATCGATCCAAACATCCTCCTACAATGCTTGAGCGATGAATCCACATGGGTGAGAAGGAAAGTGGCCACCTTACTAGGGTGGGCACACATAGAGGGTGTCCTGCCGGTCCTGGTGGAATTGTCAAGGGATCAAGATCCGATGGTAAGAAAGGCAGCTCTCTTTTCTCTGACCACAATTTATCCTGACGAGAGCGAAGATCGCTTGATGGAGGCCATGACCGATTCAGACCAAGGTCTTCGAAAATGGGCGAAAATGACTTTGGAGAAAATAGCGGCCAGGCCGCTGAGAAGAAAAACGGCTTCCCTTACGAATCGAGGTTGAGGACGATAAAAGGTCCCATGGCGACTCACACGTTACCCCTTATTCAAAAAGCTCAGGTCTTAGGAGACATCGTCTACTCGCCGATGGCTTTTGCCAAGCTCCTCGGGATTTCAAAACACGACCTCCTTGAGAAAGAGGCGCAAGGAATCCTTCCGCCCCCAAAGAGGGATTCCAGTCAGGGGCGCTATTATAAGCCAGAGGATGTCAGCAGGTACCGGAGCTACTTGGGCTTTCCTTCCCTCCTCAAATCCATCCGGAAACAGCTCTTCCTCAACTTCAAAGGGGGGACAGGGAAGAGCACGATCTCTGCCTCTTATGGCTTTCGTCTCGCCCAGATGGGAGTCCGGACACTCTTGATCGATTTGGATCCACAAGGCCACCTGACACAATGCCTGGGCCTCAACAGTCAGCAGTTTCCCAAGACCCTGTTCAGCGCCCTCATCGAAAAGGAAGAGATGGAAAAGATCGTTGTCAAAACGGATCTCCCCACACTGGATATCATCCCCTCGAACCTCAATCTCTCACCCGTTGAACTTTCTCTCTTTTCCATGAATTCAAGAGAGTTTCGTTTGAAGAGGCTTATCAATTCCGTAGAGAAACATTATGAACTGATCGTGATGGATGCCTCGCCCAGCATCGGGCTCTTAAACCTCAATGCGATCCTTGCCTCCAACGACCTCATCATCCCCGTCTTGGCCGATTTCCTGTCCTACCACGGACTTAAGATTCTTTTCGAAACCCTCTCCACGATCGAAGAGGATTTTTCTTTTGTCTTCGAGAACATCTTCATCTTCCTGAATCGTTACAACGAGTCCCATCGAATCTGCAAACGTTCGAAAAAGGCGCTGGAGACCCACTATCAGAAATACCTCCTCAACACGGTGATCCGCCAGGATACGAAGATTGCAGAAGCAACGAGCCAAGGGACCCCGATCTTTCTATTCGCCCAATCGTCGAAGGGTGCGGCGGATATACAGAGCTTAATCGATGAGATATTAGAACCGAAAGGAGCTGATCATGTCGGATGAATTTATCAACAACGTTGCACAGAAATTTCCCAACACGCTGAACAAAGAGCCGATTGAAAGGCCGTGGGATGTTGCGGAGGCTCGTTCCCTCTCTCCCTTGAGGAAGCCTGTGGAGGAATCCAAAAAAGATGATTTGACGGAACGAATCGATACGCTTTATTCCGAGCTTCGTTCTTCTTTGACGGTGCGATCCGCCCTGGAACTCGACCTGAAGAAAGCCAATCGAATTCTGGAAGAGGTGAACCGGGTCAAGGCAGAAGTGGAGAAGATTGTCGAGATGTTAAGGGTGATGGATGAATACATGAGAGAACGAATCAAGTGATCTCTTTCCCCCTTTGCAGAGAGTCGGAGGAAGGAGGGCCGAATGGCTGAGGAGGATACGGGATGAAGCCAAGAAGTCAAGTGGTTACGGCCGATGGATTCGATACGAATGTGGCTGAAAAGATGCCAAAGATCAGAAAGCTGGAAGAGCCCCTTCCTTCCCCCCTGCAGGAGGAGCCCCAGACTCTGGAGGAAGATCATCTCGAGCCCTTGCCGGAAATGAGAACCCCAGAGGAGCAGGCAGAGAGGAAGGTGATCTTCGAATCTCCAAGGAAAGGGGTCGAGGTACAACAGGGTCTGGATGTCCTGAAACTGATCGAAGATCTTCATGCGCAGCTTCTTGCATCGGCCCAGACCAAGAGGGCTTTGGAGATGGACGTGGCTTCTTATAAAAAAAGCATCCATCAGTTGGCCCAGGATAATCAAGAATTACGACGTCAAGTGGAGACCCTGAGCAGAGAGCATCAGAGGCTCAAAGAATCCCAGTCTGAATCGATCTACCTCCAAGAGGAGAATGCAGACGCCTTGGAGAGAATCAAAGCCTTTCAACAGGAATTAAGGGAGATGAAGGAAGCCTTGACCGGGGCCATTCAGGAAAGAGAGGAGGCCTTCGATCGGGTTCGTGACCTGGAATCCCAGATGGAACAGAATGAGGTGGTTAAAATCAGGGGGAAGCTGAAAGAGAGAGAGGCCTCTCTTTTCTCCGAGGAAAACCGGGAACTGCAATCCAGATTGGAGAAGGCCCTCACCCTGAACAGGGACCTGGAAACAAAGTACGAAACCTTGAAAAAATCCTTTAATGAGGTCAGAGAATCTCTCACCTTTTTGAGGGATTCCTGCAAAGCAAGTTACTACAATCTGTCGGAGAACGCTGAATAGAATCGAAAATCATTGACATCCCCCGGTGATTAGGTTATATATCCCCCAAGGTCAAACTCACTCGCCATTTTTTATCCCCTCTCGTTACCTGTTTCACTACAGAAGGGATCGTTTCATGGGAGACCCTGTTTGAAAATTCGATTGATCGATCCAGCCTATGACCACCCTTACTTCAGCCATTCACAAAAGGTGATCAAGAACATCTGGTTCGCCCGCCTCACACTGACCACGCTGGCTGCACTTACCCCCCCGGACATTGAAGTGAAGATCACGGATGAGAATGTCGAGCCGGTTGACTTCGAAGAGGATGTGGATCTGGTCGGCGTCACCGGAATGTTGATGCATGCTCCGAGGGCCTACGAGATTGCGCGGAGGTTTCGCGAGAGAAAGATCCCGGTCATCATGGGCGGGCCTCATGCCTCGAGCCTTCCCCTCGAAGCCAAGGAGCATGTGGATGCTGTGGTCATCGGCGAAGCGGAGAATGTCTGGGAGGGATTAATCGAAGATTTCAAGAACGGATGCCTCCAGCCTCTCTATCGGGCAGAGTCCTTCTGCTCGATGGAAAGACTTCCCTTTCCGAGGCTCGATCTCCTTCGGAAAGAAGCCTACATGACGGTCAACTGTGTCCAGACGACCCGGGGCTGCCCTCATCAGTGTGATTTTTGTCATGTCACTCATTTTTTTGGAAAGACTTATCGCTGTCGGCCGGTGGATGAAGTGATTGAAGAGGTGAAGCGGTTAGAAGGGGATTTTCTTGTGTTCATCGATGACAATATCACCGGGAACCCCCGCTATGCCAAAGAGCTCTTCACTCGATTGAAACCCCTCAAAAAGAAATGGGCCAGCCAGGCCAGTATGACCTTGACCCGGAACCCCGAACTCCTGAGACTTGCTGCAGAGAGTGGATGTGTCTCTTTGTTTATCGGGGTCGAATCCCTCTCTTCGGATAATTTGAAGGATGTGAATAAAAGCTTTAATCAAGTCCACCGATTTGAGGAGGCCATGAAAGCCGTTCACGACCACGACATCTTGATCGTGGCCGGGTTCATTTTTGGATTGGATCATGATGATGAAGGGGTCTTTGAAAGGACGCTTCGGTTTTGTGAACGGAATCGAATTGAATTGCCCAGTTTCTTCATTCTCACCCCCTTACCCGGGACAGCTTTATTTCAAAGGATGGAGTCAGAGGGCAGGCTCCTGCATAAGGATTGGGGTCAGTATAATGGGGCCACGGTTGTTTTCAAGCCGAGATTGATGACCGAAGAGACGCTTCAGCGCGGGTTTAATTGGGCATGCAAAGAGGGCTATTCCTGGGGCTCGATCATTAAAAGGGTTTTCCATCCCCAACAGCGATTCTTCACTCGGGTCCTTTCGAATATCGCCTACCGAAGCATTGCGCAGAGGACACCGGAAGGTTATCTACCAAGCCTTTCACGAATTTTGCAGAGGATGAACGATACTATTCCTCTCCAGAATACTCGGGACTTGATTCAGCGGGTGGGGGAGAAAATTGTCGAGAAGAAACTTCTGATTGGTCAAAAAGCAGCCGATACGCTCAAACTCTATTCTATTTATAATGAGCGGCTTAGAACCCTATTCGTCAGGCTCGAAGGATCGATGGATCGGGAAGGAGCAAAAGAGTTGGTGGAGAGGCTCAAGGGGGTTCTAAATGTTAAGATCCAAAAGGTCATCCTTGACTTCAAAGATGTTGGAGCCTTTTCCTCCGAGGCGATCGCTCTGCTCTCCAGAAAGGGCCTTCTCCAGACAGAAGAAGGAAAACTCTTGGTCGCCGTGAACCCACCGGGTAGGATGAGTTAGTTTTCCCGACCGCCTGTTGAGGAACAGTAGAGAAGAACTCTTTATCTTGAAAACCTGCGAGCTGCTCTCTGCCTTCTCCTCCTCGCCTCCTGTTGCTTTCTTTTCTTTCTCACGGAGGGTTTCTCGTAGGACCTTCTTTTCTTCAATTCCTTTAAGATTCCGTCCCTGGCGAGTTGGCGCTTCAAGGATTTAATCGCATTCTCAATCTGGTTATCTTGAACTTTAACTTCCAATGACCTCTCCTCTGCCCCGTTAGAAAACCAGGTTTTTAAAGCCTGGATAAACCACATCCAGAATAGAAATACCACTGATAAAACAATAGGTTAAAGCCGCACTAGTGAGTTTCCATTCTGTAAATCGGGATTACCTGCTTCTATCCCCTCTGCCCCTGAACTCGCCACCCTTTTTTTTCTGGGGCTTGGCTTCGCTCACGATCAAGGTCCGGTCCATAAGGGTCTTTCCGTTGACGAGGGAGATTGCCTTCTCTGCCTCCTCTTGGGAGGTCATCTCTACGAAACCAAATCCTCTGGACCTCCCTGAGTAAGAATCGGTAACAATTTTGACGGATTGAACGGCTCCTGCTTCAGAGAAGAGCTTCCTTAGGTCTTCTTCCGAAGCTCCGAAAGGGAGATTTCCTACGTAAAGTTTTAAATTCATCTTTTTTCTCCTTCGTCAATTTAACACACCGGGACTTTCTAAAAAGCGTCCGGGGGCTTCCAAAAACCTTTATAAAGTTCAGATAAATTCATTTATGGACTAAATTTCAGCATCTGTCAAGTTAAATTCTGGCTGTAATAAAAGTTTGACATTTAAGCTCGGTTCATTTATATGACTTATGTACATAGGATAAATCCTGGAAAAGACTTATTAGAAAGGAGGAGAGAGGGTGCATAAGATTACATACAAAAGAGAAATGGCCGAAAAAACGGTATGCCATTTGAGAGTAGAGGCGCCGAGAATTGCTCGGAAGGCAAAGCCCGGACAGTTTGTCGTATTAAAAGTCAACGAAACGGGCGAGAGAATTCCTCTGACCATGGGAGGGACAGATCCTGCCGCTGGGACGATCGACTTGATCTTTCAAGTGGTTGGAAAGTCCACTGCGCTCCTGAGAACCCTCCAAGTGGGCGATTCCATCCGAGATATCATCGGGCCGCTGGGAAAGCCGACCCATATCGAAAAAATTGGGACGGTGATCTGCGTGGGAGGGGGAACAGGAGTTGCCGTCATGTACCCGATTACCAAAGCCTACAAAGAGGCGGGAAACAATGTGATTGCCATCATTGGCGCACGAACGAAAGACCTTCTGATCTTAGAGGATGAAATGAAGGCAGCGAGCCACGATTTGAGGGTGACGACGGATGACGGGAGTTATGGTCATCATGGATTTGTGACCGATGTCCTTCGCAAAATTTTAGATCAGCAGAAAGACGTGAAGTTGATCGTGGGGATTGGCCCTGTGCCCATGATGAAGTTTTTGTGCAAATTGACAAAGGAATATGGTGTCAAGACGATGGTCAGCTTGAATCCCATCATGGTGGATGCTACGGGGATGTGCGGAGCCTGCCGGGTCACGGTGGGCGGCAAGACGAAATTTTGCTGTGTGGATGGCCCGGAATTTGACGGCCACGAAGTCGACTATGATGAATTGGTGAAAAGGCAAAGGGCCTATCTCACGGAGGAGAAGGTGTCCATGGAACAGTTTACGGCGGAAGGAAGATAAGGGGGTTTGAGATGGTGGAAGAAAAGGAGAAAAAAGAGAAAACAAAAGTCCCAAGGCAGAAGATGCCCGAGCAGGAACCTAGGGTGAGGGCGAGGAATTTTGATGAGGTTCCTTTTGGATACACGCCCGAATTGGCCCAGTTGGAAGCGAGCCGCTGCCTTCAGTGCAAGAAGCCGAAATGCATTGAGGGATGCCCGGTAGAAGTCGAGATCCCGGCCTTTGTCAAACTTATCAAAGAGGGGGATTTTGCCGGTGCGGCGCGGAAATTGAAGGAGCGGAACAGTCTCCCTGCCGTTTGTGGCCGCGTCTGCCCTCAAGAGGACCAGTGTGAAAAGGTGTGTGTCGTTGGGAAGAAGGACCAACCCGTTGCCGTCGGCAGATTGGAACGGTTTGCTGCGGATTGGGAGAGGACAAAAGGAGAGGTCTCCATTCCTGAAAAAACTCCGGCGACTGGGAAGAAAGTGGCGGTCGTGGGATCAGGACCGGCAGGTTTGACCCTGGCAGGGGACCTCATCCTTAAAGGGCATGAGGTCAC
>JBAVGF010000411.1:0-11079 GCA_049684675.1 Thermodesulfobacteriota bacterium | reverse complement strand
AAAATTACAAAAAAGAAAAATCGTTTGGTACTTCCTGAAAGAGCGATTTTTGGTTTTTTTCCTTCGATACGCTCTTCCAAATGGTAATCAATAATTCTCGTTGACGCTTCTATTTATGTTTGGTATGTAACCTTAGGAACGAAGACAGCCTTCCAAGTGCACCTTCCGGGTATTAACGTTGGCTCACATAGGGTGGAATGTTATGCTGAGTATATTCGAGATGGAGAGACACGAAAGACTAATGTGGTATTTACCCAAATCATAGCTGCTGTCACCCACTAATGACTCTATGAGGGAAAAGAGAAACCAAAAGATACTTAGGATGAAAAATAGAATACCTGATAAAGTCCTGAAAGAAATCTTTCCGAAGAAATTGAGCAGATTCCAATCTTCAGATGAAGTCTATGCACAGCTGAAGCAGATGATCCTCTCCGGCAAACTGAACGAGGGGCAGAGGTTACGGCGAGAGGAATTCGCCCAAATCTTTGGTGTTAACCAAACAGTTGTAGCCAGGGCGTTTTTCCAGCTGAAGAAAGATGGGCTAATAATTATTAAACTCAAAGTAGGGTCGTTTGTTGCTTGAACTTCAAAAATTTAGATTTACATATTCATTTCAAGAGTTAGGTGTGCCTAATTTTTAGGCAAAATTGTGAAGATGGCCTCCTTCAATAGGGAGCGAGTTCGATTCCACAACTATTCAACACCCCGTTGTGGATTAGTCAGAAAAAGCCTTTCAGAACAAAATTTTTTAAGAGAAATTTAATGAAAAACGGAGAGAGAGACTAAACCCCGTTATGGGACTGCAAATTTTAAAAGGACTGGATATCCCCGATTTAATACACTACAATCGAAACTGAGGCCCTCGCTCGGCAGAGGTTGTAGTCTAATGGGTCCATTCGTTTGATGGAGATCGTAGACCCAGGGTAAAGACGTTTATTAACAAAGTTTGCTTAATCAAAGAAGGAGGTGCCAGAATGACAGGCTATGTTGGAAACATCGAGAAGCAGACATTGAAGAACAATTATTTCAGACAGGTATTGTTCACTGCTAAGAATGCTCAACTGGTTGTCATGTGCCTTCAACGAGGAGAGGAAATTGGAGACGAGGTCCACCATGACGTAGACCAGTTCTTCAGGATTGAGCAAGGCGAGGCAAAATTCATCTTCAATGAAAAAGAGGAGCATGTTGTCCATGATGGCGAGGCGGTTATTGTCCCAGCAGGAACCTTCCACAACGTGATAAACACCGGGAAGGGACGGTTGAAGCTGTACACTATATATTCACCGCCAAACCACCCTGACGGCACGGTGCACAAGACCAAGGCCGAGGCGGACAAAGCTGAAGAGGAACATCATACCCACTGAGTGTATATGGCCAGTGGAAGGGCGCGAGGGAAGCCTTTTCCTCTTGCTTGACTTCGTGCCCTGCGGCCCAGAGCCTGATCGGCTGTATCCAAATAAAGGATGATCTTATCCTCGAAGAAGCGCCTGGTTAGTTTTGAAAATAGGTGTATTTTCCACTCGATCTTTATTCTGGAAGCATCCTTTGGTGTTCCACAAATGGTGTTGAAATCCTTTGCCTTTTTATGCTATGGTTTTAAAAAGTTGTAGAGGTCGAGCAAGAAAAAAGTGAGCCGGGCCCTAACTCGATACGCCTTTCCAAGGATAAGCCTTTCTATTTTCTCTTACCACGAACACAAGAGAGTCTCTCCTCCGGTAAGGTCGAGGGTGTTTTCATCATGAGTCGGCAAGGTTAATGCAATCGGTTGACCGTGACTCCTGGGCAAGACTCAACCCGCATGGCTCAGGGCTTTCGGCAGAGCCAGACGGGATGAGAGGATTTACTGGTGTCTATCCTCCTAAACGGTTCTGGCGTTGCACAAAACAAAATGAATCAAATGGAGCAACCGCTGAAGAGTGGGTGCTACCCATCAAACGGCGTTGGACAAACCAACGCAGAAAAGGAGAGGTTAAAGATATGGCTAAAAAACTATTTGTTGGGGGACTGAGCTGGGACACGACGGATGAAGGTCTACGCCAGGCGTTTGCGGCTCACGGGGAAATCACCGAAGCCAAGGTCATCACAGACCGGGGTACGGGGCGCTCCCGAGGTTTCGGCTTCGTAACCTTCGCTCAGGATGAGGATGCCAAATCAGCGATTTCCAAGATGGATGGAACAAGCCTTGACGGCAAGACCATTAAGGTTAACGAGGCGCAGGAAAAGAGTCCTCGCTCGGGCGGCCGATCCGGGGGTGGTTTTGGTGGCGGTCGTGGCGGCGGCCGCGATCGCTGGTAGCCTGTCTCTGAGCAGGAAAACGATTTTAAGAGTACCGAAAAAACTGGGCGACGAGGGTGAGGAGGTCACCCGCCTGCCTGGCCGGCAAGGTATGTTGCCAAGCGCATACGACCCCCATGTCTTCTTCTCCAGAAAAGATACGAACGCCACGGCAAATTGGGGTGCAGGATTTTTTGGCGCAATAGGTGGAGCTGTTTTAGTTTTTTTAAAATTGAAATGTTTCTAAGATGAGTCTATAAGATACAGATTAAGTCTCGTTCAGGACAGGTAATAAGTTTCCTATCTAAATGTTCATGATCATTTTCCTCTTTTTCGATTTTTTCCCCTTTTCTTTGTTACAAAAGTTTCGCTCCATTCCCATGTAAATTCTTCAATCCCACTCCACACCGGCCTTGCTTTCTTTTTGGGGACAGCTTCGTGGCGGACGGTCATCTCCTGTTCTTTGCCCCCTTCCCCCTCAATTTTGATGATTTTTTTATCACCTTCTCTACGGTTACTCTCCCTTCTATCACTTTTCCTCCGGTCGCCCTGACTTGTAATCGCCATCTTAACCTCCAAATCGGCTTTGACCTGGCTATAAAAAACCCCGCAAAGAAGTCCTTTAGAGTTCTTGCGGGTACGCGCTATATGCCTAAAAGGCTCTATCCAACTTCATTGTGCAATTTATTGTAACACAATATGCCAATTTCGGCTTGAAATAGGAAAATCGCTCTGGCTCGTTTCTTTATGTTTTTCTCTTCCATTGCTAACCCCTAAATTTAAGTAATTCTATGAATTTCCTGTGTCTTTTGACCTTGAATTTTTAAGTTTAGTTATTAAATTGATGTTGAGAGGGGGTGTTAGACCGCTGCTCCTGCTTTGTATGATTGTTGTTGGCATGAACCCTCTTGTGAATTTGATTTTGGTCCACTTTGCTGCGGTGGGGTTTGCGGCTGTTAGGCGTTGCAAATGGTTCTCCGAGATTAGTAGTCCTCAAGAGGCGACGGCATTTATTTCTTTGGCCTGAAAAGAAGTTCTTCTCCAACATTCTTTAAGGAGAATGTAAGTGAGAAGGAAGGGAGGAAAGAAATGATTCCACAAATTAAGAAGATTCTTTATGCCACCGATCTCAGTAAAAACTCTTCTTACGCATTCCTATTTGCAACCGATATGGCAAGAAGGCATGATGCAAAGATTGTCATCTTACATGTCATTGAACCCATTCCTCCTTATGCAGAAGTTTATTCGGGCATCACGGTTGAGATGGAACGGAAACAGCAGGAGGAGACTGTTGAAGAGCTCAAAAAACACCTTCAGGGATTTTGCAAAAAGGCAGAGGCTCAAATTGGCCCTCCATGCGTTGAACTTGTATCCAAAGTTCTCGTCCCCCGTGGCCATCCCCCAGAGGAAATCTTGAATGCTGCAAATGAAGAAGGTTGCGATGTGATCGTCCTTGGAACCCACGGAAAGGGATTTTTGGCCCATACCTTTCTTGGGAGTGTCTCGAATGCGGTATTGCATCGAACTCGAAAACCAGTTTTTATCATACCTTTGCCGTCTGAAAAAACCACTTTTGACTTGGATAGCGTTTGATACCTCATTCACGTGTCAAATATCAAAGGCAGGGTCATTCGGCCCCGCCTTTGATATGCAGATTTCACTCCGTAATCGCTAACATTCGAATTTGCCGCAGAGGCTCACCCCATTCTAATCCTCGAACTTCAGGCTGTCGAACAAAAAATCTACATATTGATAGAAGGCATTCATAACGATAGAAGGTTGCTTCCAATACTGATCCGCCACCCAGAGGGCTGAACCGAGGCCTGTGAGATAATGCGGATTGTAATTACCCCGGTAATGGTCACACAGACCCTTAATGAGAAACCGTCCTAACCTCCCTCGCCCTTCTGGTGAGGCGATCATTTCACCAAAAGATGCGACGACGGGTTTCGCCTCAAGCCTGGAAAAGGTTTCATAGAAACGAGTGTAGCCAGTCGATGGTTCCACTTTGGAACTATTCAGAACCGCCAGCTTTGATTTCTTATCTCCCATAAAACCAATCCATGCACCGATCATGTGATTGTATTCCTCTTTGGCGAAAAGGTGGCGCACCCGCTCCATGGCGTAAATGGTAATCGTATGGTGCAAATTTTCAATGCCGCGGCCACTGGTTGCCCTGAGTAAGTGTTGGTCGAAGATCTCATTCGAAGGAAGTGCAGGGGTTTTCCTTAAGGCAGGAGTGGCATAAAATCCACCCTTGCAGAAGTAGTCAGCTAAGGTTGCCAAAGCTGGCCAGGGGTCCTGATCCGTACGCTCCAGTATCTCCAGGAGAATAAAGGCCGTACAGGAGACCGAATGGCCTAATGAATGGTTGAGATATGCACTCCCGAGGAGCAAAAGTCGACGGGCCAACTCTGTTCCTCCTGCCTGGGCGTGGAAAGTAGCCATCGATACGGTGGCCTTCTCCCAATTCTGTTCACGAATGGCAGACTCGACATCGTTGAAGGAAACAGAAGAAGTTAAGAGACTCGCCTTCGGGAGCTTTTCAAGCTTAGGCCTTCTGGTGTACTCGTTTACTTCAAGACGAATTAACGCCGGGATCTCATCTTTTTTTAGATAGGGTATCAGTTCCCGGTAAATGCGATACATTTTGGGAAGGTGAGGGTTGATGAAAGGCGGATTCAACACTCGCTGGACCAAAGGAAATAGGGACAAGTGGATCTCCCAGGCGTCGCCCCCCTTCGCGATTTTTTCCATGAATAGTCCGGTAGCTTGGGTTGCATCCGAAGCCTCCAATGCCTGCAACAGATCAGCTGTCAATGCTTGTATCCTCCTTTATTTAGATTATCACAAATTCTCTTTATGACCATGGTAAAAAGTTGCATTGCAATCAGGATCAGCATAACTCAATATCGACTTCTTGCTGAAGTCCAGAATTGACACGTTCCACGAAAGAATGGATCGGGTCAAACCTTTACGGGCTGTTGCTCAAAAGCCCGATTCAAAAATATCTGAAAATCCAAATTTGGATGAATGATAGCCGAGGGTAATTAAGACCCAATAGCACCATTTAGGCGATTTTTGAGTTCATCAGCTCCTTAAAATCCGAAAAAAACCTTCCTGGTTCAAAAATGGGTCTCTTTGCGGCAAAAAATACGGGATTCACCCTATATACGGAAAAGAAATTCCTCGATAAAATTTGAGAAAAGAGTGAGGATGGGATACCTCCGGATCTCGTGGAGGGTATTGATAGGCCCATAGCCATTTGCTAAACAACCCATCTCTACACCACAATGTAAAGAAGAGGGAGGGAGATTCCGACGATTCATTATATAGAGGAAATGATAGACAAAAGACAGAACGCGCACTCTGACCCGGGGAGACGCAAAATGCGGTCGGGGGCGACTCTGGCTTTTGCCAGTATCTGGCTGGTCCTTCTCGCGATTCTTGCAGGATGCGCATCGACCGAGGTGCGTTTGGTCAGAAGGTACAGGGGTGATCGGCCGCTCCCGAAGCCCGAGCGAATTCTCGTCTATGACTTCGCTGTATCGCCGAAAGACGTCAAACTAAGTAGCTTGCGAGTTTCGCACCTGCTCCATGACGTTGACAAGCGCTCTCAGACGGAAGAGCAGTTGAAGGTCGGCCGTGAAGTGGCCGACCGCCTGGCCACGGAACTCGTCAAAGACCTTGGCGAGCTGGGGTTTCGGGCCGAGCGCGCGAAGCGGGGCGAGAGACTCCCCGGCAAGACGCTTGCCATCGAAGGACAATTCGTATCAATCGATGAGGGGAGCCGGACCCTTCGCATGGTGATCGGTTTCGGCGTTGGAGGAAGCGAGGTGAGCACCCTTGTCCAGGTCTACATGAAGAAGGGAAGGTCAGAAATCCTCGTGGAAGAGTTCGAGACGAGGGCCGAGAGCTCTAAAAAGCCCGGCCTTGGAGCGACGATGGGGGCGGGCGCCGCTGTCGGCGTCCTCAGTGCTACCGGGGCGGCCGTAGGGGGGGCGGCGAGCGGAGCGCTGGAAACCCAAGCTTCCGTCAAGGCGGACGCCCGTCGCACCGCCAAGAAAGTCACGAAACGTCTTGCGGATTTCTTCGTACTCGAGGGCTGGATCAAGCCGAAGTAGAAGGGTTTCCGGCTCTGGGCTTGGCCGCTTCAATTGCCGAATGCAGATTGTCGATTGCGAAATTTAAGATTAAAAAGAGCACAGAGCGTAGCGTTTAAACCGCTTGCGCTTCACGCCTGGATTTATTTCTCCCGCAGCTTTTTGGACACTTCTGCTGTCAACTCACAAACCTTTTCAGCCAAAGGAATAGGAAGTGACGCAGTTCCACAACTGGGGGTGATGATGGCTCTTTGAAGAAGGATTGGGTCAATTCCTTTTTTTGAAAGCCTTTCCACTCCTTCTTTGAAACGCTTGACCAGACTTTGGGCATCTTCCTTCAGAACAGCTTCACTCGTCGGAACGATGCCCCAAGCCAGGATGCCTCCTCTTTCTAAGAATGCTTTTAGGTCTTTTGGATAAAGGGAGAGCGTCTCCAGATAATCATAAGCATCGAAACTAAGGATATCGAGGTGCGTCGAAAGAAGCACACTCCAGTCCGTATTTCCACAGCAATGGGTCCCCTTTAGTCCTTTCACAGCGTCGAAACATTCATTCAGAGAACGAACAACATCCTCGCGATTCAGGCCTGAGAAGGCGGAACCGAATGAGGAGAGGGAGGGTTCGTCGAAAAGGATTATCGTTGGGATGCCGGGGAAAATCTCATTATACTTCTTTTCCAACCATCGGGCTTTCAATGAAAGGTGTTTGACGAGGATGTCTCTTAAAGATGGGTCGTAAAAGATAGGTTTCTGCTCCTGATCGGCTAAGGCGAGACCAAAGGTGATAGGCCCTGTGACCTGGCCTTTGATATATTTTATCTTCTTTCGGTGGTCCTCTGACGAGAGGTCTTTTAAGATCCGGAGTCCCGTTGCAAAGTCCTCCGTGATTTGAAAAGGGTCGAGATCGTCCTCCTCGAAACGCTGGTAAAATTTCTCGATTTCTTTCTCAAATCCCTGAGACGTCTCTATCCAGACCCTTTGTTCCTTTTCATTCCATCTTAAGGAGGGAAATCCCTCAGAGTATTGAACGACCATTCCTTCCAGAAAAGACCGTTTTGGGAGTTGGGGCCAGAATGGGATTTCGGGGAAGTCTTTGAAGATGAGTCCGAAGACCTCCTTCTCATCCTGATGAGGGAAGGACCCGATTCCCGTTGTGATGAAAGGGTATTGAAATTCCATAGCTTTTCATAAAGGGATTCCACACAAAAAGTCAAGGAAATTTTGTCGCATCCTTGATAACCATTTGATTACAGATCAAAAGCTTGACCCTTCGACCATGCCAAACTCTGCCCCTTATAGTAGGGAGAATGGGGCGCTCAGGGTCAACGCCTGCCTGCGGCGGGCAGGCTGAGCCTTCGGCCTGAGCCCAAGCCGATGTTGGGGGCCGAAGGGTTGACAATCGATGGTTTGATGATTACCTTTTTCAATAAATTTTAACAGAAGGGAGGTTTATCTTTATGAAGGTGAGGCCACTTCACGATCGGCTCATTATCCAGAGATTGGAGGAGGAAGAGAAGACGAAGGGAGGGATCATTATCCCCGATACGGCCAAGGAAAAGCCTATTGAGGGAAAGGTGATCGCTGTCGGAGCAGGAAGGATCAAGAAGGATGGAACCAAGATCCCCCTCGGGATCAAAAAAGGCGATCGGGTCCTCTTCGCAAAGTACGCAGGGACCGAGGTAAAGATCGATGGAGAAGAATATCTCATGATGAAAGAGGATGATATCTTCGCCATCATTGAATGATAGATCAGAAAGGAGGAGGTGTTCATGGCAAAAGAATTGAAATTCGATCAGGAGGCAAGAAGTGCAATTTTGGAAGGCGTCAATATTCTGGCCGATGCGGTCAAAGTGACCCTGGGACCCAAGGGCAGAAATGTGGTGCTGGAGAGGTCCTTTGGCTCTCCAGTGGTCACAAAGGACGGCGTGACCGTTGCCAAGGAGATTGATCTCGAAGATCATTTCCAGAACATGGGCGCAAAAATGGTAAAAGAAGTGGCCAGCAAAACCTCGGATACAGCCGGGGATGGAACCACCACCGCCACACTCTTAGCCCAGGCCATCTATCGGGAAGGATACAAAGTGGTGGCTGCGGGAATCAACCCCATGGATGTAAAAAGGGGAATTGACATGGCCGTGGAAGAGGTTGTCAAAGAGCTGAAAAAACTGTCCAAACCCGTCAAGGAACAGAAAGAGATTGCCCAGGTGGGTACGATCTCCGCCAATAACGACCGGACCATTGGCGATATTATTGCCGAAGCGATGAATAAGGTCGGGAAAGAGGGTGTGATCACGGTAGAGGAGGCCAAGGCGATAGAGACCACCCTCGAGGTCGTCGAAGGGATGCAATTCGATCGAGGGTATATCTCACCCTATTTCGTTACCGATCCCGAAAAGATGGTCGCTGTGCTCGATGACCCTTTCATTCTGCTTTATGAAAAGAAGCTCTCCAATATGAAAGAGCTGCTTCCTATCCTGGAGCAGATTGCCAAGACAGGAAGCCCGTTTCTCATCATCTCCGAGGATGTAGAAGGGGAGGCGTTAGCCACCTTGGTGGTCAATAAACTTCGGGGGACACTAAAATGCGCGGCGGTCAAGGCCCCTGGCTTCGGCGACCGGAGGAAGGCAATGCTCGAAGATATCGCGATCCTGACCGGCGGCAAGGCCATCATGGAGGATGTGGGAATCAAGCTCGAAAAGATGAAGATGGAGGATCTGGGCCGGGCGAAGAAAGTGGTCATTGACAAAGATAATACCACGATTGTTGAAGGGGCAGGGTCTGCCTCTGCTATCGAAGGCCGGATCAAACAGATTCGTGTCCAGATCGAAGAGACCACTTCGGATTACGACAAAGAGAAACTTCAAGAAAGATTGGCAAAGCTCGCAGGAGGGGTGGCTGTCATTAAAGTGGGGGCAGCCACCGAGACGGAAATGAAGGAGAAGAAGGCGCGGGTGGAAGACGCGCTCCATGCTACACGAGCCGCCGTAGAAGAGGGAATTGTTCCCGGCGGGGGGGTGGCTTATCTAAGATGTTTACCCGCCTTGAAGAAAATTAAACTGGAAGGAGATCGACAGACAGGCGTTGATATTATTATTAGGGCCCTCGAAGAACCCATCCGTCAGATTGTTCAAAATGCCGGCCAGGAAGGGTCAGTGGTAGCGGAGAGGGTAAGACACGAAAAGGGCGCGTTCGGCTTTGATGCGGATAAGGAAGAATATACGGATATGATCGAGGCCGGAATCATCGATCCGACAAAGGTCGTGAGATTCGCCCTGCAGAATGCTGCCAGTGTCGCTTCTCTGCTGATCACCACAGAGGCCGTCGTGGCTGAGAAACCCAAGAAAGAAGCGGCTGGCCCGCCCATGCCTCCGGCTTATTAATGAGGGCCCGTCACTTCGTTTCTCTCCAGAGGGATTGTGTTGTCATCGCAGTGAGGGGCGGGTGACCAGCTTCGGAAGCTTTAGAATTGCGGGTTTTTTAAAGGGATGGTCAATCATTCTTGTCATCGGAAATATTGTCTGCATGGAGTATATGCGTATGAATTTACATGATAACAGGTTCCACTCTAAAGCTTCCTCAGCCAATCGCCTGCCCCTTGTCCGTCTCGCATTCTCTCCGTATGTGAGGACTCTCCTTTCTGCGTAGTTACCATTGCCGCGCAGTCTCAGAGGGGGGGATGGAGGGGATGGGGGATTAACTGGTCCTGATCCATAAAGGGTTCTTAAATGGGTGATCCCTCTCTCCTAACCTTACCCGAAGACCCGAAGGAGGCCGGAAGGGTCTTCAATTCTCTCTCTGTTAAAAACCAACTGGATATTGTCCTGCGGGCTCGTGGTAAAGAGCGACTCCATTATTTATTCCTTTCAGAACATCCGGAACGGTTGATTCAAGAGCTTCCGGAACTGGAGGTTTTCTTAACCGTGAAGGAAGTTGGGGAGAAGGATTGTCTCGATCTGATTTCGCTCACCACTCCGGAACAATTCCAGTATCTTCTCGACCTCGATTTCTGGAAAAGAGATCAATTAGACCCGGGAAAAGTCCTTCACTGGATGGAGATTCTCCTTGAATCGGGCGAAAAGAAAGTCAGCCAGTTCATTCAATCTACGGATATTGAGTTCATCGCCCTTCTTCTGAAAAAATTCCTTCATGCCACAACTATGGACGGGGAGCACGTGGAAGGAATGGACAGAATCCCTCTTTTCACTTTAGATCAATATCACTTCGTTCATTTCAGAGGGAAGAGGACCAGAGAGGTTTTCGAGCCCTTTCTGCAAATTCTTTACCGGGCGGACAATAACAGTTATCAGAGGTTGATGGATTCTCTGATCGTGGAATTCGAATCGGAGCTTGAGGAGACAGGATACCATCTAAGGAATGGCCGATTGGCGGATTATGGATTTCCTGATTTTGAGGAGGCACTGGAGATTTATCGTTTTGTCAACCCGGATTCTTTGACGGCGGGAGAAAGATTTTCTCAAGTCGCGGGCCGAGAGGAGGTCGGCAAAGAAGGTTCTATTTTCTATCTTACCTTTCGAAACGAAGGTCCCTTGTTCTCCTCCATCCTTTCTAAGATAGATGACGCTTATGAGCAGGATCGATTGAAACAAGAGATAACGGCTCTCTGCAATAAGGCAATCGTGGGAGAGGCTATTGATCTCTCCAATATTGCCGCCATGGAGAGGGTAGTCAAGAAGGTCTACCAC
>JBAVGF010000410.1:0-35156 GCA_049684675.1 Thermodesulfobacteriota bacterium | reverse complement strand
AGGACCGAGCCTCCGTTGGATCCTCCGTTGGGATAGAACTCAATCGCCGGGAGGTCGCAAGGGTACTGAGGAGAAGTAAAATCGAGCTCTTTCATTTGAACACCGTTAGGGAGTCCATAAAGGGTCTTGGGAGCTTCTTCCTCCTTTTTCTCATCCTCCCCCTTTTCAAAAGCTGGCTCCATGATTGAGACCGATTGAACCTTCACTGCCCTCGATTCGGAATCAAAAAGGACCTGATAGACCAATCCTTTGTTAACCGCTTCGCTCCGATAGTAACGAAGGATTCCTGAAACCTTCTTAGCAGCTGCTTTTAACTCGATCGTCCTCGACAGATTTGACAAAGAGGACGTCACTAAAGCAACGGACAGAGCAAGGATGGTCATAACGACAATCAACTCCAGCAATGAAAAACCCTTGTTCTTCATCTGCCGATGTCCTTCCAATTAACGATATCCTGATTTTCTCCCTCACCCCCTTCTACACCATCGAGGCCATAGGAGATGAGATCGTAATCGCCATGTTCACCCGGGCATTTATAGACATAAGGCCTTCTCCATGGGTCAACCGGAATCTCCTTGGGAAGATAGGGACCCTGCCATCCCTCCGCTCCGGAAGGTTTCTCCCGAAGGGCCTTCAGTCCTTCTTCCATCGTCGGGTATCTGCCCACATCGAGCCGGAATGTATCGAGGGCAGTGCCGAACATCTCAATCTGCGCTTTGGCGGTCTTCTGCTTTGCTTCGCTGACCTTACCAAAAAATTTTGGCGCCACTAAGGCAGCCAGCAAGCCGAGGATAGTGATCACCACAAGGAGCTCAAAGAGAGTGAAACCTCGTTCTCTTTGTTTAGCACCGTGCCTCATCTTCTCTTCTCCTTTGATAGAGATTAAATAGGAAGATCGTTCACACTGATTATGGCCCAGAGTATCGAGACCACAATGAATAGAATGACCCCTCCCATCACCAGGATGATCAGGGGCTCCAACAAGGAGACGAACCGCTTCACGGCCGTCCGGACACTCTCCTCGTAAGCTTCCGCAACTTTGATCAGCATCTGGTCGAGGGTGCCGGTCTCTTCCCCCACGTTGATCATATGGATGGCGAGAGGAGGGAAGACACCCGTTTCTTCCATGGATTTCGAGATCCCCTTGCCTTCTCTTAGCCGATCCTGAATATGAGCGATCGACCTCGAAATCGCCAGGTTCTGTGAAATCTCTTTGACGAGATTAAAGGCGGGTAGAATGGAGACACCGCTCTGCAGCAAGGTTCCCAGTGTCCTTGCAAACCGTGCCACCTCCACCTTCTTGATGAGATCTCCCACAACGATCCATCTCAATTTGGACCGGTCCCACCTCCATCTTCTCTCTTCATCTTTTTTATACGCTTTCAGTCCGAAGTAAATCAACGCCGCCGCTCCCACGCCGGCCCACCAGTAATCCCTTACCAACTGGCTGAAGGTAAGGACAATCTGCGTCGGCAGCGGGATGGTCTGTTTAATATCGGAAAATATCCTTGCAAATCTCGGTATCACAAAAGTAACCAGAACGGTGATGGAGATCCCCGTGACAAGGATCAATATCAGGGGATAGATCATCACAGAAATCAAGTGGTCCCTGATCTCTTTCGTGCCTTGAAGATATTGCGCCAATCGGGACAGGATCGTCTCCAAGAAGCCTCCCGACTCTCCCGCCTTGACCATATTGACATAAAGCTTGGGAAAGATGCGAGGATGGTTTCCCAAGGCCTCGGCCAATGAATTCCCCCCTTCCACTCTTCTCAGCACATCCTTCACCGCTTCTCTCAACGTATCATTCTCTGTCACCGTTCCCAAGATGTTGAGGCTCCTGTCAAGGGGCAAACCTGCTGAGATGAGCGTTGAAAGCTCCTGGGTGAAAGCGAGCAGGTTTTTAACGCCGACGCGCTGTCGCAAAAAAGAGGGCAGGCGAAAGCCCGTCTCCTGTTCCTGATGGGAGACGATTCGGATGGGGATATACCCTAATTGATGGAGGCTGTGGATGATGGTCTCCTCATCTTTCCCATCCATTGCCCCTTCCACGGTCTGCCCGCTCAGGGTGGTCGCTTTGTAGAGATACTCAGCCATACGGTTAAAGCACTTCCTCCTGGGTGACGCGCAAAACTTCAGAAATAGTGGTGATCCCCTGCTTCACCTTTAACCATCCGTCCTCTCTCAGCGTTCTCAAGCCATTCTTTCGGGCCGCTTCCTTGATGATATTCGAATCTTTCTTCCCGAGAATAAGCTTCTGGATATCGTCGGTCATCTTAAGAAATTCATATATTCCCGTCCGCCCCCAGTACCCCGTGTTAGAACATTTTTCGCAACCCTTTACTTCTGAAATCTTGAGACCCGAAAGGTCCGAGCTATTGAGTTTCATCTCTTTCAGAATGACAGGCGAAGGGGAATAAGGTTCCTGGCAGAAAGGACAGGCGACCCTCACCAATCGCTGCGCCAATATTCCGATGACGGTGGAAGAGAGGAGGTAGTCTTCCGTTCCCATATCGATGAGTCGTGTAATCGCGCTGGGGGCATCATTCGTATGGAGCGTGGTGAGGACCAGGTGACCGGTCAAGGCCGAATGAATGGCGATTTCAGCCGTCTCGGCATCCCGAATCTCACCGATGAGGATTACATCCGGATCCTGGCGAACAATCGATCTTAAGGAATTGGCGAAGGTGAGTCCGATCGCAGGCTTCACCTGAATTTGATTGATCCCCTTCAATTGATATTCCACCGGGTCTTCTACGGTGATGATCTTCTTGTCAGGGGAGTTGATCTTCTCCAGGGCACAGTAAAGGGTGGTCGTCTTTCCGCTTCCCGTGGGACCCGTGACGAGAATGATCCCGTGAGGTCTCTGGATAAGGTCTGCGAACCCCCCCAAAGTGTCTTCCGGAAAGCCTAAGGTCTCAATATCAAGGACGATGCTGCTCTTATCCAAAATTCGTAAGACGATGCTCTCCCCATGAATCGTTGGAATCGATGAGACCCTGAAATCGATCTCCTTTCCTTTCACCCGGAGCATGATCCGTCCGTCCTGAGGAAGACGTCTTTCTGCGATATTCAATTTGGCCATGATCTTAACGCGGGAGGCGATGGCTGCCTGGAGCCGTTTGGGAGGGGATTCCACATCGTGAAGCACCCCGTCAATTCGATATCGGACCCTAAACTGGTCCTCAAAAGGCTCGAAGTGGATGTCACTGGCCCGCAATTCAATCGCCCGGGTAATGATCAGGTTGACAAGCCGGATCACGGGGCCTTCGGAGGCCATATCCCGCAGGTGGTCGACATTCTCCTCATCCTCTCCCCGATATTCTGGTACAGTCTCCGTGTCCTCAATAATCTTCTCCATCGACGTCGCCCCTTCCCCGTAAGACCGCTCGATGGCCTCTAAGATTTCATTCTCCCGGCCTGCAAGCACATGAACCTCGTTGCTGGTCGCCAAGCGGATGGCGTCGATCGTATAAAAGTCGAGGGGGTTGCTCATGATAACCGTCAACGCTTTATCTGTTAAGCGGGAGGGGATAAATTTTGACTCTTTCATGAATTGGATAGAGAGATGGTCGAATAAAACGGGTTCCTTCGGAAAATCGTCCTGGGACGCAAAAGGGGTTCCAAAAAACTCTTCTGCGACTGAACGGAATTGTTCCCGGCTGAGAAGTCCCGCGTTGACAAGTTGCTCTTCAATAGGGAGGTCTGCTGTGGGTTGATTTGGAAGCAAAACCTTCTCTAAATCCTCTTTTTGAATCAATCCTCTTTTCACCAAATAGTTTGCAATGCGAGGCCCTATATTATCCATTCCTTTCCTTCGCTACCTCAACCCTGACATGTTTCTCGCATTTTACAGGATCCTCAAAAATCTTCTACCTGGTACTCTTTATTACCATGTTTGTCACTTGTTGGCAAATCATTTTTGAAGGCGCTATTCTCCGATATACTTCTCTACACCGACAAAAAATAGAAGAGGATAAGGGGCCTGCTTGAAATCTTCTTTCCTATTGAAAACAGGGAGATACTATGCTAAAAAGAAACATGTCCAAAACATCATTCCTCGCGTTCCTGTTGCTATTTTCCCTCTTGCCTTCAACCCCTTCCTTCTGCTTTGAAGGGAAGGGCCAAGATTGTTCTAAATGTCATACATTAAGCAGTGATGAGGCGGGAGATCTTCTCAAAGGAGTTATCCCGGACATAAGAATAATCAACGTGAAATTGAGCCCCTCGAAAGGACTTTGGGAGGTATACTTCGAGTCTGGCGGCAGAAAAGGATTGATCTATGTTGATTTTGCCAAGAAGCATTTCTTCATGGGATCGCTGATATCTATAAGGGAAAGAAAAAATCTCACCCAGGAAAGGGTCGCAGAACTTAACAAAATTGATGTGTCACAAATTCCCCTTGACAATGCCCTTGTCCTGGGTGATCGAAACGCCAGGATCAAGATTATTTCTTTTCACGACCCCGACTGACCGTACTGCGCAAGACTTCATCTGGAGATGAAGAAGATTGTTGAGGAAAGGAAGGATATCGCCTTTTACATTAAGCTTTTTCCGCTGAAGATTCATCCCGAGGCCTATGAAAAATCGAAGGCCATTGCTTGTGAGAATTCGCTGGCGCTTCTTGAGGAGGCTTTTGACAAAAAACCCCTGCCCAAGCCCAAATGCGAAACGCCGGCTATTGATGAGAATATAAAGCTGGCTGAAAAACTGGGCATCTCGAGCCTGCCTGTTTTGATCCTCCCTGACGGCAGGGTGATCGTGGGGTACAGAGACTCCAAAACCCTGATCAACCTGATTGGCAACTGACCATTGATCCCCATCATGCAGATCACGCAAAACAGTAGCCGCAGCCTTCTCAGGCCCTACGATTTTCATTACGGATTATGAGACGATTGAAGTCCTTGACAAGGGAGGTGAGACAGGCTATCTATACTCTGCCAGCGGAGTGAATTCTCATGGACAAGAAGGTAAATGAGATCATTTGCGATCTTAGATCGTATCTCGGATATCTTAAGGAAATGGGCATCTCCTTCTTGCCTGCTTCAGAAAATAACTCTGAAAAGCCGATTCCATCAGGAATTCTAACCTTGGCACGCGTGCGAAAAGAATTAGGGGATTGTGAGAGATGCAAGCTTCACCGAACAAGGCGGACGATTGTGTTTGGCGAGGGCAATAAAGAAGCAAGCTTGATGCTTATCGGGGAAGCCCCTGGATATGATGAAGACGTTCAGGGAAGACCTTTCGTGGGGAAGGCTGGCCAGCTATTGACGAAAATACTTCAATCGATCAACCTTCCAAGAGAAGAGGTTTATATCACCAACATCGTTAAATGCCGGCCTCCGCAAAATCGAAACCCGCAGCCTGATGAGATCCAGAGCTGCAATCCCTTTCTGGTAAAGCAGATTACCGTAGTTCAACCGAAAATCATTTGTGCCTTAGGGTCTTTCTCTGCTCAAACTCTACTTAAGACCGACACCAAGATCACAGCTCTCCGTGGGAAGGTCTTTGATCTCGAAGGAATCAAGGTGATCCCTACGTATCATCCCGCCTTTTTGCTGAGGAATCCTGAACGAAAGAGAGAGGTCTGGGAGGATATGAAAAAAATTGCAGAATTAATACAACCCATTAAATAACCTGTCATGGCGAGCTCTCCCGGTAAGGCGGGATCACTCGCCATGACGATGTAAACGGATTCAATGCGTTTGTTTTAAAAATTAGCCTTACTTGACCTGTAGGGTGGAGTTCAAATCATACCCCTTCTCATTCAACACATCGATGATTGCAGAAGCCATATCTCTCATCAAAAGTTCCCAAATGGAAAGTCTCTTTTTAGGATAGAGAACGTTCGGCTTCCCGGAGATCCCTACCATCTTGGCAGTGATCTCGATCGTATCCTGAAGATTTCCCATCTGGTCAACCAGACCCAAATTCTTAGCCTGTTCCCCGGTCAGGATTCGACCATCTGCAATTTCAACCACTTTCGCTCGATCCAGTTTCCTACCATCCGCCACGGCCTGAATGAATTGTTGATGGACATTATCAAGCACTTCCTGCATGATTTTTTTCTCTTCCGGGGTCATTTCGCGGAAAGGGGAGCCGATATCTTTATGCTCGCCACTCTTGAGCACCACTCCTTTGATTCCAATTTTCTTAAGAAGCTCTTCAAAATTCGAGAACTGCATGATCACACCGATCGAACCGGTGATCGTCCCGGGATTTGCCACGATGAGATCAGAGGCACTGGCGATATAATAGCCTCCGGACGCCGCGACAGACCCCATGGAGGTGACCACTTTTTTCTTTGGTTTGATCTTCATGACCTCCCGGTAGATCTCTTGCGCCGGACCCACGCCCCCGCCCGGAGAATCGATCCTCAGAATGATGGCCTTGACCTCTCTGTCCTCCAAGTATTGCTGGAGCTCTTCAATGATTCCAGAAGATTGGGCGATCACTCCCTTCACTTCCACGATGGCAATCTTGTCTCCGAAGGCCAGTCGGCTGGATTTGCCCCCGGAATAACGTCCGATAAGGAAAAGAATACCAAAGAAGAAAACAAGAAGTGCTCCAATCACACCCAGGCCGATTAAGATTCGTTTTCGTTTCATGGGTCCCTCCCTAATTTATTCGAAAATAACGTGATTCGTGTCCGTGATTCGTGACACGCTTCGATGTTCAAAAGTTGATTGAAGATTCAAAATCACTCACACCAACCCCAATCATTAAATATTTCAAGGGGGCGATATTCGAATCGTCTCAAACGGAGCCAATTGGAAGATCCGAATGCGTTTCATCTTAACCAGTTCGAGTATGGCCAACAAGGTGATGACAACGACTCGCCGCGAGGCCTGCTCAGAAAAAAGGCGATGGAAGGCCATGCTCCGATTTTCCCTTCCGAGAAGTGTCAGGATCTCTTGGATCTTATCCTCAACGCTGAGGTGCTCCAAGATGACTTGATGAAAGGCTTCTGGTTTGACCCTCTCAAGGACCTTCCGGAAAGCCTCGAGGAGCTCGAAAAGATTCACCTCGATTTTTTCCTCCTCCGGTTCCGGTTCGGACTCCGCGGCCACCAGCCGGATGAAGACATCTCGGTCTAATAAAGGCCTTCTCTCCAGTTCAACGGCTGCCTGTTTATACTTCTGATACTCCAAAAGCCTCCGGATCAGTTCCGCCCTTGGATCTTCTTCTTCCTCCTCTTCCCCCTCTGAAGATTTGGGGAGCAACATCTTCGACTTGATATGAAGGAGGGTGGAAGCCATCAGGAGGTACTCACCGGCCATATCCAAGTTAAGCACTTTCATCAATTGGAGATACTCTAAATACTGCTCCGTGATGAGGGCGATGGGGATATTGAAGATATCCAATTCGTTCTTCTGAATGAGATGGAGCAACAGGTCAAGGGGCCCTTCAAACCCCTCTAATCGAAAGGTATAGGCGTCTCTTTCTTCTACGTGGAAATCGTCTCCAGCCATTATTCCATCCCTTGGGCCTTCGAGATATACTCCATCTCATCCTGCCGGGTGATCACCTGCTCATCCAACCTTGCCTTGAGTAATCCGGTCAAGGCCCTCTTAATCAAGGGGCCCGATTTCATCCCCAATTGAATCAAATCCTTTCCTCTTAAGAGCGGTTTGGTATCCTTCAATTGTGTGAAATAAAGAGAAATATAACGACGGGTCGCTACTTGGGTGGTCTTGGCCATCATAAAAAGTTTTGACTCCGTAGAAAGAGGATCAAGGACGTCATAAATCTCTGACCGTTTCGGTCTTCGGTCTGTATTGATCCAAGAGAAGATTTGAAGAAGAGTCCGGTCCGCCTGAAGTTTCCCTTCCAGCACCCTCTTTCCAAGCTTTTCATTCATGGCCAATCTTTGACAAAGCGCTTCCCTCTCTCCTTCTTTTAAGAAATCGATGAGGCCATAAAAATAGATGAGCCAGCGCTCGTATCGCTGCTCCAGGAAAAGGAGGTCGAACCAAGAGATGACATGATGGATCTGTTCAAAAAGGACCTCGGCTTGCTCATCAAACTTAAGGCTGGGGTGGACCAAATGAAAGAGGTTAAAATCCCTCATCCGTTTGAGGGCGGGGAGAGGGTCTTCTTCCTGTAGGATGAGGATGATTTCGGAGAGAACCCGTCCCCCTGAGAGTCGCTCCAAAAAACCCACCTTCACCGCATTCTTCATCAGATTCTGGGTATGTTTTCCGATCTGGAATCCAAAACGCTGTTCAAAACGGATTGCCCGAAAGACACGGGTCGGATCTTCGACAAAAGAGAGATTGTGGAGGACCCGGATCACTTTTTCTTTGACATCCTTTACCCCACCAAAAAAATCGATCAGCTCTCCGAACGCTTTTGGATTGAGTTGGATGGCCAGGGTATTGATGGTAAAGTCCCTCCGGTAGAGGTCCGTCTTAATGGAAGCCCTTTCCACGGTGGGAAGGGCTGCCGGAGAATCATAGAACTCCCAGCGAGCGGTGGCCACATCGACTTTCAAGCCGTCAGGGAGCAGGATGATCGCTGTCCCAAATTTCTTATGCGTTCGAATTCGACAAGGAAACTTCTTTTCGAATTCTTCAGCCAGACGGATTCCATCCCCCTCCGCCACAATATCCACATCGAAGTTTTCTACTCTCAATAAAAGATCTCTGACAAACCCTCCGACAGCAAAGACGGAATACCCCAGCTCATCCCCCACCCCGCCAAATTCCATCAGCAGGTTATACAGGGGCTCAGGAAAACGTTCTTCCATCAGTTTAGAGAGCATCTTTTTCCGGCCGTAGAGGGGCTGGCTCTCAAAAACAGAAGCTCCCGTCTCCGACTTCATCATCTTCTCTTGGAGGATCCGCATAATCTCCGCGGCAGAAATGGTTCCCACCAATCGATCTTTTTCAATGATAGGAAGGAGACTCTGGTTTTGCCCGATGATGATTGCCTGGACTCGGGAAAAAGGAGTCTCAGGGGAGGCGACCGAAAACTCTGTCGTCATATATTCCTTCACCAGGGAGCTTTTCAAACCGTGATACACAGCCTTCTCCACGACATGCTTGGAGATCAAACCGATCACTTTTTCATTCTGAAGAACGGGAAGGACATTCAGGTTATACCGGGTCAGGATCTCCCCAGCTTCTTCTAGGGTCCTCTCCGGCTCAATGGCCTTAACAGGATAGACCATCGCATCCCCTGCCAGCTTTTTGGGTCTGACCATCTCTTTTAATGCTTTGATCAATCGATCATGGGCCTCTACGAGGGCCATCCCCTTTATCGTTGCGGAGGCTGCGGTGGGATGCTCCCCTCCTCCGAATTCGCCGGCGATTTCCGAGACATTCACCTCTTCGAGGCGGCTCCTCCCGATCAAGTAGATCCGATCTTCCATCCTGACCAGGACGAAAAGGGCATCCAAGTTTTCCATATCTTTCAATTTATGCACCAGGACGGCAATATCCCCAACATACCGATCCGCAGAAGCCTGAGCGATTACGACATCAATCCCGTGAAAGCTGTATCGGGTAGCGGACTGGATCAGATCATTCAACAGGAAGACTTGCTCTGCTGTCAGTTCCTTGGTGATCACATTCGACAGGACGCTCAGGTTTGCTCCCTTTCGAACCAGGTACCCAGCCGCTTTGAAATCTTCCTCTCTGGTTGATGGGAAGGTCAAATTCCCCGTATCTTCATAAATCCCCAGCATCATCACCGTGGCTTCATCGGCCGTGATGTCGATTCCCTCTTTTTGAAGGATTTCGAGAAGGAGGGTGACCGTCGCCCCTACCTCTGAGATCACTTCCACCGACCCGTGGAGGTCCTCGGAAGAGGGAGGGTGGTGATCATAGATATGAATGTCTAAGCCGGGTTTCGATAGGACCTCTGAAAACTTTCCGATCCGGCTGATTTGACGAGTGTCGACCAAAATCAATCGTTTCACTTCCTGGAGGTCAATATTCTTGATCCGCTCCACCTCAAAAGCATAGAGGGCAGAATGGATGAAGAAATCACGAAGGCTTCTCTCTTGCGAGCCGGGAAAGACCAAGACCGCATTGGGATAGAGCTTCTTGGCGGCCAGCATGGAAGCCAAGGAATCAAAATCGGCATTGATATGGGTGGTGATCACTTCCATGGAAGATTCAATGAGCACTGCACAATTAGCAATGCACACTTACCAATGTAAAAGACTACTCGAACTGCTGTTTTGAAATGCTAATGGCTAATTGATCACTTTGCAATGATCTCTGTTAGCCTCGTGGATGGTACTGTTTATGAATCTTCTTCAACCTCTCTCCTGCCACATGAGTATAGATCTGGGTGGTCGAGATGTCCACATGGCCAAGCATCATCTGGACGGAACGGAGATCCGCCCCCCTCTCTAAGAGGTGGCTCGCAAAGGAGTGACGAAGAAGGTGAGGGGTGATCCTTTTCCGAAGACCAGCTCTTCGCGCATACTCTTTAAGGCTCTTCCAGAACCGCTGTCGGGTCATCCCCTTGCCCGAGCGGTTGACAAAAAGGAAAGGGCTCTCTTTTCCCTTCGAAAGGATTCTACGGGCGGTCTTTAGATAGGCGGTGACCCACTTCATCGCTTCGCTCCCGAGCGGAATGATCCTCTCTTTCGAGCCTTTTCCATAGACGAGGACATATCCTCCTTCCAGGTTAACCTGATGGGTCGGAAGCTGGGTCAGTTCGGAAACTCTCATCCCTGTGGCATAAAGCACCTCCAACATCGCCCTGTCTCTTATTCCCAGAGGGGTCTGAAGGTTAGGTTGTTCCAAAATTTGTTCGATTTCCTTCAACGTTAAGATCTCGGGAAGCGTTCTGGCCACCTTGGGTGATTCTAATTCCTCAACAGGATTGGACTCCAGAATGCCTTCTTGAATCAAGAATCGAAAGAAGGTGCGGATGGCGACCAGATCTCTGACAATGCTCTTTGTGTTAAGGTTCTTTCTCCTCAGGGTTAGGAGAAAACCCCTGATATGGAATTTGCCGGCCCCCTGGATCTCCTGGACCCCTTGTTCCCTCAAATAGCTTAAGAATCGAGTCAAACCATGGCTGTAGGCATCAATGGTATTTTTGGAAAGCCCCTTTTCGACAATGAGGTAATGAAGAAACTGATCTAACAATTGCTCCATCTCAATTTCCTAAGCGGGAAGGAGAACCAAATAAAAAGCAGAGGAAAGTGTACCCTCTGCTTCAAAAAAATCCCTATCTGAATAGGCTGGCATTAACCTGGTATGAGACATTTCACTGTATCCATTATTGAAAATCCGAAAATTTAAATGGCAAAATAGACCAATGCAGAAACCTCCTCTTTTTTGTTAGGTATTGTCATTTAACCTTCTATATCATTTGAGCTTTTTGCTTTGACATTTTATATCACTTTCTTTCCATATCAGAGCCCTGTGTGACCAAAGCCCCCTCCTTGCCTCTGGGTCCCCGGGAGGTCATCCACTTCTTCCAAGGTGGCTCGATGAACTTGAGAGATCACCATCTGAGCAATTCTCTCCCCATGACGAACGGTATAGGGCTCTTTCCCAAAATTGATCAGGAGGATTCCGATCTCCCCGCGATAATCGGAATCGATCGTTCCCGGTCCATTGACAATGCCGATTCCTTTCTGAATGGCCAATCCACTGCGGGGTCTGACTTGGCCTTCGAACCCTTCTGGGATGGCCACGGCAATCCCCGTAAGAATGATTTTTCTCTCCCCCGGCTCCAGGGTGATTTCCGTTTCGAGAGAGGCGAAGAGGTCCATTCCGGAGGCACCTGGCGTCATATACTGGGGCATGGGCGTGGAAGGGTCTTTTCTCAAACGCTTGACATAAATTTTCATCTTTGATGTCCTGCCTTTTTTGGAACAGGATCTTTCCATTCCTTTCCGTCCAAGCGGATCTTATCCAAGTCATTCCCGTTCATCGGACCCAGGACGGTCAAGCAGAAGAACCGTTCATCAAAGGTATCGCGCGCTAAGCGTTGAACGGTTTCTTCCTTTACCTCATCAATCCCTTTGAGGATCATTCCCACAGGAAGGTAGTTCTTGAAGTAGATTTCATTCTTTGCCAGGCGAGTCATCAGATTGTCAGAGCTCTCAAGGCTGAGGAGAAGGTTTCCCTTCAGCTGCTCCTTTGCGGTTTCCAATTCTTCATGTCTTAAAGGTTCCTCCTTGAGGCGGTTGAACTCTTTGAGAACCAGTTCGATGACCTCCTGAAAAGAACTCTCGTTGGTCCCGGCGTAAACGACCATCAGCCCCGTATCGATATAAGTCGGTAGATAAGAGTAAACAGAATAAGCCAAGCCACGATTCTCGCGGATCTCTTGAAAAAGTCTTGAGCTCATTCCCCCGCCCAAAATGGTGTTCAAGACGTACGAGGTAAACCGAAGGGAATGGTTATACGGAAGCCCCCGGGTGCCCAAGCAAAAGTGAACCTGCTCCAGATCTCGCTTCCAACTGTTGGTCGTGGGATTGGGATCGGGTTTTGTCCTTGCCCTTGTTTTAGCCGAATTTGGAATCTGACCGAATGTCTCGCCGATCAGCTGAACCACTTCCCGGTGTTTTAAATTCCCCGCTGCGCAGACGATAATTCGGTCGGGGGGGTAGTTCTCTTTAAAAAAATGATAAAGTCGATCCCGGTCGAAGGATTGAACAAGCTCCGAAGTTCCATAAATCGGGAAACCCAACGGATGGTCTCGCCAGCAGGCCCGGTTGAAAAGGTCGTGGATAAGGTCGTCGGGAGTATCCTCCACCATTTTGATCTCCTGGAGGATCACCATCCTCTCCTTTTCGATATCTTTTGCGTCCATGACGGAATGGAGAAAAATGTCTGAGAGGAGGTCGATGGCGAGAGCCAGGTTTTTGTCGATCACCTTCGCATAGAAGCAGGTATACTCTCTGCCGGTAAAGGCGTTCAGGGTTCCACCGACCGAATCAATCTCCTTGGCGATGTCAAAAGCAGTTCTCTTTTCTGTCCCTTTGAAGAGAAGGTGCTCAATAAAATGGGAGATCCCATTTTCGTGGGGTTGTTCATCTCTTGACCCGGTGATCACCCACACGCCAATGGACACCGACCTGACATAAGGAATTTCCTCCGTGATCACCCGAATGCCATTATCGAGGATGGTCTTCTGATACCCAGAGCCCGAATCAATCCATGATGGATTCATGGAATCATGCATCTTCTTAGTCTCGGCTTCCATTCCTTTTCATCCCTTCAGCCCTCTTTTCCTCTCTACCCTTTGCCCTCTGTGCTCTGCTTCGTCTCCCTCAGGGCTGCCTTGCGACTCAAACGAATGCGGCCCTGAGGGTCGATATCGATCACCTTGACAAGTACCTCATCCCCTTCTTTCAGGACATCCGAGACCTCCTTGACATGGCCCTCCGCCAATTGGGAGATATGGACGAGGCCGTCGGTTCCCGGAAAAAGTTCGACAATCGCACCAAAGCCCAAAATCCGCACAACCTTCCCGGTATAAAGGGCACCTACCTCGACCTCCTGGGTGAGCCTTTTGATCATATAGATGGCTTTCTCGATGGACTCATAATTCGGAGAGGCCAGCTTCACCAGCCCCGAATCCTCCACGTCCACCTTCACTCCCGTCTGATCAACAATGGCTCGAATGTTCTTCCCCCCCGGACCAATGACATCCCGAATCTTCTCCTGCTTCACCTGGAGGCTGACGATCCGAGGAGCATGTGGTGAGAGATCTTTTCGGGGTTCGGAGATCGTCTCGCTCATCTTATTCAAAATATGGAATCTGCCCTCCCTGGCCTGGTCGAGAACTTTTCTCATGATCTCTTTCGAGATGCCGCGAACCTTGATATCCATCTGGATGGCGGTCACCCCTTCAGAAGTGCCCGCCACCTTAAAATCCATGTCCCCCAGATGGTCCTCATCTCCCAGGATGTCTGAGAGGACAATACTCTCTCCGTCTTCTACGATCAGCCCCATGGCGATGCCGGCTACGGGAGCTTTAATGGGAACGCCTGCATCCATGAGCGAGAGGCTTGATCCGCATACCGTGGCCATGGAGGACGACCCGTTCGACTCCAGCACCTCTGAGACGATTCGAATGGTATACGGAAATTTCTCGTTAGAAGGAAGAACAGGCAGGATTGCCCTCTCGGCCAGGGCTCCATGTCCAATCTCTCTCCGGCTGGGCGACCTCAAAGGAGCAACCTCTCCCGTACAGAACGGAGGAAAATTATAGTGGAGCATGAAGGATTTGTAGGTTTCCCCGGTCAGGGAATTAATCTTCTGCTCGTCCTCGGAGGTCCCAAAAGTAACCACGGCGAGAACCTGAGTTTCTCCGCGTGTGAAGAGGGCGGAGCCATGGGTTCGGGGGAGGATTCCCGCTTCGCAGGTGATGGGACGAATTTCTGAAAGCCTTCTTCCGTCGATTCTCTGTTTCTTCTCCGAAATCAATTTCCGGACCAGTTTGCGATAGACCTCTTCGAAAGCGATCCTGACCATCTTCTGTGAGGATTCGTCTTCGGACCCGAGCCCCTGAAAGGCTAACTGAAGGATCTCTTCCAATCGTTCTCTTCGTTTCCCTTTCTCCGTGATCTGAAAGGTCTCTTTCAGTTTCTCTTGAGCGACGGCGCTTACCTTTTCGTAAAGAGTCTCTTCCGGTCGCTGGAGTTCAAACTCCTGAGGGATGACCCCGGCGGCCGATTTCATCTGTTCTTGGAGGGCTATCACCGGCTTCAGGGATTGATGCCCGAATAAAATAGCCTCCAGGATCTCCTCTTCCTTGACCTCCTTGGCACTTCCTTCGACCATAATGATCGCCTTCTCACTCCCCGCCACAAAGAGATCGATATCACTCAGCTCCAATTCTTCATGAGTGGGGTTGAGGACAAACTCTCCGTCAATCCGGCCCACCTTCGCCCCTGCGATAGGACCATCGAAGGGGATATTGGAGAGAGAAAGGGCGCTGGAGGCTCCAATCATTCCTAAGATGGAAGGATCATTGTCCAGGTCGGCAGAAAGGACGGTGGCAATGACCTGGATCTCATTCTGAAACCCTTTCGGAAAAAGGGGCCTCAGGGGTCGATCAATAAAGCGGGAGATCAGGGTTTCACGATCGCTGGGCCTGCCCTCCCTCTTAAAGAAACCTCCCGGGATCCTTCCGGCGGCATAAGTCATTTCTAAATAATTCACCGTGAGAGGGATGAAATCGAGGCCTTCTCGCTTCTTTTCGGATGCCACCGCCGTCACCAGGACGACCGTCTCTCCATATTGAACCATAACCGAACCATTCGCCTGTTTTGCCACCTTTCCAGTTTCAATGGAAAAGGGCCTTCCTCCAAAATCGATCTGTCGCTTCTGACCCATAGGATTCTCTTTACTCCTTTTCATTTAGAACATGCTGGCACTATTTCCGCAGACCTAACCTATCGATGACCGTTCGATAGCGATCTACTTTGTTTTCCTTAAGATAGTTGAGCAATCTCCGCCGCTGTCCGACCAATTTGAGAAGACCCCTGCGAGAGTGATGGTCTCGTTTGTGTACTTTAAAATGCTCTGTCAGATAACGGATCCTTTCGCTGAGAAGAGCGATTTGAACCTCCGGGGACCCTGTGTCCCGTTCGTGGCTTTTAAACTGCTCGATGATCTCCTTTTTCTTCTCCTGAACGAGCGTCATGAAATTCCTCCTTTTAGACGAAGCGTGATCTTTTGCAGGATATCACTCTTGGGGCCGAAATACCCTTACCGGCCGAAGGGCCACCCACTCCGGATTTGCCCGCGGAATATCCGCCCCTTTTACTTCCGATTTTAAAACGGCCACCAACCCGTCCTGAGGGGAGGACATCTTGAGCCATTCCCCTTTTTCGAAGGCCGGAAGGGCCTGCGGAGAAAGATCTTGAACCATCATCTCTTTTCCGAAACGCACCTTCTTGACCAACCGTTCGTCCCCGATCACCTCGGGCAAATTGGGCAAGGCCGCACTCAAAGAAATCAGCCAAGGATGAAGGGCATCGGCCATGGAAAGATTTGTTAACCTCTCCCAGGAAATCGCTTGCTCAAGGGTGAAAGGCCCGCTTCGAACCCTTCTCAGACGAAGAAGATGAGCCCCACATCCTAATTTCCTTCCGATATCTCTTCCCAGGGCGCGGATGTAGGTCCCTTTTGAGCAGGAAACGTTGAAGCGGACAAGAGGCAGTTCAATTCCCTCTACTTGAATCCAGTAAATCTCTATTTCTCTCTCTTTACGCTCAACCTCAATCCCCCTTCTGGCCAACTGATAGAGGGGTCTTCCCTGCATCTTAATGGCTGAAAACATGGGAGGGGTCTGAAGAATCTTTCCCCGAAACGTATGGATGAGAGCGGCAATTTCTTCAGGTGGGATGCCCTCCCATTCCTGTCTCCGGACGACCTGGCCGGTCAAATCATCCGTGGTCGTTTCCTCCCCCAATCGCAGGGTCACTTGATAGTCTTTCGGACCCTCCCCCAAGAACGGAACCAATTTGGTCCCCTCGTTCATGGCGACGGGCAAAACGCCTGTGGCAAAAGGATCGAGGGTCCCGATATGGCCTGCCCTCTCCACACCAAATCGATGCTTGATTCTCCTGACTACATCGAGGGAGGTGATCCCCTCAGGCTTGTCCACGATGAGGAGACCGTCAATCCCCTTCTTCTTCCCCATGGGGTTCCTTTCCCTGATGGATGCTTTGGATCAACTCTTCCATATGAATCGCATACTCAATGGAAGGATCGAATTGAAACATGATGTCCGGAGTGTATCTCAGCCGGATCCGACGACCCAGCTCTTTTCGGACATATCCTTTGGCGCTGTCCAGGCCCTTCACGGAACTTTCCCTCTGTGCCTGGGTCCCGGCCACGCTAAAATAGACTTTTGCAAACCGGCAATCTTCGGAAACAGTCACCCTGGTGATGGTGACAAAACCAATACGAGGATCTTTGATCGACTTCAGCAGCATTTGAGAGATTTCCTTTTGGATCAAATCCCCTACTTTTTCGGAACGTTTTCCTTCCATTCGACCCTTTAATAAAATGAGTTATAAAATAACGTGTCCGTGTCTCGTGTCCGTAACTTCATTAAATCACGCAGAAAATAAAGTTTCGTCTCGGGGTAAGGGTAAAGATGCCCATGTTATTAGCGATGAACAGCGTGTTATCTTTTTTGTCCATTGTCTATCGTTCATTGTACTAATCATAAACACTTACACCGTGATGATCTCAATTTCCGTGCGCACCATCTCGACAAGGTTCATCTGTTCGATAAAGTGAACCACCTTATCCAGACTCGAATTGATATGTCGACGATCATTCCCGACCGTACAGAAGCCAATCTGTGCCCGCTGCCAAACATCATTATCTCCGACCTCCGAAATAGCCACATTAAACCGATGTTTTACCCGATCGATCAATTTCCGGAGCACATGTCGTTTTCCTTTTAAAGAATGATTTTCCGGAATCCGAAGGTCGAGCTGGCAAATTCCGATCACCATCTCCCCCGCCTCTCTCCCTTAAGAAGAATCGGGCCTTCTTGAGGAGAAACCTGAAAGCAGCTCACGCTAACCGGGTTTGAACTTCTTCCATCTCATAAGACTCAATGACATCCCCGAGTTTGATATCATTAAAATTCTCAATACCGATCCCACACTCGAGCCCCTGGCTACAATCCTTCATGTCATCCTTGAATCGCCTCAGTGAAGAAATCCTGCCATCATAGACGATGACATTATCTCGCAGCAGTCTAGCATGGGATCCCCTGACGACCTTCCCGTCAACCACGAGACTGCCTGCCACGGTCCCCACTTTCTTGATGTTGAAGACCTGTATCACCTGCGCCCTTCCCAGGATATGTTCCTTGTAAGTGGGTTCCAGTAATCCTTCCAACGCGTTCTTTATATCGGTTATCGCATCATAGATCACGGAATAAGTCCGGATATCCACATGTTCTTCCTCGGCCAAGGACTGAGCTTTCACACCCGGCCTCACATTAAACCCAATAATGATCGCATTGGAGGCCGAGGCTAAATTCACATCCGTCTCTGTAATCCCGCCGACCGCATCGTGGAGGATATTGACCTTCACCGCATCCGTAGAGAGCTTATTCAACGCCTCTTTCACGGCCTCAATCGATCCCTGAACATCCGCCTTAATGATGACGTTCAGCTCCTTGACTTCGCCCTTCTTAATTTTATCGTAAAGTTCTTCCAGCGAAACTTTGCTCAACTTTGAAAGTTCTTTTTCACGAATTTTCCCTTGCCGATAGAGACTGATCTGCTTGGCCATCCTCTCTTCGGAAACGACAATGAACGTCTCTCCCGCCCCGGGAATATCGGTGAAACCTACCACCTCCACAGGGGTAGCGGAAGGAGCCTCCTCTATCTTTTGCCCCTTGTCGTTTAGCATCGCTCTGACCCTGCCGTAGTGGGAGCCTGCGATGAAGGCATCTCCCGTTTTCAGGGTCCCCTCTTGGACCAGAAGGGTGGCCACAGGGCCCCTCCCCTTGTCCAATTTGGATTCGATAATGACCCCTCGAGCAGGTTTGTCTGGATTCACCCTTAATTCCAACACCTCTGCCTGAAGGAGGATTAAATCCAGCAACTCCTTGATTCCTGTCTTCTGTTTAGCGGAAACCTCGGCAAAGAGGGTATTTCCTCCCCATTGTTCCGGGACCAGGCCATATTCCGAAAGCTCTTTCTTCACCTTTTCCGGGTTGGCGGTCGGTTTATCAATCTTGTTAATGGCGACGACGATTGGAACCTTGGCCGCTCGAGCATGATCGATGGCCTCCTTGGTCTGCGGCATCATCCCATCATCCGCAGCGACCACCAGAACAACGACGTCCGTCACCTGAGCTCCTCTTGCCCTCATGGCGGTAAAGGCTTCGTGACCGGGAGTGTCAATAAAAGCCACATGTCCATTTTCCAGCTTGACATCATAGGCTCCAATATGCTGGGTGATGCCTCCCGCTTCCCCTGCCACGACATTCGTCTTCCTGATCGCATCCAAGAGCATGGTCTTCCCATGATCCACGTGGCCCATGATCGTCACCACGGGGGGCCTCGGCTTCAGCTGCTCGGGAAGGTCTTCTCTTCTCTCCAGCAAGTCCTGCCGCTCTAAAGAGACTCTTTCCACCTCGTAGCCGAATTCGCCGGCGACCAGAGAAGCGACATCCGCATCAACGGGCTGGTTGATGTTCACCAGCACACCCATTTCCATCAATTTCTTAATCAATTCCCCACCCTTGACACCCATCCTTTTCGCAAGATCCCCAACGGCGATGACCTCGGCGATTCGGATGACTCTCTTAATAGGCTTGGGGACCGTTACCTCTGTCTTCTTCGGCGTCTTCAAGACCACTTTCTTTTTCATAGGACGGAAGGGCCTGAAGCTGACCCCCACTTCTTTCTCTTCCCCCTTTCCCCCTTCGACCTCGTCCTCCCCCAACATCCTTTCCTCAATTCTCTTCCTCTTCTTTACAAACCCCTTCTTCTTTGCGAAGGCTGCCAGTTTTTCTCTCTCCAATATTTCTTCTTTTTCTAACTGCTTCACCTCGCCTCTCTTGAGAGGGACCTCCTTCGGTTTGGGCTCTTCAGCTTCCTTCTTGAGGGCGGCTTCCTCTTTCCCCTCCTTAAGCGACACACGGGGGGGCACTGCCTCAACGGGTCTGGGTGGCAGGACCTCTTTTGCCGCAGCTTTTGCCTCAACAGACACCGCCGGCTCTTCAGGCGCCCCCTTTTTCTTCCCCCCTCTTTCCGGCTTGGTTGGAGGCTTCTCCTCCTTCTCCAATTCTTTTCGCTCTGCTATCTTCTTCGGGGTCTCCAGCTCGAGTTCGGCTATTCCTTCTTTCGCCTTTGGAATCTTTTCTTTTACAATCTCAGGTTCGACAACAGCCAGTGGAGGAGGCGGCTCCACTTTGACTTCCAGGGTCCTCGCTCTTCTACGAATCACGGTGGGCTTGACGCGCTTCTCGACAATCTCCTTCTCAGAATCTCTTTCAATGATCTTCTCATCCGACGAAGAGACCTTTTTTTCGGGTTCGGCAGGCTTCTTATCCCGTACCTTTACCCCCATCCGTTTCAGTTTCAGAAGCAGTTTATCATCCTCCATCCCGACTTCCCGTGCAAGATCGAGGACCTTACTCTTTGCCATTCCCTACCTCCTGTGCAAAAAAACCCTTTCCCGAAGGATATCGGAAATCCATCGTCTCCAAAAACCCGACCCCTCTATTCTTTTTCTTCGCCATGTTTAAACATTCATGATTTGGACAGAGATAAAGCCCTCGCCCTCGGTGGGGCTTCTTCCCGTTTACGATCACCATTCCCTCTGGACGCTGGGCCAGCCAAATCATTTCCTCTTTCTTTCTCTTCTTTCTGCATCCGACACAAGTACGGATGGGAATATGCCCTTCCCTGCTCATGCCTTCTTTCCTTCGATGTACTGTTTTGCGGACTGGATCAATTTTTCGGCCTTCTTAATCCCGATCCCCGGAATGGCAGAGAGCTTCTCGCTATTCGTTTCCAGAATATCGTGAACGGTTTTGAATCCATTCTCTCCCAAGAGTTGAGCTGTCTTCTCTCCAACTCCCTCCATCCGGTCCACCGGGTCGGAGCCGGGATCGCCAGCCGTCGGAGCCGTCTCTTGGGACGCCGCTGTCCCTTCCTCCTTTTTGGATATCTGGACCGCCCCTTCAACGATCTCTACAGCCTTTTCTTTTTCAAGCCCCAAAACCTTCGCCAACTCTTCCGGGTCGACCTCGGCCAGTTCTTTGATCGACCGGAAGCCTTCGTTATACAGGATACGGCTCGCCACATCTCCGACGTAAGGGAGGCCGCTGAACTTTTCCAAAATTTCACTGGAGATCTTCTCCATCCTGGATTCGCTCTTGATATCGATTTTCCAGCCCGTCAATTTAGAGGCTAACCGGACATTCTGGCCTCTCTTCCCGATCGCGAGGGAAAGCTGATCGTCCGCCACGACCACCTCCATATGACGATTCTCCTCGTCAATATAAACCCGAGAGATCTTAGCCGGGGCCAAAGCATTACACACATATTTGGCTTGATCTTGAGACCAAGGGATGATATCAATCCGCTCCCCCCGAAGTTCTTGAACGACGCTCTGGACTCGAGAACCTTTCATGCCCACGCAGGCTCCCACGGGGTCGACATCCCGGTTGGAGCTGTAGACAGAGATCTTCGCCCTCTCCCCTGGCTCCCGGGCCGCACTGATGAGTTTGATCACTCCCTCAGAAATTTCGGGGACTTCCATCTCAAACAACTTGATCACAAATCCGGGATGGGTTCTGGAAAGAAAGACCTGCGGCCCCTTTAAGTTCTTCTGCACATCGAGGATGTAGACCCGAAGTCGCTCCCCTTGCCGATAGCTCTCCCCAGGAATCTGTTCCTTTGACAAAAGAACGGCTTCTGCCCTGCCGATGTTAATATAAACATTTCCTTTCTCCATCCTCTGGACACTTCCGCTCACCAGATCTCCCTTTCGATCCTTAAATTCATTGTAGACATTCTCCCGCTCAGCGTCTCTCACCTTCTGGATGATCACCTGCTTCGCCGTTTGGGCTCCAATGCGACCGAAGTCGGTATTGAGTTTCACTCCCAAGCTGTCTCCGATCTGGGCCTCGCTATCCAATCCTTTTGCTTCCTTCAAGGAGATCTCCGTCGATGGGTCCGTCACTTCCTCAACCACCTGCTTGAACTGAAACAACTCCACCTCGCCGGCCTCCTCGTTGTAGTGGACTTCTATCTCCCCCTGGTGCCCATATTTCTTTCTCGAAGCTGTCAGCACGGCTTGTTCCAAGGCCTCGATGATCACCTTCCGGTCAATCCCCTTATCCTTTCCCACTTGATCAATCACATAATTGAGATTGGATGGCATAACTCATCTCTCCCTTTCTAAAAGGAAGCTCCCGTCTCCCACCCGAGACTCGACGGGCTTCCAGGAAATGGTGTCTCATTTCACAGAGTGCTCTTTGTGGAGCAGGTCCTGGTCAACCTCCAAGTTGGCTTTGGCCACATTGGAGAGAGGAATTTGAAAGATCCCCCCATCTACTTCTATTTCAATTCGGTTCTCAGAAACCCCCAGAAGTCTCCCCTTAAATTGCCGGCGATTCTCAATGGGGTCGAGGGTCTTCACTTTGATCAAACTATGGCGATATTTCATAAAGTCTTTTTCGGTTTTCAGCGGACGGGTAAGACCGGGGGAGGAAACCTCTAACGTGTAAGGAGCTTGTATGAAGTCCTCAACGTCCAAGCTCCTTCCGACTTCCCGGCTAAATCGGGTGCAATCGTCAAGGGTAACCCCTCCTTCTTTTTCCACAACGAGGCGAAGGACCCATCCTTTTGATTCTCTTCGATACTCGACATCTACCAACTCCATTTCTTCATCCAAAATAATGGGATCAGCCATCGCGCGGACCCGGTCCACAATCTCCTTCTCCATCCCCTCTTTGCCTTTATGATGTGAGTTCACTAAAAAAAAAGCGGGCAAACAGCCCGCTTTTTCAGCAGACCAACTAATCTAGGAGAAATATACTACAAACCGCTCTGAAATGCAAGAAAAATTTTGATCCATCTCAAAGGGATCTTGCTCCTCATGGGATCGAATTTCCCTCGGTTGATCAAAAGGTTAACCCTCCTTGTTAAGAGAAGAAGATTGACCTGGACCTGGGCCACGAAGAGACTGGACTTCTCTCTCAAGCGCCTCCATCTTCCTCTGGTTTTTGCGGAGGGTCTTTTTGAGCTGAAACCGCTGATAAATGTCGCCCACTCCCCCGATCAGGACTCCCAGGAAAATGGAGCAAAGAATGACCAGGAAAAGAGGCAGGGGCACTCTTGGAACGACAAACCATTCATGGCTCTCCCAGGGGAAAACGAAGCGAAGCACGACCTCACTACGATTCTGGATAGAAAAAATGATCGCCACGAAAAAGGCCAACATCCAAAACAGTGTTTTGACCCATCTCATTTTTTCATCCTCCCTTCTGGACTCTCCTTTTCCGCAATAGATCCCCAAAGGCAGAGTGAAGTCTCCGATACGTTTTTTCCAAATATTCGGGGACGATCTTTGTTTCCCCTATCACCGGCATAAAATTCGTATCTCCTGCCCAGCGTGGGACAATATGGAGATGGAGATGCTCTTCTCCGGCGCCCCCCACCTTCCCAATATTTATCCCGATATTGAATCCGTGCGGGTGGAAGCACGCCTTTAGCACCTTTATGGAAGCCCTCAACAAGTTGAAGAGTTCTTCAAATTCTTTATTGTCCAATTGCTCCAGGTCGAGGTAATGGCGTTTGGGGACTATCATCAGATGACCGTTATTGTAAGGATACTTATTCATGACCACAAACACGTATTCACCCTGATAGAGGATAAGATTTTTTCTGTCCTTTTTCTCTTTAAGTTTTTTGCAAAAGAAACATCCTCTCTTTTTCTCTCCCAAAATATAATCCATTCTCCACGGAGCCCAAAGATATTTCATCTCTCTTCATCCCCTCGCAATCCCTTATACGCCTTTCGTCTCTGTTCGAAGCTTTGATAGGAGCTTTTTTCTTTCTCATTCCGCTTTTCCAGACTTTATCGCTGAAGTCTATATAAATAAATTCTCCATGACGGATCCGAATCTCCTGCCTACCGGTCCCGGTCCGGACCGAGGGCGGGCCGGTTGGCGCACGGCATGAAAGTTACTCAGGATCATCCTCTCCTTTTTCAACTCATATCTGGGCTAAGAAGCCAACTCCAGATTGAGGTAGAGATAATCCTTCCAGGGATCTGGGGTCTCCTTGATCCCAAGGCTCATCGGCAATAGGGGTATCCAGATGGGCGCCCTTGGTTTTCGGATCAACGACATCCCTGCTTCTTCAGGTGTCCTCCCGCCCTTCTTGAGATTGCATGCCATGCAGCAAGTCACCACATTCGTCCAATCCGTTTGCCCGCCTTTGGAGCGGGGGATGACGTGGTCATAAGTCAATTCCTTGTGCTCAAAAGGAGTGCCACAGTACTGGCATTTTCCCCGATCCCGGACATAGAGGTTCTGACGGGAAAACTTAACGATGGGAGTCTTTCTTTTGATAAAGCGATTTAACCGAATCACCGCAGGGAGACGGAGGGAAAAGCTGACGCCTCGAATCATGCGATCATACTCTTCGATAATCTCCACTTTTTCAAGCGTCACCATGATGATCGCTTTTTTCCAGGTCACGACCTTGAGTGGCTCGAAAGTTGAGTTGAGAAGTAACGTCCATTCCATAGCTTAATTGAAAACCAAAATATCCCCTTGAATTTTGAGAAGATATAACGATTTTTCATTCAATTGTCAAGTATTTAAAGGAAAGAAGGAGCTAAAAAGGCGGCCTGCATCTTTCACCCATATAGGGTAGAGGTTAGATTTCACTAGAAGTTGGGGGTTTCAGATTGAAAGGGAGCAAATTACTACTATTCATCAGGCCATTGTCGATACCGAAATCGGTCGGAGACTCTGACTAGGTTTTCGTAGCCACTTGAGCGCCACAGTTTATGCAGCGTTTCGCTCCCCATCTCGCCCCCCAAAACTTCCTCCTTTGCCGAGAAAACGTTTACCGCACTGTGGATAGACAAAACCCGGATAGGCTTTAAGCCAGCACAATCCATAAAAAAGATAAGAAAATTAACGTGATAACAGTAACTGCCGTTTGTCGGTAATTCATGGGGGTCATCTATTTCAATGTACTTTAATGTACTTTAAGGAACCAGATTACTTTTTGAATCACCTCCTCCCAGTCAACTGCACCCAACTAATGAATGGAGTTACCCCTCTTTGGCAAGTCCCTGATTTAAATGAAAAGCCTTATCCGAAGGTGACATTTTTCATCCAAATAACACTCTTTGTCACTTTTGAACGATATTTTGAAAAATTCTCAACCGACACAAAAGGTATTTATGATTAAATTTCAATGAGTTATATCCGTCCTGACATAATTCATCTGGTTGGCAAAAAAATTGCAGCATAGAAATTCTATGGTTCATTATTTTCTAATAAAGTTCTTCGAGCTATCCCCCAAGCCATTTATTGCAATCCTTATAACAGTTATACACAGATTTAAATATGAAGACTCCGTTCTTCAATTTCCGAGATTACGCTCGGCTGCAGGGGCAAGCCGGTGATGAATTGGACAAAAGGAACGGTGATGGCCAGACTATATCTCGTGAGGATTCATTTCTTGATCATTAAGCTATTCATTGTCAAGGGATTCACTTACGCTATCATGAAAATACTCCATTAGATCAATTTCCATGGTTGCCATATTCTCTATCATCCAATCCCTCTCCCCAAAGTGGAGAGGGGGGCTGAAGGGAGGGTTTGACAATCCTATTCAGTTTTGATATTTTTTATTAAGAATAAGCGAAAAAGGAGGAACTTCTTATGAAAAAATTTTCAGAGATTTTTCTGTTATTGCTGACCGTTTCGTTGGTCATCGGCAGTCTTTATTCGCCAGGGTGGGCTGCAGATAAACTACGGAGGGATGATCCTGTTACGCAAGGATGGAGCCTCGTGGATTTGTTCGTCGCCAGACCTCTCGGAATCGCCGCGGGGATCGGGGGGAGCGCCGTCTTCGTTGTCACACTTCCTTTCACTCTTCCTTCCGGAAGCGTAGGCGATGCGGCCGATATGTTTATCGCCCAGCCCTTTCAATTCTCCTTTTTGAGGGAAGTCCCTGACCCGGATATTTAGAGCGTATTGGTTTGACAGGAAAGTTATTCTTGGACTTGCCGGTCGGTCCAAATTGTTAGCAAGAAAGAGATGGTTCTCCTTTATTTATTTTGAACCATCTCTTTTTCATCTTCACCTCTTACCAGATTTCCTTTACCTTGGATTCTTCCTTCAATTTCCGATGACAAAAAGGGCAGACCCTTCCCTCCTGAATAAGCACTTCTTTCATCATCTCAATCAATTCGCTATCGTCTAAGATCTGCTTGACGATATGGGGGTGGGGCTTGCGGTCAAATTTGCGGTAAGGAAAACTGCTCTTTCCACTCATCTCTCCACTCCTTCACCAACCATTATAAGATTACTTTGTCCGTTTGGCAAGAAAATGAAATCTTTAGCCTCCTTAAGGTTTCATGAAGGGGAAAGAGCTAACCCGATAGATATCGACTGCTGAGAAGTTGTTTCAGTTTCCTCCGATCCTCCTCCAGTATTTCAATAAATTTCAATCCGTACCTGTACCCTTCCCAATTCTCCTCCCAGTGATGGTCTTTCCATATGATTTCAGCTAATACCTCGAAGTTCGTCAATTCGAACCCCTTGGGGAATAAGACAGCAATATTCAATTTCGAGCCAATCAGTATATCTTTGACCGAATTGATGAGAAGTCCCATCTCACTCGCATTCACAACAAGTCCTCCATGAGCATAGGGGGGCATCCATCACCCGATATTCGAGGGGCAGGTCCAAGAACACCCTCGGGCATTTCCTTCTCTCTGTGCGCGGAGTTCCCTTGTCCATATCTAAATCATTCTTTCATCCCGTTTTCGGACGGATCAAAATGAACACAAAGCCTTGGACAGAAGATCTCGAAAAGGCACCCCTCACACCACGGGTGGGTAGGAAAACAATGTCCCCCTTGCTCTTCTCCCCTCCCCATCCTTGCCATCGGCTCCTCTACCTCTCTAGGATTCTGAGGGAAAGCGGCCTTTGCAAAAGATTGAATTTTTACATCTCCCGTCGAATTTTGGCCTTTATAATGGTCGGAGCGAGGGTCTACAACGCCTAATCGAGAGGCGACCCTGTAAAGATCTTTCCCAACGGTGATGGAGGTGCCGAAAAAATCGACTTCCACAACATCCCGTATCAATTCGTTGATCCACTGGATCGCTTTTTGACTGTTCGGGGGGCCCATATGGGGAATCACTTGAACCAACCCTTCCAAATCAGGGGCGCTCCATTTATTTCTTTCAAGAATGGCGTTTCCAATCTGCTGCACCTTAGGAAGTGCCCGATGAAAAAAATCTGTCCAAACTTCTCCCGATGCAAAGGGTGTCCCTTCAAGAGCGGGTATCTCAGCAAGGGGAAGATTCGATTGCGGGATGAGTCCGAATACCCTTTGGGTGTTTTCCAATGCTTTGACAGGCGAATGCCCCTGGTCAAATCGGGAATGAACCAATATGGTTAAAAGAGCATGAAAGGAATTCTTAAATTCACCCTTGTTTTGACATTCCTCAAACCATGTCGAAAAATTATCATGCGCTTTTTCGTAACGAGTTTCGATTGCGTTTCTAAAAGATTCCATCCAGGAGAATGAGGGATCGGGAATTTCAGAAATACCCTTTGGCAATTGGTTCGCTTCTTGAGGTACGGAAGGGTCCGAGGGTGGCGCTTCAGGCATTTCCTTCCCAACAGAGGGCAGTTCTATGTCACCCAGAGCTGCCTCCTCCGTCTTTTTTTCCATCTCCTCCGATGTTGACGGGGCAGGTTCCTGCGAGGCTTCTTGTCCGAAGACTCCCTCCGACTCCTCCCCCTCCGGGTGGCCATCCCCCTCGAGCGCACTCAATGAAGACTCCAAGAGTTTTTCCAAAGGCTCGAGTGTCAGCGAAAGGGATTCATCAGAGATTCTTTCCTCATCTCCTTCCTGTTCTTCTCTTATTTCTCTTTCGAGGGGAGCTCTCACTCTCTGACCCGAGGAGCGGGTGGTCGCCCCTGGGGTCTCTTTCTCCTTGATGACCATTATCTTCTCTACAGGTTTGGTTAGACTGATGGTCTGGGCCCTCTTCTCAAATTCAGCTGACACCCGGGGAGAAGAAAGGAAATATTCCTCTCCTATCGCCACCTCCGTCCAATCCCTCTTTTTCCTTTTATCAACGGCTGGAATGGGTTGCCCCGAAGCATTCTTAAAGGCGATGGAAATCCTTTTTATAAAAAGGTCTCCTTCAACGATTACTCTAAAAGGTGATGCTTCTCCCGAGGGGAGAGGGTTAATAGGTAGGGGGGTTTCTTCAAAGGCAATGAATTCTTCAAGGTCTTCAAAAAGCTGAACGAGTACCCACGTGTCCGTTAAAGTCTCGCCCGATATATTTTTCGCCCTTCCCACGACGCTCCATGATCCCCTCTGTGTCTTCCGGAGATAGGAGGATTCCAAGGCCAACTGATGTGGGATCAATTCCTGAAACTCGAGAGAGATGGGTGGAAGATTTCTTCTTTCTTCGACCGATACCGTTGCCCCGAAGGACCTGAGAGTCTTGGCGAGCGTTTCGGCTTTTTTAATAGGGATATTTTTTTTGAGTATGATGGGAGAACCGTCAACGATCTTTTTTACCAGCGGAAACGGAATACCGTAGTTCTTGGAAAGATTACGGCAGAAGGAGCTCTTTTCTTCTTCAGTGTTACCCCCGACGCCAATGAGGAGGACTCTATATCTCCCTTCTTCTTGATTCAGTCTGACCATGATGTTCCTTTTCTGCCGAGCAGATTTTCCTAAGACATGCCAAGGGAGATTTCCAGTAATCGTCTATAGGATGAGGAAATTAGGGTCCCCTCTCAGCGGTGCCCGAACAGGGCAGATTCATGTTCGTCTCCTTATTCTTAAATAATTCTCTAACATAGGTCAACATATTTTTGTCCCGCCCCTGACCTTCAGCAGGAGATTTCTTTAATTCCCCACCTCTTTCAACAGAATCGTCAATTGACTAAAATCTTTTTCGTTGATGGACTGGAATTGCAATCCATACCGGTGCTCACCCCAGCTCTCCCTTGCAGCCAAGTCACACCAAACCACTTTTGCAACCGCCCGAATGGTATCCAGTTCCAACCCCTTAACGTATAATATCTCAATTTTCAATAAAGCTCCTAACTCGATCCTCTCTGGAAGATAGACGAGCAGCCCCCCCTCACTCGCATTCGCCACCATGCCTCCAAGGGCCTTTTCTCCCTCCGCGCGGGAATAATTAAGGGGTAGTTCCACGCTAAACCGTGGGTATTTCCTCTTTTCAATGGCGAGGACGCCCATTTTATTATGCGAGCTGGATTGTTTAATTTGATTGAATTTGTCCATTTTGGGTCGGGCCCTAAGGCTTGATTTTAAAGAGAATGTGCATTTTTAATGCCATTCATTTTCTTTCTTCTATTATAAGATCTACTGCTGATCTCTGATTTTGGTCAATATTTTACCATATTATAGCTAATTTCTATCCACAAGATGACGGAAATGGATAGCACCGATTTCATTATCTTCTAAACTCTTTCACAAATTGTCATATTCCTTCCATACGATCAACGATGTCGAAGATTGCCGAAGAAGATTTATTTTTGAAAGAAGGAAGTTATCGTTTCTTGATTTGATTCCTGTTCGATGCATACTTTTTTTTGAGGGCTATCAAACATTTTCATCGCTTGATCCATTCTGGTTTCGCGTTATAAAGTTCAGCTTCTTCCGGAATCTTCTTTTCTAACATGTTTTTGGCATCCTCGATTTGAATCTTACTTTGGTCCATCTCCTTCTTGACCTGGTCTCTTTCTTTCCTCAGATTTCCCCTTTCAGCCGTGCTTTTTGAATCGTTGAACCTCTCTGTTAATCCGTTGTATTTGGCTCTCAAGGCTTCCAATTTATCCTCTTGTTCTCTCAGTTTCTGTGTCCATTCCCTCACTCGTCCCTTCCAATAGTCTTCCCCCCTTCCCAATTGGTCCTTATATATCTCTTCTTTTTTCCTGGGCGTTGCCTCCTCTTCTGGTTTTGCTTCCTCCTTCTCTTCAGGCGATCCAATTTCTTCAGTTTTAGAACGATATCTTTCCGGGACCTGCGTGATATCATCAGTAAAATGGACCGCCCCTTTCTCATCCACCCATCTGTAAACCTCTGCGAAACAGATTTCCGAAATAAAAAGAATAAATAGAATAATAACTGAAATTCGTCTCATAGCCATTCCATCAGCAATTCTCATGCCAAGTCCCTTTCACTTATTGATTTTCTTCACGGAATATATTATCATTAGTTAACTGGTACGTCAAACCATATCACCTCCTTGTTTTACCCCCATTTGATGTACCGGCTGGGATCAGTTATTGCCCTCCTCTAACTGATCCCTTTTGAATTTATTCTGTTTAATTATAGGCTTGTACTCGTTTCCCACATCTTTTGTGAACAATCTGTTGAAAACCTTACCTTTGTAGCCTGAAAACGGCCTGTTCTGCCTCGTATTAGCAAATTGCCTAATCTTTAATCAATAAAACTTTAAATGATCTCAGGAGGATCCCAACTATTTTAACACGACCCATTTTCCTTCACCCCTCATACCACCTCTGAAGGGAATCCGAGCTGCGACACGAATTCTCTCCGAAATTGGCTAAATCCAATCTCTTTGAGAAAAGGCTGGGCCATAACTCCCCTGCACCCCGCTAAGAGAGGCGGCTTCAGCTTATACACCTCCTCATAGATCTGATTCAACCATCTCTCCCCTTTTGTCATGTTGGCTAAAACAATTCTGCCTCCCTCCTTCAGAACCCTTTTAAATTCCGTGAGAATGGGAATAAAACCTTCGACAGGAAGAATATCCAAAAGATATTGGTTCATGACCACATCAAAGGTTTCGTCATCGAAAGGGAGATGCCTGCAATCGCAAAGATGGAGGGTATAATTCTTTTGCCCAGTTTTATAGATCCTTTTTCTCGCCTTCTCCACCATCTTTATGGAGACGTCGATTCCATCCACCCATCCCTTCGGGTTTCTCTTCAGGAGCTCGACAAAGTTGAGTCCGGTTCCCAGCGCGACTTCCAACACTTTCTCTCCATTCCGAATGGCAGCGATCTCCAACGCCCGTTGACGGGCTTTTGACTCCATCAAGATTCCGAACAAATCATAGACCGGTGCGATCCAATTATATTTCCGGACTATTTCTTGATGGGTGTATCTTGCCTCTAAGATTCCTTGTTTCATGGATAGACTCCCGTGATCCATGCGAGGGATCTCCTTTCCTTCTTTCCCAACGAATAAAATAATCTGGAAGTAAATTACAAGATTTAAACGAGAAGAGTCAAGAAGTTTTTATTTTATACGCGTAGGATTAAAATATTCTCTGATCCTTCCCAGAACAATGTGAGGAATATCTTCTTTCCGTTTAACGGCATAGATGCTGATGTTTTTCCTCTTCTCCACCGCCTTTTCAAACCGGGCTGCATAAGGGTTGTCTCCAATATGGACGGCCGTCACGCGGTTTTGAATCTGTCCGAAGAATCCGATCAATGCCTCTAAGTTGGTAATTTTCATATCGGTAATGATGAAGAGATCCAGGTTCCTCCTCCCTAAAATCAATGGCATTAAATCCTCTAAATCCAATGCCGTCCCGCCGCCAAAATATTTACAGAGAACACGGTAGATGTCCTCTCGCCGATCAGTATAAGTCAAGATATCCTTTCCTCCCATGGGGGCATCGCTGAAATTATAGACGGCCACTTTTGAACCATTCTGGAGATAGGCATTGGCGGCACAGGCTGCCCCTAGGACGGCATAGGAGAGGCTCTTTCGAGGATTGATCATGCTTCCCGAAGAATCGATGGCGATTAGGCAATCGGGGGCCGCCTCGGTCTTTCCCCTTCCCTTTCCTTCCCTTTTCGTCCAAATCTGAGTGATCCCCGGCATAATCTTTCCAAAACTTGTCCAAATATCCACATCTTGAAAAGGGGACCCAATCTCCCAGGGCGAATGCGAATACGGATGAAGGGACCCTTTCTTTTCCATAGGGAATTTCTTGAGGGGGATCGAATAATTCTCTGCCAACTTCATATAGAAAAGGACGTCTGCATCGAAAGGATTTCCTTGACCTCGCCCCATCCCCCCTTCCATTCCATAACCGGCCCCCTTTAGCTCGTCAGAAAAATCCTCCACGACATCTTTGAATTCGGACAGGGCCATGGTCTGTCTGGCATAATCTCTCAACCCCTGATCGATCTCTTCGTTGGAATAGTGGTTCAAATCGTGCTCCCCTTGAGGATTGCGTTCCCCCTTTCCGCCCTGCCCCCCTTGCTGCTCCTGCTCTTCAACGAGAAGGGGTTTCAGAGACCGGGCAAACTTCTGGATGCTCTCTCCCCAGCGTGAGCGATCCAGATAGGGAATTCGTGCAAGCCTTCGGACAATATTTGCGTGTCCTTTCACACTTATTTTGGAAGGCTGGATTCCCAAATCGATTCCCCAAATCTTTTGATAAAGCGAGGCAATCACTTCCTCAATCGTCCCTTTTTTCAGGTTTCGGTGCAATTCGGGGATCTCCGTGAACCTCTTTTTCACGCAATGCGTATCTGCAATGATGTCGATAAAGTGGTTGGACACTCTTTTGGCCAATTCCTTATCACCTACCACTTTCTTGGCCTCGGAATAAAGCCTGAGATGCGTATGAAAATCCCACGGGCAGAAGGTGTAATGGGTAATTCCATGATCGAGAAGAGCCTCAACGACTCTTCTCTCCTCCATCTTATCTTTCATTTGCGAGACAAAAGCACCATTGATGGTCATCTGTTTTTGCTTCATCTCCAGACCAACGCCTTCATCCTCCTCGGCCTCACCCTCTTTCGGAGCGCGGGTTCGCTTAATCTTGGGTAAAGGGATTTCAGGGTAGAGATGTCTTTTCTTCAAGCGCGGCCAGAGCTCTTCAATGATCGATTCTAAATTCTTCTCTTCCATTCTTAATCGCCCGCGATCATCCAAATCTTCATGATCAATAATAGAGATTGGGATATCGCCCTTTTCCCGGATAAACGAGTTTATCCCTCTCGTAGATCTTCCCCTCGACAATATTTCCCAGACCTCTTACTCTTCCCCCTACATAGATCTCTCCTCCCATCATCCATTCACCCGTATGAAGGCCGATGTTCTTCTTGATTAAAATCTTTCCTCCTCTCATCCCTGCTCCGGTCCAGTTCTTGGCATTCCCCTCAATGGCTAATTCTCCACCTTCAAGCCCGATGCCCGTGAAATCGCCGGTATCTCCATCGACCATTAATTGCTTCCCTTTGGGGAGCCGAAATCCGATGAGATTGATCTCCGTCTTCAGCTCGGAAAGTTTCAGGACGATCTCTTCTTCCTTCGCGTAGTTACACAGGGCGGAAATGTAAATGCCCGCCGGGCCGGGAATGAGATACGGAATCCTTTGGGTGTTCTCCAGGGCAAAGCAAAAGTCCTCAATATCCTCTGCTGTATAATCGATCTCCTTTACGTATTTCTCTGCTACCTCGTAGGCCTTGATGATTGTATTGTATTGGACCATCCAGACGAGTTCCTTCGCCTCCTCCTCCAAAAGTTTTTCGTATCCCCAACGGATACGGTCCATGATGGCTTCGGTAGATTGGACAATCCGGTCCAGGGGGAGGTCGGGGGCGGAGACAGCTAAGGTCTTAAATTCCTCGAAGGGATTCCTGGTTATCCAGCTCTCTTTGTCTTGAGGAAGGATGGAACTCTTCTTAGGGGGGATGGAGGATTTCATCTTCAGCTCTACGCCCTTGAAAACGGAGAAGACAAACCGTTCTTCCTTATCTCCTTCGGCTATCGATGTCTTTTTTCACTTCCGCATAAATGGGGTGATCCCCTTCCAGTGGCTCCAAATCCCCTCCTTGAAAGATTTTAGATCCGGCCGCCAGGGCATCTTTCAGATGGTCGCTCTGTTCCCGATATCTCTGGGAAACGGCCTTCACCGATTCCTTGGCAAGGAAGATGGGGAAGGGGTCATCCCTTTTCGATCTTTCCTTCTGGGAAAGAACCTCATCTTTCCATTGAATCCGATGGGCCAAGCTATAGGGGACAACGGCCTTGATATGTTCGATATCGATCTCAGAATCTTGCAGCAACCATGCCAATCCCTGGGCATACTGCTTAATGGAGGACGGGAGTCGATTGGAAGCACAATTTTTAATTTGGTGGCAAAGATATCCTGTATAGTGGCAGCCCTCTTCACAGTTCTCGACAACCCGTTTCTGTCCGTACCGCTCACAAAAGGACAACTCGGCGAGAAGCATTCGGGTGAAGGCGCTGGCATCGAGGTCCAACTCTAAACTTTCCATTTCCGTACGGATTTGATCACGATCTTGTCTCCGGAAGGATTTGACCCCCAACGCCTCTTCGAGATATTCCCCATAAGCATTACAAACTTCTTCAATCTTAGAAACCTTCTTCTCATACGCGATCTTGGATTTCAGAACCTGATAGAGATCCTTTTCATACTTGGGATGCCTCAAAGCTTGGTCCTTCCGCTTGTCCTTCCCAATTAGAAAAGAGAGATTGGCCCCCGGGTATCTCGATTCCACCATGACGTCGAATCGATCCACTAATGGAGCGATGATGGTATTGGTTCCTCCATCTTGATAATTGGCGGTGGCAAAAAGACAGTATTCATCGTTAATGATCATCTCGTTGAGGTATTCCCAGTTCCCCCGATCCACCCCGTCCAAGATCATGCTCTGTTTCGTTTCCGGAAGGCGGTTGATCTCATCTACAATTTTCACCGGGATTTGGGAAAAATTGGTCCACACCACATCCTCCTCGCCTCGGTTCAATTTGCCCAAATCCGGTCTCCCAATCATTTTTTCTTCCGTTTGTTCCGGGTGGCCTGATACCTCACTTCCCCAGATCACCCCCAATGGAAATTGGTAAAGGAGGGAAGAGACATATTCTGCCGAAGTCGTCTTCCCCAAGCCCGGTTCTCCAATAATCAATTCCTTTCCCTTCTTCAGCCCCGTGAGAAGGCTCAACAGGATCGCCGAATTAAAGCGCTCCCCTTTAATCTCCATATCCGGACGGTTGAAGTAAAGATGTTCACTGATAAATTGGTAGATACCCATTGCTTGCTTCTGATAGCCGTTCTTCCCTGCGCCCACGATCTCTCTGTTCTCCTAAACTTTTTCTAATTGCCAAACTCGGAAACCAATCATGAATGCTTAACAACACTGCAATTAATTTTAACACGGTCTGCCCCCTTAGACAAGATTCCTCTTGTACCCAAATCTCGACGTGGGGAACAAAAACCCGTTTCTCATTCTTTTGCATGTGCAAGGTTGCTTCGGTCGTAGCAATCTCATTGAAAAAGATGAGATTTCTCCGTTTCACTCCGAGTGCCAATTTTCAAAATCGAAATTTGGCTTGCATAGGCTTGCGCTCCGGAAGTCTTATCTTTGTAGGCTCTACCGTGTTTCTTGTGGGTTAACACCTCGCAACCCCTCTCATCCCC
>JBAVGF010000409.1:0-3313 GCA_049684675.1 Thermodesulfobacteriota bacterium | reverse complement strand
CCTCTACGCTCAAAAGAGGAAAAGATTCGCTTTCTGGAAAAATGGCTGAGCAATATTCACAAACGGAGAAGAGAATAGTGGAAACTTCTTTTTATCCGTCACGCTTAGAGGCTGTTCGTAAAATCCTGGACTCAAACCACTTGGATGGAATCTTGTTCAGCAGTCTCGAGAATATTCGCTATCTCTGTGGTTTTACCGGCAGTGACGGAGCTCTCGTCATTACCCAGGAGGATTCTTTTTTTCTGACAGACTCCCGTTACTGGACCCAATCGGAAGAGGAGGTCAAGGGATCTCAGGTCATCCATTATAGAAAGAAGATGGAAGGGGTTGCCTCTCTTTTGGTAGACTTAAAATTAAGGGAGATAGGGTTTGAATCCGTCTTCTTTCCTTTCTCGGCCCATCAGGTCCTTTCAGAAAGATTGGCTCCCGAGGCAAAGCTCGTCCCTTTGGAGGACGAGATTAGAAATATAAGGGCCCTCAAAGACGAGCAAGAATTGGCCTTACTCCGAACCTCTATCGAGATCGCATCCGATGCCTTCCTCCACATCTTAGAGCTTCTTAACGAAGGTGTGCTGGAGAGAGACGTCGCTTTTGAGATGGAGTGGTTCATGAAGCGCAAAGGTGCCGAGGCCCTTGGTTTTGATATCATCGTTGCCTCCGGAAAACGATCCGCCCTCCCTCATGGAAAGGCCAGCGGTAAACGAATCGAAAAGGGAGATTTTATCGTGATCGATTTCGGCTCAGGATTTCAAGGCTACCATTCCGATCAGACACGCACGGTGGTCTGCGGCAGCCCTTCCTCAGAACAGCAAAAAATCTATCAAACCGTCAAAGAAGCTCACGACAAAGCGATCGAGAAGGTCCGGCCGGGCATTCCCATTTGTGAGGTGGATGGAGCAGCAAGGGATCACATTCGAAATCAGGGATATGGGGAATATTTTGGCCACGGGACAGGTCACGGCATTGGCCTTGCCGTCCATGAGGATCCCGTGATCAATAGTGAAAACAAGGGGCCCGTTCAGGAAGGGATGGTTTTTACGATAGAGCCCGGTATTTATGTACCGGACTGGGGAGGGGTTCGAATCGAAGATATGGTTCTCGTGACCCCTCATGGGGCAGAAATACTAACCTATCTTCCCGGTGAGGTGAAGGTGATTTGAAGAGAGCTCTGAGAAACGGCTACACGCCCTCTTCGATTTCTAAGCTTTTTTAGAAATTTCCTAAAAATTCCTTGACAAGGCTCAGGGCTTTCTTATATTTTGAACATTGATCATTTAACCCGTCATTGGGCGGGTGGGGCGGGCATAGCTCAGCTGGTAGAGCATCGGCTTCCCAAGCCGAGGGTCGCGGGTTCGATCCCCGTTGCCCGCTCCAATTTTATCTCCGAGTAATTTTGTGCTTGCTTTTTAGAAACTTTTTTGTATACTTAATCTTTAAACCATTTGACAAGGAGGAGGAAAGAGTATGGCAGGAAAGAAACCCCTGACTAAAGCCCAAACAGTTTCATATTTTGCGAAGAAGTTCGACCTTTCCAAAAAGGCAGCTTCCTCAATCATCGACGAGATGGCAGCCTTCGCCATCGCCGAAACCAAGAAGGCTGGAGCCTTCACCTTCCCCGGCGTCGGCAAACTCGTCCTGGTTAAACGGAAGGCACGGGTGGGAAGAAATCCGGCTACGGGTGAGCCGATCAACATCCCAGCCAAGACCGTGGTCAAGATGCGCATCGCTAAGGCCTGCAAGGAAGCGATCGTTCCACCAAAGAAATAAATATTTTTAGCTTGGCACAAGTGAGCTTCGCTGAGGGCCCTTTTGCATGGAGGGATTTGAATACCTGCATCCTGCAGGTATTCAAATCCCTCCGGCCAATCTTTACAGCGGGGGAGGATTTCTTTCCCTGCCGTAAAAAGCCCTACGGGTAAAATCCATCCGAGTCGCAGCCGTTTATTACCCGAAGCGTATTATTATTTACATTGCAACGAACCCGTCGATGCGAGCGGTGCCCTGCACCGGCCTGAACCGGCACGGTCCGGGGCACAGCACGGCGTACAGGGGGAAACCCGGCAATTCCAGGAGACTACCACGCCTGCTTGCCGTAGGTAGGCACATCGGCCCGCAGGCACGCCGTCGTTACGGCGGGACCTCTTGCAATAACCGCTTTTGGTCTTCCTGTACATGCTATTCGTGCTCTGAGTAATCATTCGAACTTCCGGCTCGCTTTGTGGTCGGCACGGCAGGACTCTTTCAAACCTATCCGGGTGGGAACGAACTTCACCACTTTTTCATCTCTCCCGCGATCATCCGCTGATCCATCACCTTGTTATGGAGATCCTTATTCATAAATTAGATTGAAAAGCATGTTAGCCAGTTCCTGGTTCAGTCCCCTAAGAATTTTGTATTCCTCGACGGCGGATCCTCTATCACCCGACTTCAAATAGGACATGCCCAAGTTGAGATGGGCCTCAGGCAAAGAAGGCTTCAGCCGGATGGCTCGCTTGTAGGAATCGATCGCCTCCTCGAATCGTCCTGTATGAAAATAAGCTGCCCCTAAATCCAAATGTCCTTCCGCGTAATCGAATTTGATGCGGATGGCCTCTTTGTAGGCATCGATGGCTTCTTTGTATTTCTTCAGGGCAGAGTAGGCATTCCCAAGATTATAATGCGCCGGAGCCAAATCAGGCTTGAGGCGGATGGCCTCCTTACAGGATTGGATGGCCTCCTGATACCGGCCGAGTCTTTGATAGGACCATCCCAAATTATTATGAGTTTCGGCGAGGTCGGATTTAAGCTGAATCGATTGTCTGCAGGATTCGATCGCGTCATCATAGCGACCGACCACCCCATAAGCAACGCACAGATTGTTCAGAAAGTCAGCATCCTTAGGGTTGATGCGAACGGCTTGTTCGTATGGCCCGATGGCTTCTTTATACTGCCCGAGTCTGGCCAAACAATATCCGATCTGGAAATAAGCCTGGGCATGATTCGGGTTTCTCTTGATCGTCTCAGCAAAATAGGGAAGAGCCTTCCCATAATCTTCTGCCCAGACGTAGCGGATCCCCATGACGTAAAGTCCCTCTGCCGAAGCAAGCCAATCTTTCGTTCTTCCTTCTTCCCGCTCTGAAAGGGATTTCCCCTGTCCCAGGGTCAGTTTTATTATTCTCTCCCCGGGAATGGCGAAGTTGAGATTCTGACCTGCCACCATAAAGAAAGTGGCAATTCCGATCACCTCTCCTTTCATGTTGATCACTGGGCTGCCACTTGACCCGGGGGATATGGGAGCGGTCACCTGAACGATTTTCCCAAATCCGGGGATCTC
>JBAVGF010000408.1:0-4247 GCA_049684675.1 Thermodesulfobacteriota bacterium | reverse complement strand
GTTTGAACCGGCTGGTATCAAATCCGATGCTCTTTGCCCGATCCTCATTGCTTTTGAGAGATTGTAGTGCTCTCCCAAAGGGGGAATGGACCACACTTAAAGCCAGTAAAAGGCAGACAACAAAGAGGATCAAAATAAAATAATAGAGCCGGATTTCGGAGTCCAAATGGATCGTAACGACCGGGGGTCTGGGTACGCCGTGCAGACCATTGTCCCCGCCGGTAAAACCGGCCCATTTAAAGGCGATGAAGTAAAACATTTGGCAGAAGGCAAGGGTCACCATCACAAAATAGATCCCCTTTACTCGGATACTCAAAAAACCAACGATCAAGGCTATGACCAAGCTCACAAAGATCCCGCCCAGAAGGCCAACGAAAAGGGGTGCCTGAAGTTTGATCAGGATTAAGCCTAAACTGTAAGCTCCTGCCCCGAAGAAAATTGCGTGTCCGAAGGAGAGAAGGCCGGTATAACCGAAAAGGATGTCATAGCCCATTGCGAATATAGCGAAGATCAGCATCTCGCTGGCAAGGGAATGGTGGGGGGTCAGAAAAGGTAGAACAACGAACAGAGGGATGAGCCATACAAGGTACCATCTATTTTTTATAAAGCTCGGAATCCTTAATTTTTCCATCTGCTACTCGAAAAATTTGGCTCGGCCAAAGAGGCCACGAGGCCTTAGAAGAAGGACCGCAGCCATAAAAATGTAGATCAATGTGTTGGCCAAAGGTGGCCAGAAGATGACACCCATCGTGATCAGTTCGCCAACGATAATGCCGCCCAGTATCGATCCGAAGATGCTACCCATCCCACCGATGATCACAACAACGAAGGCTTCAGTTAATATTCCCATACCCATATAAGGGAATATATTCTGAAGAGGAGCAGCGAGCACTCCAGCCAACCCTGCAAGGCCCGCCCCCATCCCAAAGACTAATGTGAATATTTTGGAGATGTCAATTCCAAGTACGTCAACCATCTCACTGTCGTCCGTGCCGGCCCGGATCATGGCTCCCAGTTTTGTTTTGACTAAGAAAAGCCAAATACCGATGGCGAGGAAAGTCGTCACACCCAATATAAAGAGACGATATTTAGGAAAGAGGATGAAACCAAGGTCAATTGATCCAAGAAGCTCCTTAGGAGTGTTAAAGGGCTTGCCCATGGGTGAATAGATGATTTGAATTAATTCCTCGATAAAAATCATCAAACCAAATGTGAGGAGAAGATTGTAGTAATGAGGAAGATCGTAAAGTTTTCGCAAAAGGGTGCCTTCCATCACCATTCCAATCAGACCGACGATCAGAGGCGAGAGGATCACAGCAATCCAAAAGTTACCCGAGTAGACCTGGACCCATGTATAAGCGCAGTAAGCGCCCAACATATAGAGAGCGCCGTGCGCAAAGTTGACAACCCCGAGCATCCCGAAGATAATGGTCAGGCCAAGGGACAACAGAACATAAAAAGACCCAAGGGCGAGGCCGTTAAATAATTGAACAAATACGAATTGGATATCCATAGAGATGAAAAAGAGGGGAGAAGTTGCTCCCCCCCATCTGCTAAAATCCCGCGATCTTCCGGCCAAAGTAACCCGCGGGTGGATTGGCCTCTTCACCCGGCACGGTTCCTATGATTTCGAAATAATCTTCTTTCTCCTTCACCTCCGAAGCTTTCTTAACCTTCAGAAGATAGGATTTCGCAATTTGAAGATGATCCTCCGCCCGGACGAAACCCGGGTTGGCGAAAATATCCCTGAACGTATGGCCGAGAAGAGCTTTGATCACCGGGACCTGTTCTTTTGTCCCGGCCCTTTTCACGGCCTCAAGATATTGAAAGGCGGCACTATAGCCTCCCGCTGCCATAAAAATAGGCCTGTCCCCATATCGTTTATAAAATTGATCGGCGAATTCCCGAGCTCCTGGAATAGGGGCCACCCAGTTCCAGGAAGCTGCTGTATAGTCGTCCTGAAAAATCTCGATCCCGGCTCCCTTGATATCGACCTCAAAAAGAAGGGCATGAACTATTTTGGCCTTCTTTTTCAGACCATATTCTACAGCCGCCTTGGTGGAGTTTACCGCATCCTTTCCAACATTTAAGAGCACGAGAACATCCGGATTAGCTTTCGCAGCCTTCAAAATATAAGGACTGTAATCGGCTGTCCCCACGGCGACCATATCATTTCCAACATGCTCACCGCCTTTCTTTTTTAAAGCCGCTGTGAAGTATTTCAACAAATCATGTCCCCATGCGTAGTCCGAAGTAATCGTGTACCACCGCTTTCCCAGCTTCTCTGCTCCCCAAAGACCCACCGTAGTTGCAAGCATATAATCGTTGTAATTCCATTTTATCGTATATGGGTTACGGGCAATCAGGTCGCATGACCCCGCATCCGTCGAGATGAAAAGTTTTTTGTTCTTCGCGGCCTGATCAGAAACCCCCAAGGCTGCAGCACTGTTCGGGCATCCAATAATCACATCCACCTTATCCTTTTCATAAAGCTCTTTTGCCCTCTCAACGGCTAATCCCGGACTGTAAGCATGATCCTTGATAATCAGCTCAACCTTTTCTCCCAGCAGGGGTCCGTATCCCTCGATCAACATTTTGATCGCATCGGGCTCCCCCTTCCCGACTACGGCTAAAGGCCCTGAGAGAACAGAAATCACGCCCACCTTCACTGGTTCTACTGCTATGGCAGAAGTTATGCCCAAAATGAACAAGAAACATATCATGCCTATGACTATGATTTTGCTTCTCATCTGTCCTTCCTCCTTTCTCATACGACCTCTTTCCAGATTAAAATAAGATCTTTTCCCACCTCGCCTAAAATCTACAGATAAGTTCAGAATCTCACCTCCTTTCAGACGCCAAGATATCTTTTCTTAACCTCCTCATCCACGATGAATCTTTCATGGTTTCCCGTATAAACAATCTCTCCGTTGGAGATGATGTAATGCGTTTCTCCCACCCTCTCCGCAAACCGTGTGTTCTGCTCTACTAAGAGCATAGTGATTCCATCCTTTTTGACCCCTTGTAAAATCGACTCGATGCTTTGGACAAAAAGAGGAGCAAGGCCCTCCGTGGGTTCATCTAAAAGAATGAGTGAGGCCTTGGTTCGCAGTATCCTGGCTATCGCAAGCATCTGCTGTTCCCCGCCGCTTAACTCAAAACCCTTGTGTCCCTGCCTCTCCTCCAACCTTGGAAAGTATTCATAGATCTTTTTTAAATTCCACCCCTCCCCTCTTTTCCTAATGACCGGGAGATTCAAATTTTCCACCACGGTCAGGCTCGGGAAGATTCGCCTGTCCTCAGGAACAAGACCAATTCCCAAACGGGCAATTTCGTGTGGCTTGAGGCCAATAATATTCTTTCCGTCAAATACTATATTTCCCTCCTTTGGAATGATCAATCCCATAATGCTCTTCATTGTTGTCGTCTTGCCAGCTCCATTTCTTCCTAATAATGTTGTCAGTTCTCCCTCTTTTACCCGAAGACTAATGCCCTTGAGGATATGGCTTTCTTCGTAGAAAGCATGGAGATGACTGATGTCTAACAAATTAATACCCCCCCAGATAGGCCTCTTGGACTTTCGAGTCCTTTTGGATCTTTTCCGGATGGTCCTCAGCAATGATAGAGCCTTGGTGGAGGACGGTGATTCGGTCCGAAATGGATAAGACAACGTCGATATTGTGCTCGATGAGGACGATCGTGATAGCGTTCGCCACCTCCTTCACCAGTTGAGTGACCCTGGATATCTCTTCCCCGGTCAATCCCGATGCCGGTTCGTCCAAAAGGAGAAGGGAGGGAGCGATCGCCAGTCCAATCCCGACATCGAGAATCTTTTTCTCTCCGTGGGAGAGATGCCTGGCAAGCGTCCCCTGTTTCTCCTCCAGCCCAATCTTTTGCAGAACCTCTCTCGTCTTCCGTTCAAGAGATCTCAGGCTCTTCATGGAGGTGAGGAAGTTATAACTTGTATGGGTCTGTGCTTGAAACGTAATCCGTATATTTTCAAATACAGTGAGGTCTGGAAAGATACTGGTAATTTGAAAGGACCGGCCTATCCCCAGCCGGGAAATACCATAGGAAGGAAGGCCCGTAATGTCTTTCCCCATAAAGAAGACCCTTCCACTCGAGGGTGAAAGGAATCCTGTGAGGAGGTTAAAAACGGTTGTCTTCCCCGCGCCGTTTGGACCGATGATAGAGTGAATCCGGCCCGGGTAGACCTTGAGATCGACTTCGTTGACAGCCCTCAAGGC
>JBAVGF010000407.1:0-13031 GCA_049684675.1 Thermodesulfobacteriota bacterium | reverse complement strand
GACCCTGCAATTGGCGGTCGAGAATCATATCCACCTCTTGACTACCCGTTATATCATGTTTGAAACATGCGGTCGCTTATATCAACTTGGCATGAGGGCGTGTATCGAAAAAGTGAAAAATGACCGGGGCGGGAAATAACATACCATTTCGTGAGATGTTTCATATCGACGGGGGCAATTTTACGAATGCCGGGTCCATTTCAAGTCAGGTCAAGAAGATTCTAATGAGGGCTGGATTTTCTCACGGCGTCATTCGTAGAACATCCATTGCGACCTTTGAGGCTGAGATGAACGTGATCTGCTATGCCAACCGGGGAAATATTTCGCTCTTTATTACGTCCGACTCTTTGAAGATCGTAGTCGAAGACGAAGGAGTCGGTATTCCTGATGTCAACCTGGCGATGAAGGAGGGCTACTCGACCGCGAGCGAAAAGATTCATGAATTGGGGTTCGGGGCTGGAATGGGCCTTTCTAATATAAAAAACAATACGGACGGGATGATCCTCACCTCCAAGATCGGGCAAGGGACTCATCTTGAGTTTGTCATTAGTTTGGAAGGAAAGGATAAGGAAAGGGTGGCTCCCCTGCTCGCTACCAGGGGATGATCAGAGGGAAGGATTTCCTTTCATGACGGTCTCCGATATCGTCAATTCCTTTGGGTTAACGATCAGGACGGGGAAGAATCGGCTTGATGAAGAGGTCGCAGGGGGGTATGCCGGCGATCTTCTCAGCGATGTGATTGCCCACAGCCGCAAGGGAAGCATCTGGGTAACCATCCAAACCCATCCCAATATCGTTGCTGTGGCTGCCATGAAAGAGCTGGCAGGGATTATCTTGGCGGGAGGCAGAGAGCCTGACTCCGATACCCTTAAGAAGGCTGAAGAGGAAGAGATTCCTATCTTGGTCTCTCCGCTCTTTACCTTTGAATTGGTGGGCAAACTCTACCAAATGGGGATCTCGGGAATGGGTTAATGCTGAAAACGTTTCGGGCGGACCTCCACATTCATTCATGTCTTTCGCCTTGTGGAGAGGAAGAGATGAGGCCCCGTGCCCTTGTCAACCGGGCGAAGGCCAAGGGCTTAGATATGATCGCGATTTGTGACCATAATTCAGCGGAAAATACAGCGGCTTTCATCCGTGCCGGAGATGAAAGGGGCCTTAAAGTGCTCCCCGGGATTGAAGTCACTTCAAAGGAAGAAATCCATCTCATTGCGCTCTTCGATACCCAGGAGAGCTGTACAGCTCTCCAAAATCTGATTTATCAAAATCTCCCCGGGGAAAATGTGGAAGAAGTATTTGGTCCTCAGACAGTCGTCAACGAAAGGGATGAAGCGGTCGGCATCAACCGGAGAATGTTGCTCGGAGCAACCCTCCTCCCTTTCGAGCAGATCGTCTCCGTAATTCATTCGCTCGGGGGAGTAGCCATCGCCTCTCATATCGATCGCCAGGCGTTTAGTCTCCTCGGACAATTGGGATTCATCCCAGAGGGGATACCGCTGGATGGATTGGAGATCTCCTCCCGTACCTCCAAGGAACAGGCTAAGGATCGATTCCGCTCTTATCAACACTACTCCTTTGTCTGGTTTTCCGACGCTCATTGTCTTGAGGATATCGGCAAGAGGATGACTCCCTTTCTCCTAAGAGAGACCACATCAAGGGAGGTTAAAATGGCCCTGCATCGCGAAGAAGGACGCAGGATCGTGGAGGCATGAGACGTCGGTGAGAGGCAGGTTTGGAAGATCTCTCTCTCCACATACTGGATGTTGCTGAGAATGCCATTGCGGCAAGGGCGAAAAGAATCGAGATCTCGGTGGTTGAAGAACCCAGGGAGGACCGGTTGACGATCGAAATCCGGGATGATGGAATCGGGATGGACGAAGAGGTCAGTCAAAAGGCGGTTGACCCTTTCTTTACAACCCGCTCTTCAAGGAGAGTTGGGTTAGGTCTCTCTTTTATGGCGCAGGCCGCTCAAGAAGCCGGAGGCTCGCTTCGAATCGAGTCGGAATTGGGAAAGGGCACCAAAGTGACTGCCAGTTTCCAGTACCATCATATCGATAGAAAACCCTTGGGAAGCATGGTTGAAACGGTGACGACACTCCTTTTCGGAAATCCTGAGCTGGAAATTTTCTACACGCATAAGAAGGAGGGAAAGTCATTCGCTCTCAGCAGTTCATGGGTGAAAAATCATTTTAAAGATCGGCCCCTCATCGATCCGGAAGTGATCCAATGGGTGGAAAGGCATCTCAGAGAGGGGCTGAAACAGATTGGAGTTCAGGGATGAGGTTGGTAGAAGAGATTTCCCGAGCAGATTGGGAAAAGATTGACCAGGTGATCGATAAGTTTAAAAATAGGCAAGGGGTCCTTATCCCGGTGTTGAAGGAGGTCCAGGATATCTGTGGATACCTGCCCAAAAAGGTCCAGCATCGAATTGCGCAGGGGCTCCAGCTTCCCGCGTCCCAGGTCTACGGAGTCGTCTCATTCTACGCATTTTTTACGACGATTCCAAGGGGAAAGCATGTCATCCGGGTGTGCCTTGGGACAGCCTGTTATGTGAGAGGCTCCAAACAGATCTTGGACAATCTCCAAAGGGAGCTCCATGTTGAAGTCGGAGGGATTACACAAGATCGGAAATTTTCTTTGGAAGCGGTGCGATGCCTCGGGGCTTGCGGTTTAGCCCCGGTCATGGTCGTGGGGAGTGACACCTACGGCATGATCACCCCGGGTAAAGCGATTGAAATTGTGAGCTCTTATCGATAGGAGATGGATGGCGATGGCTAAGCTAACCGTTGATGACTTGAAACGGATCAAAGAGGAAGTTCGCTCCACCACGGTTCTGAGGGAAGGAGGCTTCCGAGCGAAGGTCAACATCCACATGGGAACCTGCGGGATTGCCGCCGGGGCCAGAAAATTGATGTCTGCTGTCTTAGGGGAGATTGAGGAGAGAAAGATTAAGGATGTCATGGTGACGACCTCCGGATGTGCAGGGCTCTGTAGCCGGGAACCGATGGCCACGGTGGAGATTCTCGGAAAACCCCCCGTAAAATATTGCGACCTCAATGAAGAGAGGATGAAGGAGATATTCGTTCATCATGTCTTGAACGGAGAAATTGTTGAAGCCTACGCCCTGGCAAGAGGAAGTGAGACCACTTATTAATTCGGGGGCGGAAAGTAGAGAGTAGAAAGTGGCAAAAACCACATTCCACCTTCCGCTTTCCACCTGCAAAATAAGGTAAAAGGATGAAAGCGTATCGAACCCATCTCATGGTATGTGCCGGAACAGGCTGTGTTTCTTGCGGTTCCTTGCAGTTGAGAGAACGCCTGGAAACAGAATTGAAAGAACGGGGCCTTTCGGACGAAGTGAAGGTGGTCATCACAGGCTGCAACGGCTTTTGCGCAGAAGGCCCGATCATGGTCGTTTATCCCGAAGGCATCTTCTATAAAAAATTGACCCAGGAAGATATCCCTTTCCTCGTGGAGGAGCATTTCCTCAAAGGACGCCCGGTGCAGAAGTTTTTGTATACCGGACCCATGGTCAAAGAGAAGGTCCCTCTGTTAAAGGACATCCCCTTCTTCGAGCATCAGGTCCTGAGGGCCCTCAGGAATCGAGGCTTGATCGATGCGGAGAATATCAACGAATATATCGCCAGAGACGGATATGCCGCTCTCTCTAAAGTTCTCTCTTCCATGAAGCCCGAAGAGGTGATTCAAGAAGTAAAAATCTCTGGCTTGAGAGGCCGGGGAGGAGCTGGATTTCCAACCGGTCAAAAATGGGAAGAAGGCCGGCGATATAATTCCTTCCCCAAATACGTCATCTGTAATGGGGACGAAGGAGATCCGGGTGCGTTTATGGATCGCTCCGTCCTGGAGGCGGATCCCCACTCGGTTTTGGAAGGAATGGCTATCTGCGGTTATGCCATTGACGCCCACCAGGGCTACGTCTATGTGAGAGCGGAGTATCCCTTGGCGATCCATCGGCTCAATATTGCCATTGAGCAAGCGAGAAACTATGGATTGCTGGGAAAGGATATTTTGGGCTCCGGTTTCGATTTTGATATCGGGATCTACCCGGGTGCAGGGGCCTTTGTCTGTGGAGAATCGACCGCGCTGATGTATTCGCTCGAAGGGAAGCGCGGAATGCCTCGAATCAAACCCCCAAGGTCCACAGAGGCCGGTCTGTGGAGTCAGCCCACGGTTCTCAACAACGTAGAGACTTTGGCCAATGTTCCTCCCATCCTCTTAAAGGGAGGGCAGTGGTTCGCCTCTCTGGGAACGGAGGGATCGAAAGGGACGAAGGTCTTTGCCCTCACCGGCACCGTTCAGAATGTAGGGCTGATCGAGGTCCCTATGGGAACCACGCTTCGCAAGATCGTCTTCGACATCGGGGGAGGAATCACCGATAAGAGAGAGTTCAAGGCCATTCAAATCGGAGGACCCTCCGGGGCCTGTCTCCCAAATTCCCTACTGGATCTGGAGGTCGATTTTGACTCCCTCGATGATGCCGGGGCCATGATGGGCTCCGGTGGTCTGGTCGCCATGAACGATTCGACCTGCATGGTCGATACCGCTCGATTCTTCACTGACTTTTCCGTCGATGAATCCTGTGGCAAGTGTGTTCCCTGCCGGGTGGGGATGAAAGTGATGCTCAACATCCTGAATCGCATCACGGTGGGGCAAGGGACGATGGAGGACATCGAACTTCTGGAACGATTGGGCCAACACATCAAAGATACTTCTCACTGTGGTTTGGGAAAAACAGCCCCGAATCCCGTGCTTTCCACGATCCGCTATTTTCGAAATGAATATGAGGCCCATATCCAGGAGAAGAGATGCCCTGCCCTGGTCTGCACGAGTCTCATAAAATTTCGGGTCGATCCCGAAAAGTGCAAGATGTGCGGCCTCTGCAAGAAGGCGTGCCCGATGGAGGCGGTCACATGGGAGAAAAAGACACCCGCCGCCATCAATGTAGAGAAGTGCATTCGTTGCCGGTCCTGTATCCAGGCGTGTAAGTTTCAGGCGATCGAATGAAAAAAATACTTCATGAGAGAGAGTGAAGTGCGAGATGGGAACTCAAATGATCAAACTAAGGATTGATGAAGTCGAGATTGAGGTTGAGAAAGGGAAGACAATCCTCGAGGCGGCTCAATCTGCGGGTGTCCGAATTCCCTCTCTCTGCCACGACCGAAGGCTCATCCCCTTCGGCGCCTGCCGTCTCTGTGTCGTTCAGCAGAAAGGAAAGTCTGAGCTTTTGCCTTCCTGCTTCACCCCTGCGAGAAACGGGATGGAGATCACGACTCACTCTCCAAGGATTTCTGAATCGAGACGGGTGCAGCTGCAGCTCATTCTGCTCAACCATCCGATGATCTGTCCCCGTTGTGAAAAAGAAGGCGAATGTGACCTCCAGAATTTGATCTATGAATACGGGGTGGAAGAGACACGCTATCCATGGGAGCCGATGATATCTCCTGCGGACGATCGATCTCTCCTCCTCCAGAGAGACTCGAATAAATGTATCCTCTGCGGCCGGTGCGCTCGCATCTGTGACGAGGTTCAGGGAATGGGAGAACTCTCCTTTACCCGAAGAGGAATCAAGACAGCCATCGATACGGATTTTCATCGCCCGATCCAGTGTGAATTTTGCGGCCAGTGCATGGATACCTGCCCGGTTGGGGCCATTACCAGCGACCGTTTCGATTATACAGCCAAATCGTGGGAGTTGATGGAAACAACCACTCCCTGCCCTTACTGCGGCTGCGGATGCCTTCTCACCATGGGTTCGAAGGATGGGGAAGTAGAACGGGTTTTCTCTGATCCTAACAGGGGGCCCAGTGATGGGAACCTCTGCGTCAAGGGAAGGTTTGGCTGGGATTTTATCGATCATCCTGAAAGGATCAAGACCCCTCTTCTGAGAGTCAACGGGTCGTTCAAAGAAGCCTCGTGGGATGAGGCTCTGCAATTTATAACCCGTCGACTTGAAGAAATTAAGGACCAACACGGTCCCGAAGCGATTGGGGCTATCGCCTCAAGCCGATTAACCAATGAGGAATATTATCTGTTTCAAAAATTATTTCGAGAGGCAGTCGGGACAGACAAAATTGGTTACGGCGGTGGCAGCGCTTACAGGGGCCTGACAGAGGGTTTGGGAAAGACATTGGGTATGGCCGCCTCTACCAATTCGATCCAAGAGATCCGGAAAGCCGATTGCATTCTCGTGATAGGTGTAGACCCCGCTGCGACACACCCGATCATCAGGAATGAGATCCATCTGGCAATCCGACGGAACAGGGCTCAGTTGATTGTACTCGGTTCTCATGATATCGACCTCACCCGAGCCACGCAGATTTCTCCCATGTTTCATCCCAGCATGACGCTCACAGGTAAACCCGGGACGGAGGTCTCCTTGATCAACGCCATGATTGGAACCATACTGAAGGAAGGCCTTGAGGATAAAGGTTTTATCGCAGAGAAAACCCAGGGGATAGAAGAATTGAAAAAGAAGATGGCTGCTTCCCCGAACTCCGAAAAGGCAGAAATCGAAAAGGCAGCCAGGGCATTTGCTCAAGCCAAGAAGGCCATGATTCTGATTGGATCTGGTCTTTGGTCCCATCTTCCGCCAAAAGAGATTGCCATGGCCGCCTCTAACCTTGCTCTTATCACAGGCCATCTCGGAAAGGAGTCCTCTGGGATTCTTATCCTTCTGGATAAATGCAATGCCCAGGGAGCCATCGATATAGGGGGCTGTGCAAAAGAGGGAGGATGGGGATTGAAACACCTCATCCGGAATGCAGAGGAAGGCAGGCTAAAGGCCGTCTACATCACCGGCGAAAATCCACTCGTCACTTATCCCGATGCCGGTCAACTGAAGAAGACCTTCGAAAATCTCCCATGCCTCATCGTCCAGGACCTCTTCATGACGGAGACGGCAAAGATGGCCCATGTTGTCCTTCCTGCGAGTGCCTTTGTAGAAAAGAGCGGAACGTATACCAATCTGGAGAGAAGGGTTCAGAAGCTGAATCCTCTTCGCCCGCCCCGAAACCAGTCAAAACCGGATTTTGAGATCTTCTTGAGCCTATTAAGCCTCCTCGAATGTCCTGTCCCGGGAGAAACGCCTGAGGCCATTTTTGACGAAATCTGTCGTCAGATCCCGCATTACCGAGGTATTCGGGATGGAGGGCAATGGCCCAATAATGCCCCTTACCTTTATTCTGACGGTTTTCCGAATGGAAAAGCCAAACTGATACCGGTGGAAAAAACATCGGCTCCTCCCATTCCAGAAGGTTATCCTTTTCAGCTGATTCAGAGGCCCTCCCTCTTCCAATCGGGTCTTCTCAGCTCAAAGAGTGATGCCTTGAAAATGGTCTCCGAAAAGCCTTTTCTGGAAATAAACATCGAAGATGCCCGAACTCTTAAGGTCGAAGAGGAGGAAGTCATCCAAGTCTCAACCCGTGAGGGACGTTCTTTGAGGATGAAAGTGAAACTCTCCTCAAAACCTGCTCCGGGGGTAATCATGGCTCCTTATCCATGTCTCCTCGTCGATGACACGGGGAACGGTTCGGTCAAAATCGAAAAGTTAAAAGCAAACTAAGTAATCCCTCTCTCCCCTCTTGCTGTCGAGAGGAAAGAGGGATTCCAAGAAAGGGGGAAATTGCATGAACATTATTGTCTGTGTTAAGAGGGTCCCGGAAACAGCAGATGCGGACGTCATCATCGACAAATCAGGGAAAGATATTGAAAGGAGCGGATTGGTATTCGATCTCAATGAGTGGGACAACTATGCCATTGAAGAAGCCATTATGCTCAAGGAAAAAATGGGCGGAACAGTGACGGTGATCTCCATGGGAGGGGAAGATTCGAACGAATCCCTCCGGAAATGCTTGGCCATGGGCGCCGATGATGCCGTCCGGTTGACCGACCCCGCGTTTGTGGGATCGGATGGCTTCGCTACGGCAAAGGTGTTGGCAGAGGCGGTCCGAAAAATCCCTCATGACCTGGTTTTTGCAGGCGTACAAGCTGAGGATGACGGGTTTGGACAAGTAGGAGTTGCCCTGGCCGAGATCTTAGGAATTCCTCATGTCTCTCTCGTCAACTCTCTCGAATTTCAGGAAAAGAAGATGAAGGTTCATCGAGAGCTGGAAGGAGGGTTAGAGGAGGTGGTTGAAGTCGACCTTCCCGCTGTCCTGACGATTCAAACCGGAATCAACCAGCCCCGGTATGTTTCGATCATGGGTATTCGAAAGGTGGCCAAAAAAGAGATTAAGACCTTTGGTGTTTCGGATCTCAATTTGAAGCCTGAAGACGTTGGTCTCTCCGGTTCGTACATCCAGTTGGATAAGATCTTCCTTCCTCCAGTGGGCGAAGGAGCGCAGATGTTGGAGGGGAAACCTGAAGAGATAGCATCGAAGGTTTTCGGCATTCTGAAAGATAAAGGAGGGCTCACCTAATGAAGAAGATCATCGCCTTAGCAGAACATCGACAAGGAGAGTTGCGAGATATCACATGGGAGGTCCTTTCCAAAGGAAGACAATTGGCCGAGGGGATGGGAGCGGAGGTCGAGGTCGCCCTTTTGGGCAAGGGTGTAAAAAAATTGGCAGAAGCCCTCAAACCAAAAGCGACGCGAGTCCTTCTCGTTGAAGACGATCGTCTCGAGGCCTTCAACTCAGAGACTTATCAGAAAGTCCTTACCCAGCTGATTATAGAGAGGAAGCCATTCCTGACCCTGATCGGACATACGGCCATGGGAATGGATGTCGCTCCAGCACTGGCTGTTCAACTGAAGATGCCTCTTGCCACAGACTGTATCGGGGTGGATGTGGCGGGGGAGACCTTTGCGCTCACTCGTCAACTTTATGGAGGAAAGGTCAACGCAGCGGTTTCCTTCTTGAAGAACGGGCCCTACATGATTACCCTTCGTTCCGGCGGTTTTCCGGTGGTGGAAAAGGAACCTTTCCCGGGTGAAATCGTTTCTGTTCCCTCTCCGTTGACAGATGAAGGTCTGGCCAGACGTTTTCTCCAGTATGTGGAGGCGGCAGTGGGTGAAGTGGATATCACCCAAGCCGATGTCCTGGTCTCTGTAGGAAGGGGGATTAAAGAAGCGGAGAATATACCCCTTGTGAAAGAGCTGGCCGACATACTGGGAGGGGCGCTCTCCTGTTCCAGACCTGTTGTGGATAAGAAATGGTTGCCCAAAGACCGTCAGGTGGGGACTTCAGGCAAAACCGTGAAACCGAAAGTTTACATTGCCATCGGGATCAGTGGTGCTTTTCAGCATGTGGCAGGGATGAAAGGCGCGGGGACGGTGATCGCAATTAATAAAGATCCAAAAGCCCCTATCTTCGGGGTTGCCAATTATGGCATTGTGGCAGACTTGTTCAAGTTTGTTCCTGTTTTGAAGGAGAAGCTCAAAGAGCTGAGAAAGAGTTAGGAGTTCGGAGCAAAGAACTATGAGCCATAAAACATTAGCTATCAGCTGTTATTCAGAGGGAAGAGATGAATTTTGAATTGACCGGAGAACAGAAAGACATTCAGAAGGCTGTCAGGGAGTTCGCCCAGGGAGAGTTCGACAAGGAGAAAATCCTGGAGTGGGAGCAAAACCATACCTTTCCCAAGGAACTCTGGAAGAAGGCCTGTAAATTGGGGTTCGTAGGCATTCACTTTCCCGAGGAGTACGGGGGCCAGGGTTATGGGATCGCTGAAAATGTCCTGATCGTTGAGGAACTCTGTCGGAAAGACTCTGGAGTCGGTATTGCTTTGAGCCTTGCTGATTTCTCCTCTGAGGTGGTTCTCCGTTTCGGAACACCTGAACAGAAGAAGAAGTATCTCATTCCGGTCACCCAGGGAGAATTCATCTCTGCTGGCGCCTATACGGAACCCGACCACGGGAGTGATATTACCGTGATGGCCACCACGGCACTGAAGCAGGGTGATTCCTTTCTGATTAATGGAACCAAGACATTCATCACCAACGGAAGCCTCGCAGATTTCTTTGTCGTCCTCTGCCAGACCGACCCTGGTGCAAAGCCTCCTTACCGCGGCCAATGCACGATTCTTGTTGAAAAAGGAACAAAGGGGCTGGAGGCGACAGAGATAATGCCTAAGATGGGCATCCGAATGACATCGACGGTTGAGCTCTCCTTCAATGATGTCAGAGTCCCTTTGACCCATCTTCTTGGTGAAAAAAATAAGGGGTTCTATCAAGTTCTTGAATTCTTCGATGAAAGCAGGATTGAGATCGCTGCCCAGGCCCTCGGCATTGCCCAGGGGGCCTTCGACCGGGCCCTGGACTATGCGAAGCAGAGAGAGCAGTTTGGAAAAAAACTGGCCGATTTTCAAATCACCCAGCACAAGCTGGCTGATATGGCGACAAAGATTGAGACCGCGAGGCTCCTCGTCTACAAGGCTGCCTGGAACTATGACCAGAAGAGGATCGATCCAAAGTTAACCTCCATGGCCAAGATGTTTGCAGGAAAGACAGCGGTGGAGGTCGCTGACGAGGCCATCCAGATTTTTGGAGGTTATGGCTACATCACGGAATACGAGGTCGAGCGCTTCTACCGGGACGCAAAGATCACAGAAATCTATGAGGGCACAAAAGAGATTCAGAAGAATACGATCGCTTCTGCCTTGATTGGGAAATTGAAATGAAGAGGGTGACTCGTGACGGGTGTTGCTGAATGCTAAAACCTCAAAAAGGGTTTGGAATCGCGGCTCGCGAATCACGATTCACGGAAAAGAAAGACTCATATGAAGAACGAAGAGATAAAAGAGATCATTCCCGAAATCCTAGTCATCGGGGCCGGTATTGCAGGCATGCAAGCTGCTCTGGATATCGCCGACAAGGGGTTTAAGGTCCATTTAGTGGAGAAGGACACTTGCATCGGGGGCCATATGGCCCAATTGGATAAGACCTTCCCCACCCTTGATTGCTCTGCTTGTATCAGCACGCCTAAAATGGTTGATACGGCGAATCATCCTAATATCAATCTTCTCACCTACTCAGAGATCGATCGGGTTGAAGGAAAAGCTGGAAATTTCAAGGTCACGGTCAGAAAGAAACCCCGTTTTGTCGATGTAACCAAATGTACGGGTTGTGGTGACTGCGCAGCCCAATGCCCCGTCACCCTCCCCAACGAATTTGACATGGGGTTAGGAAATAGGAAAGCAATCTATATCTCCTTCCCCCAAGCTGTCCCTCTTAAATATACGATGGATCGCCGGGGGACTTCCCCCTGTACGGCTACCTGCCCCCTCCACTGCAATGCCCAGGGCTATGTGGCCCTCATCTCCCAAGGCAAGTTTAAGGAAGCCCTTGCATTGGTACGGGAGAAACTTCCCTTCCCGGGAATTTTAGCCTATGCCTGTGCTCACCCTTGTGAAAGGGAGTGTAAACGAATTGAAGAGGATCGTCCTATCTCCATCTGTCATCTCAAGAGGTTCCTTCTCGATCAAGTTGAAGAACCTGAGTTTAAATTTACGCCTCCCGAAGAAAAGGGAAAAAAGATAGCCGTCGTAGGCGGAGGGCCATCGGGACTCACTGCCGCATACGATCTGAGAAGAATGGGTTACAGTATTACCCTTTTTGAATCCAAAAATGAGCTGGGCGGTCTTCTCACCCACGGTTTCCCTTCTTATCGTCTTCCGAGGCAGGTGGTAGAAAAAGATCTCGCTGTTATCGATAGAATGGGAATAGAGGTCAAATGCAACACCCAAGTGGGAAAGGACGTCTCCCCGGAGATGCTCACTCAATCCTATGATGCGATCTTTATCGCCGGCGGCATAACTGGAGCAGGATCTATCCTGCACGCTTTTAAAGGCTTGAAGAAGACGCGAAGGGGTACGATTCAGGTGAATCCTATCTCCCTCCAAACCGACGTGGAAGGGATCTTTGCGGGTGGAGATATGGTGACCGGTCCCGGGACCATTGTCGAATCCATGGCCCAGGGAAGGAAGGCCGCTATTTCAATTGACCGATACCTTCGCGGAGAAGATCTCCTTCAAGGAAGGGAGTCCGAGGGGACACAAATCTCACCTTTACGGAGCCTTCTTCCGTATTCGAAAAGAATGGAGCGGGAAATCCTGCCCGACATGGTAAAACCCCTTGTCGCCAGACTCACCGCGGAGGAGGCGATGGAGGAAGCAAAGCGTTGTCTCAATTGTGCAGGATGTTCGGATTGTGGAGAATGTGCCAAGGCCTGTCAGCCCAAAGCTATTAATTATGAAATGAAAGAAGAGATTGTTGAACTTCATGTGGGATCCATTATCGTCGCCACCGGTTTCGATCCCTTCAACCCAAAACTGAAGCCCGAATTTGGATATGGTAATTATCCCAACGTCCTTCATGGCCTTGAGATAGAGAGGCTCTGTTCTGCCTCCGGCCCCACCAAAGGTGAAATTATCATCCAGGGAAAGAAGCCTAAAGAGGTGATCTTTATTCACTGCGTTGGGTCGAGGGATAAAGCAGCGGGTAATGAGTACTGCTCGAGGGTCTGCTGCATGTATACGGCTAAGCAAGCGCATCTCCTCAGGGATAAGATTCCCGATGCCAATATCACCGTCCTCTATATGGATGTGAGGGCCTTTGGAAAAGGATTTGAAGAATTCTACGAGCGGGTCCAAAAAGAGAGGATCGTTTACCGAAGAGGAAATCCCTCCGAGGTCTATCGAAGAAACGGGAAACTGGTGGTCAGGGCCGAGGATACCCTCTTAGGAGAGCCTTTTGAATTAGAAGCGGACCTGGTCGTTCTGGCCTCCGGGCTCGTCCCCCGAAGGGAAGAAGATATTTTGAAAAACATGTTGGGGTTGGAGAGCTCTTCTGACAAGTTCTATGCAGAGGCGCCTGGCCTCGATCCGATCATGACCAAAAAGGAAGGAATCTTTCTGGCGGGATGCTGTCAGGGCCCTAAAGACATCCCGGATACAGTCGCCCAGGCGAGTGGTGCAGCTTCCTTAGCCTGCGCCCTCCTTGCAAAAGGAAGGGACCCAATAGTTCGGAGTTCGGAGTAGGGGCAATTCGTGAATTGCCCCTACGGAGTTCAAAG
>JBAVGF010000406.1:0-1907 GCA_049684675.1 Thermodesulfobacteriota bacterium | reverse complement strand
CTTTATATCTTATAATTTTTTTATTGCTCTATCATTCATCATGAAGAATTTATCAACAACCCTGAAGAGAGCGTTTTTGGTTTTGGGAATAATAGGTATAGCCATTTCGGTATGCACACCCGCCGGTGCCGGCGAGTACGGGACGCCTTTTGCTTTTAGCGGGAGTGATTTCCACGCCCGCAGTGACCTGAGCGACAATCACCCCGGGAATGCCTCTTCCGACGTTGGATTAATAATTTCCCTCACTCGATCAGTCTCTCTTGATTTAAAATTAAGCCCCGTTGACACAGGACAGGCCCCAACCGGAGAAAAACAGTCGAGTGCTCCACCCATCCCGATCCCCAAGGCGCCCGGGTCTGACTTGCGCTACAGCAGGCTTGGAGTGGGTTTCAGTTTTAAGTTCTGATCCGCGTTTTTCTTTTCCAAGTTCGTTCCTTCCCACTGCATTACACACCCAAACCCGTACCATACGCTAAGGAGAAAGTGAGGCGTTGGAGCAGCTACCAAGGCAGATGGGGAGGTATTCTCGCTGAAAATCGTCGGCTGGGTTCGTGAGGCAAACCGTGTCCATGCATGTTGAGAAACATCTTCAGTCAGGTTATGTTGTCTTTGTCCCGTATCGAGAGCTAATCCTAATTCTTGAGAGTTAGTGGGGACCAATTCGTAATCATTAATCCTTTCTGTACCCCTGCAATTTCTTTTGGTACTCGTCCTGCTTCTGGCTCACCTCAACGGCATATTTCAGATTCGGATCCGTTGATTCCTCACCGTTATTGTAATCAGTAAGGGCCTTGGCCATTCTGACCTTATTATCCTTTATATGCCTATATTGATCGTACAGATCCTTAAGAATCTGACATCCTATTGTTATATTCATGAACGGATCGGTCATCGCCCTTCGGTCAACTCCCAATTTAAGCTTAACCACATACTCATCCCATTTTAAAGGCATTATCTGCATCAGTCCTTGGGCACCCTTGTCGGACTTGGCATTCGGATAGAATTCGGATTCTTGATCGATGACAGCCATGATAAGTGACAACGGAAGCCTGAGCTCCCTTGACCTCTTGGCAATCGCCTCGACAATATCAAGCCCTTGACCAAGACTATAGCCCTTGTTTCTCAGGATTCCGTAAAGCATATCTTTGGTGCGATACTCATCAAGGATGAACTCTCCATGAGAAAAAGAAGAAATTTTTCTTTTTTCCTGGGTGATTACCATCGCCAGACCGGCAATGACAATGATATACGCCAAATTTATAAGGATAAATAAGAGGATCCCATTTCTTCGAGTCTTTACAAGAGTCTCTTTCAGAACGACTCCGGAAAGAGATTTGCTTCCCATAACTTTTCTCTGCTCCTTTCCGTGCTTACTTTTGTCTTTGCGCCTCCCTTGCGTGTTACCGTTAAGAAGGCAAAAGTCATACCAAGCGCATTCATTCCTCCGTTCTGATCAATTGCCACAAGGTGACGATAATTTATGCTAATTGAAATAAACCGTTTTCAAGTCTCTATTATCGTAATCAAAGCACAAAGTGGAAGAACTTTTCACAAGAGTCCCAAACTATTTCCTCCGTACGTGAAATACTTTTCCCACTCCTTTTATTGATCCTTCGACAACGTTAGACCCCGTCCTTTAGGACTTGGCAAAAACGCCGCTTCCTTCGGCTAGCCTTTCGTTCCTGAGCTCGGGTCGAAAGCAAGCCCCCTGCTTTAGACCGGGTAAGTCGAAGGGTTAATCTCAGTACGAAGTAATGCATTCAAAAATGGGAATTAGAATCTTACTTACAGAGGAAAGCGTATTGACCCGTTCGACGGCCCCAAGCTCCGCCCTTCAGGGCGGTGTGTAAAGCGCCGCTCAGGGTCAACCCTGAGCCTTCAACCCGAGGTCAGGCCTAGGGGCAAGC
>JBAVGF010000405.1:0-3191 GCA_049684675.1 Thermodesulfobacteriota bacterium | reverse complement strand
TGAGTATGGATAAGCTTGATTCTGAATGTCCCGTAGAAAATGTCTCCGCTTCGGAGCTTGACCGTGCGGAATGTGAACTGCCCCCTTTGTTTCGCCACGAACTTCCTCAGATTGTGTCCGACCTCGTAGAAAGTTGCCAGGGCATGGATACTTTCCATCACCTGAATCTGGTAGGATTTCCCTCTCGAGGGGTCGTGATCGAGATCATCGAGCGTCTTAAAAAGGTCATCTTCCCCGGGTATTTTGGGGAACATGAGGTGGATAGTTTCAGTCTGTCCTACCAGATGGGCATCGAAATAAATACCCTTTTTGAACTCTTATCCAGGCAGATCACCCTGAGCATACGCCATGAATGCCACCGCCGTCAGATGATCTGTACTGCTTGCTCGGAAAGGGGGCAAAAGGAAGCCCTTACCGTATTGAAAAAATTAAAAGGTCTTAGAAAAACCCTGACCGAGGACGTTAGGGCGGCCTGCGACGGAGATCCGGCGGCGAAAAGCTTTGACGAGATCATTTTTAGTTACCCAAGCATTTTGGCCATCTTAACCTACCGTATAGCGCACGAGCTTTATGATCAGGAGGTTCCCTTAATCCCAAGGATGATGACTGAATACGCCCATAGCGTCACCGGTATAGATATCCACCCGGGGGCGGTCATCGGTCGGCATTTTTTCATTGACCATGGTACAGGGGTGGTTATTGGAGAGACCGGTATTATCGGCGACTACGTCAGGATTTATCAAGGAGTGACCCTGGGTGCCTTGAGTCTCCCTATGGAGGAAAAAGGTGATCTGCTTAGGAAGATGAAACGCCATCCGACCATAGAAGATCATGTCACCATTTATGCTGGCGCCACAATTTTGGGAGGAGAGACAGTTATCGGTGCCGGCTCGGTGATCGGAGGGAATGTCTGGTTGACTCACTCGGTCCCGCCAGGAACGACGGTTATGATTGAGGCACCCGGGTTAAAATACAAAGAAGAAAAATGAGACGAGTAATTCACTTTGACAATACATGATTGGTGGTGACATCCGCGATCAGCTTCTCGTCGGCGCCGTACACAAGAGTGCGAACGATGCTGACGGTGTGCCCACGCTTCACGAATGAGGAAACGGCTCTGAACATCCCGTCTGTCTGATTGCCGATGAAATTCGCGTTCAGTGTAATAGCAAGAGGAAAGCCTTTCATCCCCTCTGACGCCTGCGCGGGTCCCATTACCAAGACCGTCGCGGTTACATCCGCGAGCCAGAGGATGGCGCCGACGTGAACAACTCCGAAGGGATTTTTCATGCCGCCGCGAACCGGCATCTCCGAGACAACGCGATTGTCGGCGCGCTCGATAATCGAGAACTCAATCGACCCTTCGAACCTCATGTCTCCTCTACCTCACTACGCTTCTATACTTTCCTCTTGCCGCTGACGTATTTAGACGGAGCGTAGAGCCAAAGACTCTAAGGCCGCCAGCAGCGAATCATAATCCGGCGGGCCGTCGTAGCGTGTTCCGTTAATAAAAAAGGTCGGCGTGCCGTTAACGCCGCTGCGGATGCCGCTCTGGCGGTCTTCCTTGATACGCTTTTCAACAACGCCTTGCTTGATATCGTTCCCGAATTTTTCGAGATTCAGCCCGATCCTTTTAGCCCACAAGGGAATGATGTCAGGCTTGAGGAAGGTCTGCTGTTCAAAAAGCAGATCGTGCATCTCCCAAAACTTACCCTGTAGCGCCGCGGCTTCCGCCGCTTCGGCTGCGATCAGGGCATAGGGGTGCGCCTGGGTCAGAGGGAAGTTCCTGAACACAAACCGCAGCTTCTTCCCCAACGTTTTCTGCAAGCGCTTCACGACGGGATAGGCGGCTCCGCAGTAAGGGCATTGATAGTCGCCGTATTCCACTAAAGTCAAAGGTGCATCGGGGGGTCCTTCAGCGTGGTCATGGGCTGAAAAGGGCTGGGTGAGCGTGGGGGAATTGTCCATGATACCTCCTGACCGGCAAGTGCCCCGCAAGCCCCGCCTTATAGGCGGGGTCAAGGGGCTCCATATAAAATGATAATTCGTTTCCGGGAAGCCCCGTCCTGTGGACGGGGAGCTTCACTTGGACATCGAATTAGTTTAGACGCTGACTGCTTTTTCGCGTTTGGCCATCGATTCGAGAGCTTTCAAAATGCCGTCGGCACCAGGATTGATGCCCACCGGCGAGACGTAACTCCAACGAATGACGCCCTCGGCATCGATGACAAACAACGCCCGCTCCGACTCGCCGTCTTTCTCCCGGTAGACGCCGTACTGACGGGCCACTGCGCCTTTGGGCTCAAAATCCGCCAAGAGCGGAATGTGCAATTTGCGGTCTTTGCTGAAGGCGAGATGGCACCAGACGCCGTCGACTGAGATGCCGATGATTTGCGCTCCAAACTCGGAGAATTCGGGCTTTAACTCGTTATAGAGCGCCAACTGGTCACTGCATACGGGGCTCCAATCGGCCGGATAGAAGACCAGGACTACGGGTCGTCCGCGAAATTCGGAGAGAGATACTTTTTGATCAGGGGTGGTTGAAAGGGAAAAATCAGGTGCTTGAACTCCGGGTTTAAGAGCTGTCATCGGATCCTCCTCACTGTTATATGTACCTTGCTATCCATCCAGAAACATGCGTGCATGCGACAGGAACAAGTCCGGGTACTGAAATTGTGATGCGTGGCCCGAATCGGGATAGATGATCAACTGCGCATCGGGGATGTGCTGCGAAAGCGTGAACGAATTGCGGCACTTCATCTTCTTTGCCGAACCGGCGGTAAGTGAACCGAATTCCGTTCGCTTCTATGAATTCGGTCGGGGCAGTCACTTGCGTGTGCGTCATGTTCGGGCCTCCGTCAACTAACAGTAATATCGTCAAGCCGCAGACTCCCGAAGAAGGTTCTCGATTTTCGAATCCAGATCCCGGGCGACAGCGAGAGCGTCGGGGTTTCTGTAGGGGGCCAGAAGACTCGCCATCTTGTCGTAAGACAAATGCACGCCGTCTGGCCGCTCATCCACCAGAACTGTGACCGGAGCGTAAGATCCAGCGTCGGGAACATGCTTTGCCATTTCTTTCATGATGAGCGGATTGCCGATCAAAAAGCGCACGATTTTCGGCGTGTCGAGCCCGGTTTCCTTACGCAGAATCTCGCCGAGATCGAGTTTCATGAACATCATCAGCCCCGTCC
>JBAVGF010000404.1:0-2438 GCA_049684675.1 Thermodesulfobacteriota bacterium | reverse complement strand
TTAACAGCCAGGGCAAAAAAGTATGTCTCGGGTTTGACTTGAAGATGATTGACGAACTGGATGACATGGGAGGGCAATCCCCAGATATGGACTGGAAAAATGATGCCTACCCGATCGGCCTCCACCTTAAAATCTCCTGATAAATTCGGAACAAATCCAACGGCAGCATCTTTTAATTCCAGTGCCAGCTGACGCGCGATCCATAATGAATTCCCGGTTCCCGTATAAACATACAACTTCGTTGCCATAGATTGATCTTTCCGGCCTAAAACATCGTTCGGTTCATGCCAACATCTGTAATAAAGGATTTGATATTTTCTTAGCGGTCACTTTTCCACTAAATTCCGCTGACGTCGAAGACCTCATCTTGGTCAGAAATCATTATACATTTTTAGAAAATCGGATGCCTTGATGATTTTTATAGATTTATATTGTTTCAAATCGAACAAATCCTTATCACCACTCACAATATAGTCTGCGGATCCTGAAATGGCACACGAAATAAACTTGTCATCTTCAGGATCTCCGCTTATTCCCTTAACATCTTTAACAACCTCCACAATCTCGAAATATGGAAGAATCTCATATTTGATAATGGGGTCTATTTCTTCTTGAGTGAGAGAGAACTTAGGGTATTCGAGAACGGTTAGTAACTCCCTAAATGTTTCTTTTGAAATGACAGGGATAATCTTTCCTTTCTGCCAAAGCCCGACGATCTTTGACAGTCCCCCTCTGAAGAGCAAAGCGGATATCAAGACATTCGTATCCAGCACAACCCTTTTTACCTGTTTTTCCTTCTTGCCCACCGAATGGCCTCACCGACGTCTTTTTCATTAATCCCCAGCCTTCTCATTTTCTCTCTCACACTTTCGATACCCGATCCCATGGGCGATATTTTGACCGGCATCAGAAGGATTTTGTCATCTTTGATGCGGACATCAAAATATTGAGCATCAGGAAAGGCGTTGACGATCGCCTTGGGTAACGTAATCTGATTCTTGGATGTTTTTTTGGCAAGCATACTTCCTTACCTCCTTACAATAAGGATACCTTACTTATCTGAAATTTTCAACAAATATGTTTCAAGCTCACCAAAGCCTAAATAAAGGACAAACACCGGCCCGACAGGCCTACTCCACCCTGTTCCTAAGAACCGGAGGCATTAAACCGAAAATGGGATGTGTCCCTGTTTTAAGTTCAATCAGAGGCCAGAAGCTTTTCCTCCACAAACCGAATCACCGCTTCCAGAAGGACTTCTCGGGGGAATTCGTTTTTATCGATCAGGACTGCCGAAAGCTGAGGCGCGTCTTGGGAGAAGGGCATAGCTACCGCCCAATGATCTGCTTTGACGAAGCCAAGAAGGGTGCTCCCCGGGATGATGGCATCGTAGAAAATCACCTGGCTGTCATTGCGCGGGTCGATCAGGCCCAGCCGATCATAGGAGGACTTGAGGATCGTGGAAATATCATCCCGCCCGGCAAAGGCGACCAGCGAGAAATACTTTATCGATGCCGGAAGCCGATATCGCGAAAGCCACTGCAGGCGCGTTGACCGCTTCAGGCTTTCAATAGGGTCCCCCACCCCAGGAGGGCACTGGGGAACGGGGATTTTCTTAAGCAGCTCCTGGACAGGTTTGTCAATCAGCCCAACCAGGGGCGTTCCATTTACAGTGCCGGCCACTGAGACCACCGCCGCTACCGTCTGCCGAATCTCAGGGTAAGCGACAACCGCTTCCAAAATATCCGGCACTCCCTTTGAATAGCCAACAAGCACGATTCTTTCTTCGGGCAGAAGTTCCCTGCCGAGGAGCGCATTTCTGATCTGCAAGGCGTTATGGGTGCTGCTGGATCGTCCGCTTACCGGGAGACTTTCCGTCTTATACCCATAACGTTCTATGTGCGCACGGGCATGGGAATAAACGCTGCTGGACTTTATACAGTCGTTGAATAGGCCGGGCACAAACAGGACCCGCAATTTAAGTTTCGAAGGTCCGAGCGAGACGGGGCTTCCTCCTGGTTCAGGTTCACCTCCCAGCCGTAATATCACCTCTTCGCATGGCCGGTCGTAGGGCAGCCCAGCTCCGTGGTCTTTTTGGACCGCACAATAGATCTCCCTGAAGCGATCCCGCCCATCCTCTATTTTGGCCTGCGACGAAGGCGTTAGGACCAGAGGAGGCGTGTCAAGCGAATAAGACAACAAGGGCTTGCTGCATCCCCCGAGAAGAAGGGCTGCGAGCGCAACGGCGAGAAAGCAAAACTTAAAAATCATATCCGATTACCCTCCATGATAGATATCATCTATGTACAGATTGCCATCCCAGGAGTGGCAAAGTGCCCCACAACGTTGGAACCACACATTGCTCCCCAACTACTGAGATTTAACAATTATTTGATCGGGGCCACGGACAATAATTTCAGGTTTCCCCCGGTAGTCTTCAA
>JBAVGF010000403.1:0-19860 GCA_049684675.1 Thermodesulfobacteriota bacterium | reverse complement strand
AACAGTTGACCAGACGGACAGGGGTCGTTACGTTGGAGAAAAAGTTATGGACCCCAATTCTTCCATCCTCGGGGATGACGGCCTTGTAGCCGGTGGCAACGGGTTTAAGAGCCCAGAAATAAAGCTTATCATTAAACTGGAAAAAGGCGCGATTCACGGGTTCCAGCGGGTCAGCGATGGTACCCACAGCTTCATCCGAAGTTGAAACAGAGATGGAGGGTTCGGATGAAGGAGATGGCGTCACGGATTCTGCAAGACATGGTCCAGAAAAAGTGCAAAGGCACAGAACCAAAAGGCTAAAGATGAGGATTCGATCGGTCATCTTCATGGTTTCATTCCTCTTTGTTTCAGCACCTCAGTGCTCAAATCGGGTAAGGATTTTTTTCCTTAACAATTTCGTTCGGTGGGGAATTAATTCCCCTTCTCTCCTCTGGGGAGGTAAACGAAACCCACCGAGGTGGAAACTCGATCTCATCTTGGTCAAAGTGATCTCATAAATTCTACCAGATCTTTTTTCTCCTGTGCGCTGAGTCCACGTTCAAGAATCAAATTGAAAAACTCCACCGTATCTTCCAACGTGAGGAGTCTTCCATCATGTAAATAAGGAGGGGAATCTTTGATGCCTCGCAACGGAAAGGTCTTGATAGGACCATCCGCGCTTGCCATACGACCATTGATCATGCGAGGCTTGTAGAAACGCTCCGCCCTCAGGTTATGCATGAGATTGTCGGTATAATACGGTGCAGGATGACAGCCTGCACATCTGGCCTTGCCGAAGAAAACCTCCTGCCCTCGCATCTCCGGCTGGGATGCTTTTTTCGGATCGAGCTTTCCTTCGATCCCAAGCTTGGGAGCTGGTGGAAAATCGAGCAATTCTTGAAACTCTGCCATAAAATGGACCTGGCTCCCCCGTTCAAGGACACTGACACCCTTTTTCGTAGCAATGACCGGATCGCCGTCAAAATAAGCAGCCCTTTGTTCAAATTCGGTGAAGTCTTCGACGGACTTCAGTGCCCGCTGGGACCCAAACAGCCGCTGAATGTTCACACCACGAAGACTCGGGGTATCGAGACGATGGCGAAATTCCTGGGGCCGGATATCTCCCACAAGGTGCGTCGAGGCATTTGTATGTCCGTTTGCATGGCAGTCAAAACAAACTACTCCACGGCTTGGACGCTCGGACCGCCGGTCCTCGGTTTGGTTGAACTGTTGTTGCGGGAATGGGGTGAGCAATAGCCTCAAACCTTCAATCTGCTTGGGGTTCAGAATTCCATTGAACAACTGATAGTAATTATCGATTGTGACTAGCTTGCCCTGGGAGACGTCTCCAAGGTCTGGACGTGTCGTCAGGTAAATGGGTGCTGGAAATTCAGGAAGGAAATGATCTGGTAAGTCATAATCCAGATCAAAGCGGGTGAGATCCCGACCTTCTTGCTTCTTAATCTCCTCAATGTGGAACTTGGGAAAGAGCATGCCACCTTCCGGATGGTTGGGGTGGGGAAGAGGAAAGAAACCTGCTGGAAACAAGCCCTTTTCGCGAACCTCCTCTGGACTCATTCCAGCCAATCTCTCCCAGGTCATCCCGGCTGGTAGTTTGGCGCGAGCACCGTCCTGAACGGACTTGCCACGAGACATCGTCACCCCTGCAGCCGGGCGATTGCTCAAGTCATAGCGCTCATTGAGCAAATCCATCTGACGCTTCATCACCCCTGGCTTTGCCGCTTTCATCCGGGCCATGATCGCTTCAAAGCTCTCTTTGATCACGACAGGAGAGTAACTCGATTCTCCTCTTAGAGGAGATTGGGCAAAAGTAGAAATCGACACAATAATCAATAATAGAGCCCCGATTGCCAATCCAAGATATTTTAGCGCCTTTGACATTTTTCCTTACCTCCTTTTTATGGAATTTTTCAGGAGCTGAGACTAATTCTCCTCCTTTTCATGATCCTACTGCCTGCCAGCTGATCCTATTTTTACTCTTTTCTCTACTCGGGGATAGGGCGGGTGCTGCTTCTATTTCCCCGGCGCAGTGGCGCCCGTATTGTTCTGCATAACAAACCAAAAAACACAGGTTTCGCAATACAAGGTTATCCAGGAGGAAGATGTCTACACATAAATAAATTAGCACTTGTGGGGCTCCCGAGTGAATGGGGTAAACACCGTATTTTTCTTGAAGAGGGACGGTATTTTTAGGCCAAGGCGAATGCAGTGATTTTCCGGAACGCTCGGAGAGAATCTATGACAAAGTAAAACGTGAAGAATCGGAAAAATAATCAATTTGCTTGAAGACTAAGCAGGTTGCTTATTTCCATTCATAGCCTTTAATTTTCTGCTGGATTGCAATCTGGCTTGTTTCGGGAAATACGATTCATCAAGCAATTTGCGGAGGGCATCGGGTCTGGGTCTGGTCGGGACATAGCTCCTCTTAGGTCCCCACCCCCAGACTCCCTTCGATTGGCCTTAACCTTGACATATGAACGAGATTTTGCGTATAGTACGACCTGTTCAATAAGGTTTCTTCAGCTTGCTCAAAACCTCAAGCAAATTTAGAACACTCTGGAAGGAGAAGGAATGCCCAAAATCCTTATCGCCGACGACGATCCGGTTCTTCTGAAGTACTTGAGTGCTGTTTTGGAAAAATATGACTACCAGTACACCACCGCAACGAATGGAATAGAGGCCATCGAAAAGGCAAAAGCCTACAGCCCTGATCTGATGTTGCTCGACGTCATGATGCCCGAAATGGATGGCCTGGAGGTCTGCAAGAAGTTGAAGGATGATCCCCGCACGCGTCACATCCCCATCATCCTCATTACTGGGTCGACAGACAGGGAGCTGAGAATTAAAGGACTTTCGGTAGGTGCAAACGATTTTCTTACGAAGCCGATCGACAGACCGGAGCTGATTGCAAGGATTAGAAACCTGCTAAGAATAAAGGAATTCGAGGATTTTCTGAGCAACCATAACGAGTTGCTCAAAAGAGAGGTGGAAGAAAAGATAAGGCAGATACGGGAGGGATATATCGATACGATCATCAGGCTTACAACGGTGGCAGAATATAAGGATGAAGAAACAGCAGCTCATATCCGCAGGGTTGGCCATTACTGTCAACAGATGGCAAAACATCTTGGATGGTCGGAAGAAGACCAGGAGACAATTCTATATGCCAGCCCCATGCATGATATAGGAAAGGTGGGGATTCCCCTCGAGATCCTGCTGAAGAGTGCGAAACTCACTGCCGAAGAATTTGCTTTGGTAAAGACCCATACCCTCATCGGAGCCGATATCCTTCATGATTCGAAATCAAAGTACCTCCAGATGGCGGAAATGATTGCGCTGACTCACCATGAAAGGTGGGACGGTACCGGATATCCGCGGGGCCTTAAAAAGGAAGAAATCCCCATGGCAGGAAGAATCATGAATATTGTTGACCAGTATGATGCCCTCCGAGGCAGAAGGCCATACAAATCCTCTCTGGACCACGAAGTGGTAGTGAAGATAATCGTGGAGGGCGATGGAAGGACATCTCCTGAGCACTTTGACCCGAATCTGAGGAGGGCATTCGTTGAGCTTGTCCCGGTCTTTAAAGACATATTTGAAAGACTTGAAGGATGACGACTCAGGGCTTTGCATCCAGATGGTCCTGTTGCAAGGCTCTTCCTGTGTCCCCGCAAATTTGTCTTGGTATTATTGGAATGGTGAGGTTTACCCCGTCAGAAAGCCTCGGCGTTTATGCTTAGGGATGGCGGAAATAGAAAGCACCAGCTCCTTTATTCAGGGTGGGATCAAAGCCTCGCCCCTTCTAACGGGGTTTACTTAGAAGCCAATAGTCGGTCCAATTTCGACCTGACCTGCATGCCCACCCTCTTGCCGATTCCAAGCTTGCCGCGGGCTCTCCCCAGCTTGATGTGCGTCTCGATGATGTCCTTGGGAACGTAGGGCTGTTTTGCCTTCGGTTTGCGCAGCAAAGAGAGGGAGTCGGTAGGACAGGTGTTCACACACAACCCGCAGCCGATGCACCGGTTTAGATCCAGGACCGCTTTTTTGTCCACCAGAGAAATGGCTTCCATCTGACAGCGCTTGAGGCAAACGCCGCAGCCCTTGCAGGTGTCGGTATTGAGGCTCGCCACAAAAGGAGTAGATACCAGGCTGGCCGGTTTAGGGTCGCGCTTAAGACCCCGAAGCACGCCGCAGCAGCAGCCGCAGCAGGTGCAGATGAAAAGAACTTTCTTGGCGTTAGCCGGTTGCAGAACCAGCCCGGCCTCCTCGGCTCGGTGGAGTATCGCGAGAGTTTCCTCCTGGCTGATGGCCCGACCCCGGCCATTGTGCACAACGGTTTTCGCGGCCGCACCAAAACTCAGGCAGCTCTCCTCGGGTTTGTCGCAACCCTTGCCCATGATGCGCATTTCCTGTCTACAGATGCAATTGGACACGGCAAAAGTCTTATGGGCGCGCACCAGCTCTTCGGCGCGCTCGTAGAGCATCACCTCAGACTGAGTGCTGATGCTCTTCCCAACAGGGATCGTGCGCACTTGGCCCACCACCTGGCCAATGCCGCTGTCGTAGTAGGAGGGCAGATACTCCTCGAAGTCTTGGATAAGCTCACGGTCCAGCCTGTTCACCTGGGACTCCCAGAAGCCCACGAGGAACTGCATGGCCATGTATAAAGGCGGCTTGTTCTTCCGGGGGATGCCGACAATAAGGCCCTTCTTAAACATCTCTTCCAATCGCCGGGTTGCCTCCTCGACAGGGATCTTGGCCCGGCGGGCAATCACCCGGGGTTCCTCTGGGATCAGTGTCAGATGCACGGCAAGTTTGGCAAACTCGGGGGTAAAGAGCCGGCGTAGAATGCGGATTTCCACACCGCTCTCGGTGCTTGGAAATCCCCCTGGTAGATCGTCCAGTTTCTTAGCCAATCTCTTATAAAGGTCTGTTGCCATCATAACCTCCTGTCCACTTATTAGGCACCGCTTCCGGCTCTTCGTTGCTGTTGTTCTTTATGCGAAAGGCATTTGGCCTAAGGATACCACGAATATAATTTTTGTCAATCCGCCGAATGCGTTTGTCCCCCCCCAATTTTTCTGCTAAACCACCAGGAGGAGATGCCTGGGAAGACCGCTAGGACAGAGAGAGGCCTGCCTTGCGCACGAAGGCGGGTCTTTGAATCTTTAGGATGCGGTGATTTTGGAATGTCTGGAAAGTTTGGCTCCCCAGATAACAGGCTTTGGCCGAATCAACACTCCTGCTTCTCCCCGATCCTAAAATTGGCCAGTTTCTCGAGGGCCTGTACCATTGCGGCGTGATCCATTTCAGCACCGCCTGAGGCCGATACGGCAGTAAAGAGTTCCTGGGCGGTTGCGGTATTAGGGAGACTGACCCCAAGCTCTTTCCCTGTCTGGAGGGCAAGACGAAGGTCCTTCTGGTGAAGTCTTATTCGAAATCCTGGCTGAAAAGTTCGCCTGATCATCCGTTCCCCATGAACGTCGAGAATACGGCTTTGCGCGAAACCACCCAATAGCGCCTCCCTCACTTTCACGACATCTGCGCCGGCTTTTGACGCCAGAAGAAGCGCCTCCCCCACAGCTTCAATGGTGAGGGCGACGACAATTTGATTGGCTACCTTGCAAATCTGTCCATCGCCGTTACCGCCTATGTAAACGATGTTCTTACCCATCTTTTCAAATAGCGGCTTGATCCGGTCGAAGACCTCTGCCTTTCCGCCTACCATGATCGACAGCGTCGCGTTCTGTGCACCAATCTGACCACCGGAAACCGGCGCATCGAGCATCTCTACGCCTTGGTTTCTCAGTCGTTCGGAAAATTTCCGCGTTTCTATGGGAGAGATAGAGCTCATATCCACAACCGTTGATCCGGACTTGATCCCTTTGGAGACCCCATCCGTGCCAAACAATACTTCTTCTACGTCCGGGGTGTCGGGAAGCATCAAGAAAACAATTTCAGATCGCTCTGCCACTTCCTTCGAGTTTTTGCATGGAATGGCACCCAACGCCGCAAGCTCTGCTACGGAAGCATATGTCCTGCTATGCACATAGAGGGTATCCCCCGCTTTTGCCAGGTGACCCGCCATCGGTTTTCCCATTATTCCCAGACCGATAAATCCGATCCTTAACATGGTCTCATCCTTCTTTATAAATACGGCTTAATCCATTCCAGCCCTTCTTCTGTCGTTTTGAGCGGCTTGTATTCACAACCGATGAATCCGTCGTAGCCAGTCTCATCAATGAAACGAAAGAGATTTTGAAAGTTAATCTCCCCCGTCCCCGGCTCGTGCCTTCCCGGATTATCAGCTATCTGGATATGGGCTATTTTCTCAATATGTTTCTTCACCGTTTCGGCAAGGTTACCTTCCATGACCTGCATATGGTAGATGTCGTACTGATAGAATAGGTTAGGGTGATCCACCTCTTTTATCAAAGACAGGGCTTGCTCTGTGGAGGAAAGATAAAAACCCGGAATATCCCTCGTGTTAATTGACTCGACGAGAAGACGGATGTTTTCCTGAGCCAGCATTTTAGAGGCGAACCGTAGGTTATTCACCAACGTTTCCCGTATCCGGTTTTCAGGTAGGTCTGGGGTTAATCCTACAAGGCAGTTGACCCGCGCGCACTTCAATGTCTTGGCATATTCAATGGCATGTCCCACGCCTTCCTGAAATTCCCCTATTCTGCCGGGCAGTAAAGCGATGCCCCGTTCCCCTGCTTCCCATCTGCCAGCGGGGAGGTTGAAGAGGACCTGCGTGAGGCCGTATCGGTGTAGTTTGGCAGTCAGCTGGCCAGCTTCATAGGCATAGGGAAACATATATTCGACCGCGGTGAATCCGGCTCGTGCTGCCCGCTCGAAACGGCCCAGAAAATCAACTTCTGTAAAAAGCATGGTGAGGTTTGCACTGAATTTAGGCACCTTTTTCTCCTTTAAACCGAGTAAAAAGCCCTGGAAAAAAAGCTTGACACTTAGAATCATTATATCATATAAGCTAATATCATATGAAGACAATAAGATCAAGCGATGTGGTGATTAAGTTTCTATTAGACTTAATCATGAAGGGAGAAGTGAAACCCGGCGATAAATTGCCTTCTACTGAGAATCTGGCCAAGAAAATCGGTACGAGCGTCATCTCCGCGAGAGAAGCTGTTCAGAATCTGTCGGCCTTCGGTCTCGTTGAGATCAGTCACGGCAGGGGTATCTTTATGACGGAAGGGGCCCCGGTCATCCAAGAGCTACTCGAGGCGCGGAAGATCATCGAATCTCACAATGCCATGACGGCAGCTGAGAATATAGATCCAGGCAGTCTAAAAAATATTGAGGACCTGTTGGCGGAGATGGATCAAGACATAGAAAGGGGGGATATTGATTCCTTCAGCGAAATGGACTATGAGTTTCATCTCTCCATAGGGAAGGCGGCTGGCAACCGTATTTTGCTCAAGGTCCTGGAGAACATCAAAGATCTTCTTCGCTATCAGCAGTCCACCATCAACAGTCTTCCCAATATCATCCGGAATTCATCCGTACGCCACAGAGAGATTCTCGATGCCATCAGAACGGGAGATCCGAATCTGGCAGCACAGGTGATGACCAAACACATCACGGAAGTGATCGAGTCTTGGAAGAAGCATGTGAATCCCGTCCGGGAAAGGAAAGGGAAGTTTAGGAGCGGGATATACAAAAATCCAATGCATAGGAGGCTAAGATGAAAGCGAAAGGACCGGTGGTAATCTGTTTATCTTTATGGATGGTTTTTATTTTGTCAGCTCCACTTTTTGCCCAACCGTCCAAGGTGATTAGAATCGGGGCCATCTATCCTTTAACGGGGAATTTGGCAACAACCGGCTTAGACTGCAAGCGGGGAGTTGAGATGGCCGTCGATATCATCAATGGCAAATATGATCTTAATCTCCCATTAGCCAAAACGGAAGGACTGCCAAATTTAGGGGGCGCCAAGATTGAGATCATCTTTGCGGACAGCAAAGGAGATCCTAGGAACGGCATGGCCGAAGCAGAAAGACTCGTCACACAGGAGAAGGTGGTCGCTGTGATCGGAGCCTATCAGAGTGCGGTCACCAAAACGGCGAGCCAGGCCACAGAAAGGCTGAAGATTCCGTACGTCTGTTCCGATTCCACGTCTCCGACCTTAACCGAAAGAGGATTCAAGTATTTCTTCAGGGCCGAATGTACAGATACGATCTTTGCCAAGAATCAGTTTGAATTCATAGAGGATATAAAGAAAAAGACAAAAAGCAAGATTGAGACAGTGGCTCTCCTTTACGAAAACACCGAATGGGGCGCGAATGTGGGAAAGGAAGAGCAAAAGTATGCCAAAGAGTTTAAATACAAGATCGTTGCTGATATTCCGTATTCTCAAAATGCTACGGACGTATCGAGTGAAGCAGGGGTTTTGATTAAAAACAAACCTGACGTATTACTCCATGCCTCTTATATTACCGATGCAATCCTGTACACGAAGACCTTCAAGGAATTAGGGTTTTCTCCTAAAGGGTTCCTCACCATGGCCGGATATCTGGAGCCGGGTTATCTTAGTACGGTTAAGGCCGATGGAAACTATATGGTCGTTCGGTCGACGTTTGCCTTAGATCTTGCCAAGAGGAAACCTCTTGTCGCCCAGGTCAATGAGCTTTACAAAAAGAAATACGGAATAGAGATGAGCGGCAATGCCGCTCGGAGCTTCACTGCACCCTTTGTCGTGGCCGAGGCGATTAACAGGGCCAAATCGACAGAGGCCGAATCGGTGACGAAAGCCCTGATGGGAACGAACATCCCGGGAGACCAGATCATTAACCCGTGGAAAGGGGTTAAATTCGATCCTCAAACTCATCAAAATATTTATGCCACGGGGATCCTTGTGCAAATCCAGGGGGAGCAGTACCACACCGTATGGCCATTTGATATGGCCTCCAAAGATGTTATTTGGCCTTTCCCAGGATGGAAAAAGTAAACTGACTTCGATAAAAGAGGAGGAGCTTAACCCAAGCTTCTCCTCTTTTAGTTTGCAAGGGAAGAGATCATGACGGATCAACTCGTGCAGCAGATTGTGAATGGATTACTGATTGGGTTCATTTATTCACTGATTGCCATTGGCCTGACCCTCATCTGGGGGGTAATGAATATTGTCAATTTCGCCCATGGCGATTTTTTGATGCTCGGCATGTTTACGTCCTTTTGGCTTTACACCCTGTACGGTGTCGATCCTCTTTTTTCCATTCCGGTCTGTACAGTCCTTTTATTCTTTTTAGGCCTTTTAATCTATCGCTACATTGTCAGTAAAGTGATGAAGGGACCGATGCTGGCTCAGTTGGTCGTTACCTTCGGGGTGAGCATCTTTCTCGCCAATCTGGCTGTATTTTTGTGGACTCCTGATTTCCGTCTTATCGAAAAACCACTCCTTCATGGTACCTGGGATATAGGAGACATTAAGCTGAGTGTCCCCAAATTTGTCTCCACGATTGGAAGCGTGATCGTCTCCCTTTTTGTCTTCCTTTTCTTGAAAAGAACCAAAACAGGAAAGGCAATCCTTGCAACGGAGATGGACCGGGAGGCAGCCTTACTGATGGGGATCAATACGGAACGCATTAACTCTATCTCTTTTGCACTGGGTTCAGCGCTGGTGGGTATCGCCGGTGCTTTCTTATCGACCTATTATTATATCTATCCCCAGGTTGGAAGCACTTTCGGACTGATCGCCTTTTGCGTTGTTGCCCTAGGAGGCTTTGGCAGTATTGAGGGAGCTTTTATCGCTGGGATCATCGTCGGTTTGGCCCAAACCCTCGGAGGCTTCTTCATCGACCCTGCTTACAAATATGCCATCGTCTTCCTTATCTATCTCATCACTGTCTGGATAAGGCCTCAAGGTCTCTTAGGATGGTAAGAAATGCGAAATTTAACCTTTAAACAAATCTCTTCTGGCGTCGTCGTCTTAATCCTTCTTATCCTGTTCCCTCTATTCTTTCAGAAGCCCTTTCCCCAGCATGTCATGATCCTCGTTTTTATGTTTGGAATGATGGCGGTGGCCTGGAATATCATGGGAGGATATGCCGGGATGTTCTCCTTCGGTCAGGTCGCCTTCTTCGGTATCGGGGCCTACACCTCGTCTTTTCTCTTGATCACCTATCACATTAATCCATGGCTGGGATTGGTTGTCGGTGGCCTGATAGCCGCCCTCGTTGCAGCAGCCATCGGGTACCCCTGTTCTAATTTAAGAGGTCATTACTTCGCAATTGCCAGCATCGCCTTCGGTGAAATTGTTCGAACCCATTTCAACAACTGGAAGCTCGTGGGAGCGGCTGAAGGTATGACGCTCCCTATGCTGAAGGAATCGTTTGAAAACTTTATGTTTCATTCCTCCAAACTACCCTATTATTACATCATGTTGGCGTTCCTGATCATCTCACTGGTGGTCTGTTATATCGTAGCCACCTCCAAGATGGGCTATTACTTCCGCGCCATCAAGGAGAGCCACGATGTGGCAAAAGTTTTGGGAATCAATGTGGTCTGGTACCGTCTCATCGCCATTATGATCAGTGCCTTTCTGACTGCTATGGCAGGGACGTTCTATGCCCAATACGTCTTGTATCTTGATCCCGAAAGTGTGCTCATCCTTCCCATCTCGATTCAGATTGTGTTGATCTCCATGCTGGGTGGAGCAGGTTCCCTCATGGGGCCCGTGATCGGGGCCGCTGTCTTAATGCCTGTTTCTGAAATCACCCGAGTGATGTTAGGCCATAAAGGTACAGGAATTGATATGCTGATTTACGGAGCTTTGATCACCTTGATTTCAGTCTATCAGCCCAAAGGGGTGTGGGGGCTGTTTTCGAATATCGGAAAGAGGACGAAATGAAGAAAGTTCCCTGTTTAGAGGTCAATGGAGTGACCAAACGATTTGGAGGACTTTTCGCAAACGACAATATCGACTTCACTGTAGAAGAAGGAGAAATTGTAAGCATTATAGGCCCTAATGGCGCAGGAAAGTCCACCCTCTTTAACTGTGTGACTGGTTTCTACCATCCTAATAGCGGGAAAATCTCCTTTCTTGGTGAAGATATTACCGGCTACCGAGCGGATAAGATATGCAAAATGGGAGTGACCAGAACGTTTCAGATCGTTCAGATCATCAGCGATATGACGGTTCTGGAGAATGCGGTGACAGGGGCACTTCTACGATTTAACAAGATCCAGCCTGCAGTAGAAAAGGCAGAGGAGATTTTAACGTTTACTGGTTTGATCGAAAAAAAAGCACTCTCAGTAACACAGCTCACCATCGCTGACAAAAAGAAACTTGAAGTATCGATGGCTCTGGCAACTCAACCCAGGTTATTGATGCTCGATGAATCGATGGCTGGGTTGACGAGGGTAGAGCTGCGGGGGATGATCGATTTAATAAAAAAGGTTAGAGATAAAGGAATGACTCTGGTCGTGGTTGAACATGTCATGGAGGCTGTCATGGAAATATCGGACCGGGTGATCGTGTTAAATTCAGGAAGAAAGATTATGGAAGGGTCACCGCAGGAGGTCGTTGTCAACAGGGAAGTCATACAAGCCTATTTAGGGGAAAAATATAATGTTGTCGGTCAATGAGGTCTCGGTCGGGTATCAAGAGCTTTTAGCCATTCATGAGGTTTCCTTCGAGGTCAGGAAAGGCGAGGTGGTGAGCCTAGTGGGCTCCAACGGCGCCGGGAAATCGACCCTCATCAAAACGATTGCGGGCCTCCTCCATCCCCAAAAGGGTGAAATTTATTTTAACAAGGAACCCATTCACAACACCCCTCCTTATGAAATCGTAAAGAAAAAAATTTCGATGATTCCGGAAGGGAGAAGGCTCTTCGGCAGGTTATCGGTATTAGACAATCTCTCACTTGGCGCCTATCCCCTTGACTCGAAAGAAGAGGGTGAAGCCCTTGAAAATGTGTTTGAACTCTTCCCTATTTTAAAAGAGAGAAGGAACCAGCGGGCAGACACCTTAAGCGGTGGGGAACAGCAGCAGTTAGCGATTGCCCGGGGGTTGATGTCCCATCCTTCCCTCCTCATGTTAGATGAACCTTCCCTAGGGTTGATGCCTAAACTCGTCTCCGAGATCTTTAAAATTATTCACGAGATCAGCCAAAATGGGGTGACGGTGTTAATGGTTGAACAGAATGTCTTTGAGGCCCTTCAGATTTCCCATAGAGCCTATGTCCTACAGACTGGCCGTGTTGTCTTGGAGGGCAGGGGGGACGAACTCATCAAATCCGATCTTGTAAGAAAAGCCTATCTCGGCATGTGATGTCATCAAGATGGTTAACCCCCAAAAAGGTGTAGTACCCGGACAGCCTTTTTTCAGAGGTGGCAGATGCAGATTGTCATGAAATATGGAAGAAAGGGGTTGCCGATTGAACTCCCGGACGGCCTCAAAGTAGAGGTGATAAAGAAAAAGGCCATGCCCATCCTCAAGGACCCTGCGGCGGCACTGAGATCTGTGTTATCCCACCCTGTGGGGTGTAAGCCTCTATCGAAAGAGGTAAAGGGAATCAAAAATATCTGCATCGCGATCTGTGATATTACAAGGCCCGTCCCTCACGGGATCGTGCTGCCCGTCCTCATTCAGGAGTTGATCGACGCCGGTGTGAGTCCGGCCTCGATCACGTTGCTCGTAGCAACGGGTCTTCACCGGCCCAACGAAGGGGAAGAACTCCGGGAGCTGATCGGGAGCGATTGGGTTCTTGAAACCGTTCGAGTCGTGAACCACTTTGCGAAAAATGACGAAGACCATGACGATCTTGGAATCACCCCTCGAGGCATGCCCGTCAGGATAGACAAACGGTTCGTGAATGCGGAGATGCGCATCGTTGTCGGATTGATTGAGCCTCACTTTATGGCGGGTTACTCAGGGGGGAGAAAAGTGATTGTGCCTGGAATCGCACATCAGGATACCATCCGCGTATTGCACTCAACGAGGATGCTCGAAAATGAGGGCGTGGCCAACTGCAGACTGGACGGCAACCCAATCCATGAGGAGCAAATGACCGTCGTCAAGATGGTGGGCAGGAGCCTCGCGTTAAATACCGTGATCGACGAAGACCGCAGACTGTCTTTCGTAAATTTTGGCGACATCGAGAAGAGTTATCTTGCCGCTGTTGCCTTTGCCCGGCCCTATTTTGAAATCCCTGTCGCACGAAAATACAATACCGTCATCACCAGTTCCGCAGGCTACCCCCTGGACAGAAACTATTACCAGACGATCAAAGGTATGGTGGGTGTGGCAGATATTGTCAAGCCGGGGGGAAATCTTTTTATCGTCTCGGAGTGCTCCGAGGGATTGGGCACCCCCGAATATGCCGAGTCACAAGCCAGGTTGATCCATGTCGGGATGGAGAGATTCCTCGAGGAGACCTCGCAGAGGCAGTTTGCCTCTATCGATGAATGGGAATCCATCATGCAAATCAAAGCCATGAAAACCGGGACCATACACCTTTACAGCGAATGCCTCACAAAGGAAGAACAGGCACTGACAGGCGTTAAGGTAGTCACATCCCTGACGGAAGCGATCAAAAAAAGTGTGGAAGAGAAAAAGGATAACCACGTGGCGGTCGTTCCCGAAGGTCCTTACGTCATAGCTCTTTACAGACCTGGAAATAAACCGGGGGATAATGTCTAAACAAGTCCCGCCTTGAGCTTTCAGCGCGTATCGCGCCCATCGCCTCAGAAGAGACCAAAGCCCTTACGTCGCTATCCCCTTAGCCTACGAAGGGTAGGAAGTCCTCCACATTGAAGGTTGTTGGTTTCCGATTAAGAGGGAGGATAACGAACTATATGCGGGTTGGTAAAATAGATTCAACCAATGCAAAAATATTTTCCGTGGTTGCTGAGTCTTTTGAAAAGAAATAGTCAGCGTATAGGGAGGAAACCTCCCGGTATTCTGGCAAATCATAACCGGTAAGAATGATAACGATAATGTTTGGATATCGAGCTTTCACTTTTTTTGTCAGTTCGAGGCCATTTTCTCCTGGCAATTTAATGTCCATAAAGATAAGGTTTGGACTTAGGGTATCAATTTTCCGTAATGCCTCTTCCCCGTCAATCGCTTCATAAATGTCAATTAGTGGGAACTGATCATGCAACGTCTCCCTGAACAATTGCCGAAAAAGAGTGCTATCTTCGACAATTAATACCTTCAAACCTCCAGGCATAACTGTCAGTTTTTCCATTTCAGCTTTGATCTCTTTTAGGGAGATTTCAAGGTGCTTCGGGCATAGGCCGTGTGTTTCTCGGTTATCCGATAGTGGCTCTTTTTCGCCATAAACAACCCCACAACCCTTGTAGTAGCAGACCTGGATCATCTTCTATCCCTTCACAACCCTACTGTCTGTAAAGCTGTGAGCAGTCTTCAAGAAATCATCATCACGAAGACCTGAATAAATATTCCGAGCAGGATAGGTTGATTGAATTACTTCATCAGGCCCGTTTTTTAGGCTTCATCGGCTTTTCGCAGCAGACGATGTCGCAATAATCGACGCACCCGCAGACCTCATCCACTGTCACAGCCAGACCGCACACGCCGCACTTGTAAACATCTCCCTTCTTCACGCTCTTCTTTGCCGCCTTTTTTACAGGTTTCTTTTTTATCATGATCTCCTCCCGGTTATCAGCCAGTTCATAATCTGCTTCCTACAAAGAAGCGAAGAAGCATCGATAGAATCTTAATGGCTTAATAAAAACCCCCACTGAGCTTCCGGATCTTCTTCAAATCGCTTGGTCATCAGAGTTTCAAGAATGATATGATGTCGCTTCTCATCTCCCCATATCTGTTCGAAGATATATTGAAGCGCCGGTGTCTTTGTCAGGTATTTAATCTCAGCGACAAATTCCCTGTGTTTTTTCTCCATATCGCTATGCTTTTTCAATAAATCCCACACTTCTTTTCTTTCCTTCGCCCCCACAACTCTCTTAAAATCGAGAATTTCCAGAGCGGCTCGACCGAAATCGGCATGTTTACGTGAATCATGTTGAATTCCTTGAAGCAAATACTTTACAGTCGCATTTTCGGCTTTGTTGATCGCCTTCTCTGTGAGATCAATCACCTCTTCCTCAGTTTGAATGAGTTGATTCACCATCCTCTTCAGTTTATCAGTACTTTCTTTATCTACCATACAAATCTTCTCCTTTCTCGGTATCGTCAGCCGTTACGCAGCGGGCTGCACACTATCTGAACCATTCACCTTAAAGCCTTTTTCCAAGAGAATTATTTTGACCAACTTGAAAATCTCCTCAGTCGCTACGGAGCTCTTCGAGAGGAAATAGTCGGCCTTATATCGGGCGGCTGCTTCTCGATATTCCGGAAAATTGTGGCTCGTAAAAATGATAATGGTGATCTCGGGATATTCCGTCTTTATCCTTCTGGTCAGCTCAAGCCCGTTTTCTCCGGGCAGCCTGATGTCCATAAAGATCAGGTGGGGAGGGAGATCGCCAATTTCTTTCAACGCCTCCTCTGAATCCGCCGCTTCGGTAACAGCCATTGAAGGGAATCGGGATTTGAGGCCTTCCTTGAACACACTTCTAAATACGGAGTTGTCCTCGATGAGCATTGTCTTAAACATTTTACTTCGTCCCTCTCTTTCTCACGGGTGCCCGCTCTTCTTTTTCTCAGCCAATAATGGACACAGGTAAGACCTCCCGTTGGGTTGAGATTACTGGTTTCTGAAATGGCGCTTCCGGTTCTAACTTCCTCGTCCCATTTTCATTTCGGCAAATTGGCCCCCTATTTGAAAAGATTTGCCCCTTTTTTATCCTTCTCTCAAGAAGAGTTTAGTCAGTGGTAAAGCTCTATTTTCGTTTAACTCTACTAAAAATAATTTTGATCGTAAATGGGGTGTTGATTGTATTTTATGGTGAAAAAGACAGTATTTCGAGGCCAACTTGCGAGGTGACCGGGGAACATGTGCGGTGTGGGAACGGCGATTTGCGTCTTAGACCGTGCAGGGTGGACCCAAAATACAAAATCAATGGGGCAAGAAGAAGGCCGCAGCGACCGGAGAACGAGAATACTTCGCGGTCTGTCAAACCATCAGGGAGATCATAAGAAACTTGTCGAAAAAGTTTTCAACTTGGTCATATCTTCCGGAGAAATATTGATAAATCTTACTCCGGATCGAAAATGCTTTTCGCCTTCGCCCGATTGCGTGTTCACCCAGACCACCTCGACCAGCATTTCGATGGTATTTAACTGGGATTCAGAAGAGAAAAAAAGTTTCAACTTCAGGTTTTGGCCAATCTCCACCTGTTCTGGGAAAAGGATCTGTAACCCACCTTCGCTGGCATCGAGAGCCCGGCCAGGTTGATTGATTGGCGATTCGGCTCGATAATACTCTATCGGTAGACTGATTGGAAATCTCCGGTAGGTTCTTCTTTCAATATTAGCGATCCCGTAGCGGGGCTTGGCTCCCTTTTCTGCTGCTCTCATTTGGACCCCCATGATATAGAATATTGGGAAAATAAAGAACGGTTGATAGAAACTTACTAAATTTCGCCTGCAAGGTCAAGAAAAAATTAACGGATCCTGGCTGGGCTCGCTGTGTCTTCATGGGCTCAATGGCTGCTTCCCCGCCGGAACCGACTCTTTCAGACCTCCTTGCGGACTCTTCTATTTTAAATTAGAATAACTCACACGTCATGCGGAACTTTCCTAAGGGGGGTGTTATTTCTTTAACTCTCGAAAGGAAGAAACGGAAATGAATTTATCCGCGAGCCTGGCGTGACACCGAAAGATCCGTTCATCAAGAAAAATAATGCGTCTTAAACACTTGCGGAGGACCAGATCATGTCGAAAATCGCTGTTGTTCAAAAACCTCCAAAATTTCTGGATCGAGAAAAGACAATTCTGGAAGCGGTTTCACTGATTGGCGAAGCGGTTTCTTCCGGGGCTTCGTTGGTCGTTTTTCCGGAAGCGTATATTCCGGGCTACCCTGCGTGGATTTGGCGGCTTCGACCGGGCAGCGACTACGCTTTGAGCGGGGACCTTCATGCCCAATTGGTGAAAAATTCGGTAAGCCTTGAGGGTGAAGACCTTCGGCCCCTACGTGAGGCGGCAAAGCAGCACCGTGTTACGGTCGTGTGCGGGATGGACGAACGTGATCATGAACTGAGTCGGGGAACGATTTATAACACGGTCGTGGTTATCGGACCCGACGGCGAATTACTAAACAGGCACCGTAAGCTCATGCCGACAAATCCCGAGCGCATGGTGTGGGGCCTCGGCGATGCTTCCGGTCTGAAGGTCGTTGAGACACCGTGCGGGCGCATTGGGACGCTTATCTGCTGGGAGAACTACATGCCGCTTTCGCGGTACGCACTGTACGCTCAAGGAGTCGAAGTGTACATCGCGCCTACCTACGACTACGGGGATGGCTGGATCGGGACCCTCCAGCACATTGCCCGGGAAGGCCGCTGCTGGGTTATCGGAAGCGGTACCGTGCTGAGAGCGCGTGACATTCCAGAGACATTCCCGAAGAAGATCACCCTCTACCCCGACCCAGAAGAGTGGATCAACCCGGGAGACTCTGTCGTCATCAAACCGGGCGGGAAAATTGTTTCGGGGCCCATGCGAAATGAGGAAGGCATTCTCTATGGAGAGATCGATTCTGACTATGTGGCCGTTTCCCGCCGCACCCTTGATGTCGCAGGACACTATTCCAGGCCCGACGTCTTTCAACTACATATCAATCGGAAGCCACTAAAACCCGTAACGTTTGAATTCGAGTAATTGCGGATGCGGGCAGGATTGTTGCAGCTCTGGAAGACGCTCAAGCAGGCCATTTATCCTTCCAGGGTCTGGCTTCCTCCAAGGCTGCTGCCGCTTTTAACACCGTGAGATCCTCAAAACGCCTGCCTACGATCTGGAGACCGATGGGTAAACCATCCGCTGTCCAGGCACAGGGCAAAGAGGCCGCGGGCTGGCCGGTTAGATTAAACGGATAAGTAAAGCCGAGATAATTCAAAGGATGGACTTTCTGCCCGGCAACCTCCCTGGGCCAATCGATGCCCACGGGAAAGGGGGGAAGCGGCAGCGTGGGGGTCAGGAGCAAATCATATTTTGCAAAGAAAGGCTGCAGTCTCTCCCAAAGAACATGGCATCGGTTTACGGCGCGCACGTAATCGGCGGCGCTGGCCTTGAGGCCAATTTCAGTTAATCTTACCAGCCCCGAATCTAAGCGACCTTTCCATTCATCCAACTGGGCTCCGATAGCGCCCGCACAATCAGCGGCAAAAAGGAGTTGAAAGGCATCATGCATCAAGGGGAACTCGGGAGTAGCCTCTTCCACCTCGCAGCCCATCTTTGAAAAAACCCGGGCTGCTCCCTCAACGGCTTCTTGGACCACCGGATCAACAATGACATGGCCCAGGTCCCTGCTCCAGGCAACGCGCAGGCCCCGGACCCCCTTTTTCATTTCTTCTCGGTAATCAAGGTTTCCTCCCGGCAGTGACAGAGGGTCCCGGTCGTCAGGCCCGGCCATCACCTCCATCATCATGGCTGCATCGCCCACGGTACGGGTTAAAGGACCGTAATGAGCCACACGCCTATCCAGCGTTTCCCAGCCCGAAAGTAAAGGATACATGGGTATCCTTCCCCGGGACGATTTGAGGCCGAAGATTCCGCAGAAGCTTGCCGGCGCCCTGACGGATCCTCCACCATCACTTCCTAAGGCAAGGGGCCCCATACCGGAGGCCACGGCCGCTCCTGCACCGCCACTCGAACCGGCTGGAGTCATCTCCAAGTTCCAGGGGTTACGGGTGATTCCCCAAAGGGGGCTGTCGGTTACAGCCTTATAGCCGTATTCACACGAATTCGTTTTGCCAATGACAATAGCTCCGGCTGCCTTGAGCCTCTCCATGACGACCTCATCCTGATCTGGTATGAAATTTTCGTGCATTTTGGAGGCAAAGGTTGTGCGGATACCCTTCGTGAAAACCAAATCTTTAATGGACACAGGAAGGCCGAAGAGCGGCCCTTTGTCCTTCTCCTGGGTCATTTTTTTATCGGCTTGGCGCGCTTCGGACATGGCTAAATCCCGGGTGATTGTGCAGAAGGCGTTGAGCTTGGGATTCAGTTTCTCAATCCGGGCCAGGACGGCTGCCATGATCTCGGAAGGTTTAACTTCTTTGGCAGCTATCATTTTCCTCAGCTCCAATCCGGATAATCTCCAAAGGTCAACCATGAAAATCCTCCTGATTACCTGACGTGTTTGGAAAGCTTAGCAAAACATTTTGTCACAGTCATAAGAACTCGCCTTTGCCGGGATGACTATACGAAAAGCAGAGTGGAATGTCTATAATAAAAAATCAGATCGTCCGCTCCTTCAGAAGAAGGTAATCATTGATTTGATATTTTCGGGTATCTCTCAGTGTCTATGTTTGGCCGAGACGTCCGCAAGGAATTTAACCGCGCCAAGAATTGACAACCGCGTAATAAGGCGTGGAGAACCAAAACCCGAAGCTCTTATTTTAGAGATGACCGTCTAAGCATGGACACATTTTTTTACCTTCGTAGCCCTCGCCATCAGTCTCTCAATCCTGGCATGGATCTTACTTGTTTCCGGGACATTTTCATATGCTTCCCAGTCCGAGACACTCTGCCACGCTGTGATCACGATATAATTTTGAGGGTCGTCCCGATTCCGAAGCATCTCGCCCGAGATATAACCTTTTGAAAAAATGGCCTTCGATCTCAATGCCCTCAGGAGTTTGGCGAAATCCGCTTCCTTCCCCTTCTTTACCTTCCGATCGATAATAATTCTCACTGACATGGCAGTCTACCTCCCAAGAGTTTTTTAACCTCACTTCTTAATAGAACGGGCAAGG
>JBAVGF010000402.1:0-21710 GCA_049684675.1 Thermodesulfobacteriota bacterium | reverse complement strand
TTAACCTCGCTTAAATCTCCACAAGCCACAAAGCAACGGAGACAAGCCGTGGGTTTGACCTGGCAGCGCTCGAGAAGGGCTTCTCCGCTGATTTTCTCCCATCCTTCAAAGGTTCCGAGATGCCAATATTTCGACGGGAACGCACCCACTGAGTTAGTTATAGCAACCAGTTGAGGGGTTCCCAGTCTCCTGTAATTTTGAACCCCGGGAGTGTCCTTTGCACGCTCCAACGTTTCTTTTGCAAACTGCTCGAGTCGATCCGGATGAGCGATCTCCTTTTTCTTCTCACCGTGAAAGACAATGGCCTTCATCTTCTTGGAGCCCATGACGGCCCCGACCCCTGTCCTTCCGAGGGATCTCCAGTAATCGTTTTCAATCACAGCATATCGGACCAGATTTTCTCCGGCAGGGCCGATGACCAGAGCGCCCGCTCCCTTCTTCTTGGTTCTTTGTAATACTCCATCTTCGGCAAAGTATGTGTCTTTCCCCCAGAGGTCTTTCGCGTCGTGAAAAGTAACTTTCTGGTCAGAAATCTCGGCCCAGACTGGTTCACTTGATGCTTCTTCAAAAATAAAAGCATCATAACCTGTCCGACTCATCGGCTCTGCCACTTTTCCTCCGGAGTAAGATTCAGAGAAGATTCCGGTTAAGGGAGACTTGGTGAAGACGCCATGCCTGCAGGAACCATAGATCCTGGTATCTGTGATCGGGCCGGTACAGAAGATGAGCTTGTTTTCTGGAGAGAGAGGATCGACCCCGGGAGGATTTTCCTTCATCAAGAGATAAGTCCCGAGTCCTTTTCCGCCCAAATAGGTTTCATAAACGGAGTCAGGGATGGTTTCTTCCTTGAAGGTTTTTGTCTTGAGGTTGATCCTTAGAATTTTATTGAAGAAGCCTTTCATTTGATTTGCCTTTCTGTGGTGAATGTTTAATAAGCGGACTTGTAAATGGCGACAGCATCTTCAGGGGCTATTTTTCTTGGGTTGTTGGCCAGGAGTCTGGTCACTTTCATGGCGGCCTCAGCCAGCCGGGGGATTGCGTCTTCCGGAATCCCAACATCTCTGAGCCTTCTCGGAACTCGAAGGTCATCAGAGAGGCGTTCCACAAACTTTACCGCCATTTCTGCTCCATCCAGCTCAGAGAGCCCTTCCGCTTTTTCTCCAAAGGCTTTTGCCATCTGAGCAAACTTATAAGGGCATCCGAGCGTATTGTAACGCATCACATAGGGAAGCATCAACGTATTGGTGAGTCCATGAGCCAGATGAAATTCTCCACCGAGAGGGTAGGCAAAAGCATGGACGGCACCGACGCCGGCGTTGGCAAAGGCGATCCCTGCGAGGAGGCTTCCCTCCATCACGCTCGAGCGGGCGGGCAGATTCTCACCATGGGCATAAGCCATCCTTAAATTCTTTGAGAGGAGTTCCATGGCTTTCAGGGCGAGGAGGTCTGATAAACCCGTCGCATTAATGGAATAGAATGCCTCGATGGCATGGGTTAAGGCATCCATTCCTGTAAAAGCCGTCACGGAAGGCGGAAGGCCAACGGTCAGTTTGGGATCGACAATGGCCACCTCAGGAAAGAGATGAGGGGTGACGATTCCCTTTTTCAATTTTTCTTTTGTATCGGATAAGATGGCGATGGGGGTCACTTCACTTCCAGTCCCGGCTGTGGTCGGAATAAGAATCACAGGCACGCCCGGCCGGGGGACAAGGTCGATTCCAAAAAAACTGTCGATCTTCCCGGGATTGGTGATCAGGATTGAAGTGACCTTAGCGATATCCAGAGAGCTTCCTCCTCCAAAACCGATGATGAGATCCATTCCCTCCTTTTTCGCTTTCTCCACACTCTTTTCGACCACTTCAATTCTGGGATCAGGCTCCACGCCGTCAAAAATGGCAGAGGGAATCCCGGCGGATTGAAGGGATTTCTCAATGCCTTCAAGAAGGCCTGCCTGGATAACGCCCGGATCGGTGATGATCAGAACCTTCTTGGCTTTGAGGAGTTGAGCTTCTGTACCTGTTTTCTCCGCAGACCCGACCCCGAAAAGGATTCTCCTGGTTGTCCTGAATAGGCTGAGTTTCTCTGTCATGGTGTCCAACCTCCCGAAGAGATTATTTCCCAACAAGCTTTAAGAGCTTTTCGTTTTCAAGAATTTCCCGGGGATGCCCCTCAAATATAATTTCTCCTCTCTCAACGATGTAGGTCCTCTCTGTAACTTGGGATACAATTCGCACATTCGACTCCCCCAAGATGATGGTCACTCCCAATCTTCTAATCTGACCTAAGGCTTCCATAAAATGAGTGACCACGAGAGGAGCCAGGCCCTCAAAGGCCTCATCTAAAAGCAACAATGATGGATTGAGCGCCAATGCCCTGGCAATGGAGACCATCTTCTTCTCCCCGCCGCTGAGGTTGAGCCCTTTCCGGGTTAGGAAATTCTTGATGGCTGGAAAGATGGTGAAGATTTTTTCAAAACCGAATCCTTCCTCTTTGTCCCCTTTCCCCGTGACCCAGGTCGAGAGGTTGATATTTTCTTCGACGGTGAGCTCCGTAAACATTCTTGTATCTTCGGGGGAGTATCCGATTCCCGAAAGGACTTTCTTTCGGGGGGAGAAAGAGGTGATGTCTTTTTCTTTGAAAATGATCTTGCCCGACCTGGAAGGGTAGAGACCGATGGTGCTCTTGATGATGGAACTCTTTCCTGCTCCATTTCTACCCAGGAGGCAGACGATTTCTCCTTCCTTCACCCCCACTGAAATATTTCTTAAAATCTGGGTTGAACCGATAAAGACGTCTAAATTTTCGATCTTGAGGAGCATCCTGATTAACTCACGATACCAAATACGGTCGCCTTGACCTCTCTATTTTCCATGATTTCGTCAGGTTTGCCTTCTGCCATAATCTTGCCTTCGTGCATCACAATCACTCTGTCCGAGTATCCCGAAACGATATCCATGTCATGTTCGATGATGAGCGTGGAGACCCCCTCCTTTTTAATGGCGGACACAATCGAATCCATCACCTTGAATTTATCGGAGGTGGCTACTCCGCTGGTGGGTTCATCCAATAAGAGAAGTTTCGACTTCAGTGCAAAGGCAATGGCGATATCAAGAATCTTTAAATCCCCTTCTGAAAGGCCGGTTGGAGTCAGCTCCTTCTTATCCGACATATTGAAATTGTCGAGAATCTTGATGGCCTCATCCGTTACGGAGGAATAGCGATCCGCCGGCAAGAGTCCCCTCCGGATCATCCCGTATTTTGAGAAGAGAGCGGTTCTCACGTTATCCAGGACCGTACTGTTTCCGAAGAGTTGAATCAATTGGAAGCTTCGGCCCACCCCCAATTTGATCCTGACGTAAGGGGAAGCATAGGTGATATCCTTATCAAAAAACAGAATGCGTCCGCTATCCGGCTTCAAATACCCACTGATGAGATTAACTAAAGTCGTCTTCCCGGCTCCGTTCGTCCCAATAATTGAAACAATCTCGCCCTCCCTGATTTCTAAATTGATATTATCCACGGCCCGGACAAATCCAAAATGTTTCTTCAAGTTATCTACGGTTAGCATGCGGTTCCCCCGAGGGCTTTTTTTCTTTTCAATTTAGCCAACAGGACGGAGATAGCTCCGGCCACTCCATTCGGAAGGAGCAGAACGAGGACGATGAGGGTCGCACCGATGACGAACATCCAATATTGTGTATTCCCCATCGCATATAATTTTAGGTAGGTGAAGAGGATTGCCCCGATGATGGGTCCTTCAAAAATCCCGAAGCCCCCGAGCAATGTCATATAGACGATTTCGCCTGAAAAGAGCCAGTGGGATAAGTCTGCTGTGACATGGCCGTTGACGAAGGACCAGAGGGCACCGCCTAACCCAACGAACATTCCGGAGAGAATAAAGGCATAAAGTCGATACCGGCGGACACGGATACCAATCAACTCCGCCCTGACTTCATTATCTCTGATCGCCTGGAGGGCTTTCCCGAAAGGAGAGCTGACAATCCCTCTCATAATGACGCAGCTCACGGCAAATAAAACCAGCAAGAAATAGTAGTATGTCCCGGAAAGAAACTCCGGCCTCCTGATTCCTTTAAATGACATACCCAGCAGGGTGGGAAGGGGCACTCGGAGTCCGTCAGACCCTCCGGTAATGTGATAGAGCTTGAAGAGGAGTGCATAGAGAAGCATGGAAAGAGAGAGGGTGAGGATGGAGAAAAAGATCTTTGTGTGCCTTACGCAGAGAAAGCCGAAGATGACCGAGAGGACAAGCGAAAAGAAGAGGGCGGCCGGGATCAATAGCTCGAGGGAGTAAGCTTGGGGAAGGTACTTGGCAAACATTCCTACGGTATAGGCTCCTACTGCAAAATAGGCGCCGTGACCAAAAGACAGTAGGCCTGTATATCCCAAAAGCAGATTGAACCCTAGCCCGACGATAGCAAAGGTCAATCCATATTCAAAGAGCATCAGATCATGGATAGAAAAAAGGCGGGGAATAAATAGTAAACCAATGAAGATCAAAGTATATGCAATCCATCTCGGATTTCTCATCGTTTCTTTTAAACGCACCTGCTATCTCCCGAAAAGACCTTGTGGCTTAACGACAAGAATAATGCCGGCAATCAAGAATAAAAGGGGCAGCTCTATTTCCGGGAGAAGGGCGATGCCGAAGGATCGTGTAAACCCCACAAGCAGGGCTCCCACCAAGGCTCCTTTGAGGCTTCCGAGCCCTCCCACCACCACAACAATAAAGGCGAGGATCAACGGCTCCATCCCGATGCCCAATAGCGCAGGGGTGGTGGGAACCACCAGAGCTCCCGCCAGCCCGGCCAATCCGGATCCCAGCACAAAGGCAAATGTACTGAGCCTCCCGATATCGAGTCCCAATCCTGTCGCCATTTCTCTATCCAAGGAGATGGCTCTGAGCATGATTCCCAGCTTCGTTCTTCCCATGAAAAACCAGATAAATAATCCCGCAAAAAAGGTGATACCCATCACAAATAAGAAGTAGATCGGATAAACATGTCCTAAAACATCTACCGCGCCTAAAAGATCGAAGGGGGCAGAAGCGTAGTAGGCCTGCCCTCCCCATATCATTTTGATCACGTCCTCGAGAAGAAGAAGGGCTCCGAACGTGAGTAAGAGTTGATACTCCAGTGTTCGTTTGTACATCGCTCTGATCAAGGACTTCTCCATCAAAAAGCCGACGACCCCGGCAAGGGCGAATCCGCTTAGGAGCGATAGAAAGAGGAAGGATGCCGGCGCTTTTGTCGCAATTTGAATGATGGTCCAGGCGGCCATAAAGGCGCCAATCGCATAGAGAGAGCCATGGGCCAGGTTAAGGATTCCCATGACTCCTAAGATGATATTGAGCCCCAATGAGGTGAGAAACAGAAGGGCTGCAAAATATAGACCGTTCAGTGTGTAAATCACCCACATCGCAATTTTCCATTCCCTCACCCCCTCCCTCTCCCCTGATGGGAGAGGGAATTAAGGTGAGAGAGATTCATTATTTCCAGCTATTGATCCAATCCACTGTCCTCATGCCAACCGGGGCATTTACCTGAGCGGCGGAAAAGATTTCCATCCTTTTTGGATCAAGAATGGGGAAAGGATACTTGGGTGTCATTTTTGAAAATCCGACTAAGACATCCTCGATGGCGCTATGATCTTCTCTGATCGTTATCGGGCCCGAAGGAGATGGGAACGTCAAACCTGTCATCGCCTTTGCAATTTCATCGATGGTTGGCCAGCCCCCCGCTGCCTTGGCAGCCTTCTCTACCGCATTCTTATAGGCATACAGCGCCTGATAGGCATGATAACAAGGATAGCTCGGATATTTCCCATATCTTTTGCGATACTCTGCCACAAACCATTTCTGCAGGCCTGCGCTTGTTTTGTCGGGAGGCGTAAACAGAAAGTAGTGAGTCCCGGCGCAGCAGATAATCTGCTCTTCCGGATAATCCTTTCCCACTTCTTGAGGGTAGGGCTCACCGCGTGAATAGGCCATTCTAATCTTCTTGAAAAAGCCCATTCCAAGAGCCTGTTTTGTGAAGGTGACGGCATCTCCTCCCCAGAGAGATGAGTGGACGATATCCGGCTCTGCTCCCATCAGTGCGCTGATATGGGCGGTGAAGTCCGTGTTGCCGAGCGGAGGCCATAGGGTTTTTACCACCTGTACATTGGGCATCAATTTCTTCATGGCTGTCTCGAAGATGAGCCAGCTATCCCGACCCCACGCATAATCCTGGTTTATCCCGGCGACCTTTTTAATGTTTGGATAATATTTTTTGATGAAGAGCGCTAACCCGATATTGTCAATGCCCAGATGGGCCGAGCTCTTAAAACCCAACTTAAATTTTGGAACCTCAAACGGAGATTTCGGCCCTTCCATCAGTTCATGGGTTCCGCAGTCATAGGCAACGATCAAACCACCGCTCTCATCTGCAAGAGGAAGGACCGCCAGACAGGAAGCAGATGAAATGTAACCCAGGTCCACATCCACCTTGTCCTCGAGAATCAATTTTCTCGCAAGCTTGACCTGGGCATCCACGCCGCCGGCTTCATCCTTGCTGGCCAGCTCGATTTTCCGGCCGAGTATGCCTCCTTCTTTATTAATCACGTCCGCACACATCTTGAAGGTATTATCGCCGGGGATACCAAACGGAGCTGCCGCCGCGCCGGTCAGGAAACTCACGGCAGCAATCTTGATGGGTGTCGTTGGGATTGGCCTCTTGGCTTGGCCAATGGCGCTGGTGCCACCCCCCAGAGCCCCTACCGATACGGCGGTGGCTCCCATATATTTTAAAAACTTTCTCCTCGAGATCTTATTTACCATGATTATTCCCTCCTTCCTTTCTGATGGATGATTCCATCAAGGTAAAGTTTGTGGTCTCTTTATTTCACCTCCTTTTTGACTAAACTTGATTGCTCGCCCAATCTTTTATCAAAAGCAATGGATGAATGTCAACTTTTCGATAATAAGAAATCGGTGACCCTCTGATTGAATTGGTCAGCCTCTTCAATAAAGAAACAGTGCCTTTTGCCAGGGAAGAAGACCAATTCCGAACGAGGGATGAGTGCATTCAATATTTTAGAATTTTCCGGGGGGACCAAGGGATCGTCATCGCCCGTCAGGATCAGGGTTGGAACATCTATCCGGCTGAGGCGATTCACCGTGTCATGTCTCAGACAGGCGGCGAACTGTCGCTCAAAGGCATCCGGGGGCTGATAATACCGGAGTGAAATCTTGATAAATTCGTCCATTTTCTCTTGATTTTTCTTAATGTATTCATCAGAAAAATAGATATCCATATCCTTCTTTAAGATCTCTTCCGGAGTCAATCCCTCGTTGGCGGTGAACTTCTTCAATCTCTCCGGGCTCGCGAGCACAGCTCTCTCACCACCAGGACCCGTGCAGCCGAGGACCAGACGCTTCACCCTATCCGGATAGTTGAGAGTGAGTTCCTGAGCGATGTAGCCTCCCATGGAGACTCCCAAGATGTGCGCTTCTCTGATGCCAAGCGCCTCCATCAGCCCGGCCGTGTCATCGGCAAACAGTCGGATCGAGTAATCCATCTTCGGCTTGTCTGTGCGGCCCGCCCCTCGGTTGTCAAAAACAAGGACCTTAAAATGTTTCGATAGAGTGGGAATCTGGCGATACCACCACTCGGCATTCCGGCGGAGACCCATGATTAAAACCAAGAGGTCTCCTTGGCCATGCATTTCGTAGTATATTTCGATTCCATTTACTTTCTGAGTCGGCATCGGTCAAGTCTTGTTCTCAATAGGGCCGTTGAAAAAGTCGAAGCAATCTATCTCCTAATCTTTTATCAGCTTAAGTGCCTCTTTTCAAGTGAATTTTTTCTTTAATACCGGTCCACGTACGGAACTGGATTGACATACATGACCGGTTTCCCTATACTTCCATTGACGAAAAGAACTTCCAATCAAAGTATGCCATGGAGGATGATATGGGAAACCGCTTACAGAGTAAGGTCGCCATTGTCGTCGGTGCCGGACAGACGCCGGGGGATACCATCGGGAACGGAAGGGCCATGGCTGTTCTCTTCTCACGGGAGGGGGCAAAGGTCATGCTCGTCGACCGGCGGTTGGAATCAGCCATGGAGACGGAAGCCATGATCAAGAAAGAAAGTGGTGAAGCCTTTGCCTTCAAAGCCGATATCACAAAATCAGAGGATTGCCGGGCAATGGCCGATGCATGCGTCAAACGATATCATCAAATTGACATCCTCGTGAACAACGTGGGAATCGGTAAAGGCGATACAGGGCCAGTAAAGCTGGCTGAAGAGGACTGGGATCGTATATTCAGGGTGAATCTCAAAGGGATGTTTCTCGCCTGCAAGTTTGTTCTCCCCGTCATGGAGCAACAGGGACGCGGTTCCATTATAAACATCTCGTCCGTGGCCGCCGTATGTGCCCTGAGCATGCTGGCCTACAAGACATCGAAGGCCGGCGTGAATGCCCTGACCCATTCGATCGCCATGGAGTATGCGAAGAAAGGCATTCGTGTCAACGCCATTATGCCCGGCCTCATGAAGACACCGATGGCGATTGAAGGCATTTCACAGGCCAGGGGCATCGACAAGGGTGAACTGATCAAGATGAGAGATAAAATGGTGCCCCTCAAGGGAGGTATGGGTGACGCGTGGGATACGGCCTATGCGGCCCTCTTCCTTGCCTCCGACGAAGCCAAGTTCATCACCTCGGTCGTCCTTCCGGTTGACGGCGGGCAATGCTCCAAAATAGGGTGAAACACAAGGCATGCATAGAGAGGAGATATGGATCCATGGCAAGAGTATCGATTCCCTCAAAAGATCAGGTCAGTGATAAATTGCAGGATGTTTTTCAAAGCATGGAGCAGCGTGGAGTTCAAGTCCTTAACATATTCAGGGTCATGGCTCACTGTCCCAGGGTAGGCAGGGAATTTCTGCGGCTCGGAAACGCCATCCTATTTAACGGGAGCCTCCCTCCAAAGCTCAGAGAGCTTGCTATTCTCCGTGTTGGCGATCTTGCAGAGGCCACCTATGAGTGGACGCAGCATGTTCCCCTCGGGCTGACGGCAGGGCTCACAGAGGAGCAGATCAAAACGATGTACCGATGGAAAGATTCGCCAGTCTTCAGCGATCGGGAACGGGCGGTTCTCCAATATACCGATGAGGTAGCGCAGAATATCCGCGTCTCAGAAGAGACGTTTAAGGCGGTCAGGGATTTTCTCACCGAAGAGCAGGTCGTCGAGCTGACAACAACCATTGGATATTACGGGATGGTGTCGCGCATCCTTGAAGCGCTTGAAATCGAACTCGAGGAGAACAAACTGCCATTGAGGTAATACATTATAAAAGACCTAATCCTCTTGTTTTGACCCTCTGGTTCCCTTCCTTCGTTCTGTAGACACCCTATTGGTAAAAAATAGACCACCGTTCAGCCCTCCTTTTGCACTGCTTTCTCAAAACAATTGCTGCGTCTCCCTGTTGTCAGCTAAAGAAATCTTATTTATTTACAAGCTATTACACTATTCCATGGTATGAATATGCACTCATATATACTATGGCACGGAGTTTGCTGTTAACATCGTAGTGTATTGATTCAGAAATGTCTTTTCCTTATTTGTCATTCCGGGCCTGACCCGGAATCCAGGCTCTGTCCCTTCGAAGGCAGGGAACCATTATAAGCTGGATTCCTGTTTTCACAGAAACCCTGGATTCCTGCTTGCGCAGGAATGACGGACAAGAGGACGAGAGTGGGTCAGGTCGACTTCAGGTCGACCTGATATTTAAGGCGAGGGTAATTTAGTTATCAACACAGAAAGGAGAATGAAGAAATGGTGAAATCATCGAAACTTGTTTTTCCCTTGTTGGTGGTATTGTTCGCTCTTCTTTTCTCAGGATGTTCTCACGTGGTTTATCCAAGGGGTCCGATAGCAGTCAAAACGGATGTGGTGGGGTCGATGGACGTGAAGAAAACGGTTTCCTTTGCCAATGGTGTGGCAGATCCCAAGCTTACTCTCGTCGCAACTCAAGGGGCCCATAAATATTTTGCAGATTATAAGCAGTGGACGAGCTCGATTGTAAGTCAGTTGGAGGACGAACTAAAAAATAGGGGCGTACAGGTAAAACCCGAGAGCGAGGTGGGCTTTAAGGTAGCGGTTGAAAGCGTGGGGCTCTTTTGGGGTTCCTTCTCACAGCGCTGTATCGTCCGGGCACGGGTTGAAAAGATTGACGGGACATGGTCCAGGACTTACGAAGGGAATAATGCTTCTATGAATTTTAATAGGGCGATCGATGGCGCTGTATATAAGGCGGTCGTCGCGATCATGGGGGATCAGGATTTTAAGAACACGCTGCGCTAAAGAAAGACGACAACTCTATCGATAGAGAACAGTCAGAGGCGCAGATTCAGATATTGGCATCTAAAGACAAAACCGCTCCAGCGCGCTAGAGCTTGATCATTAGGTTGTATAGAGGAAACCGCGTAGGTGGAAGGATTAGACTCGCCGAGCCATACCAAGGCTATGTAGAGCAGAGCCGCTACGAGGTCCGGGGTCGTCAATCCACGTACCCGGTGACGAACCCTCTGGGCTGCCAGGTCTGCCCCGTGGAAGACACTTTCATAATCAGCGAAGAAGGCAATAGAATAACCCAATGTCGCCGCTATAGCAACGGCCATGTTAACGAATTTATCCACCTCTGGCAAAGGTAGGGGAAAAATCTAAAGACCATTGTCCTATTTTTGCCTCCCTCACATTTTGCTTCATCAACTTCCTAAAATGGTGTATATTACGAACGGCTGAGGGTAATATCAGGTAGAGTTGAACAATTCCTCAGCAAATTAAACGCCCTGTGGGCGGTGGTTGCTATGAGTAACCATCCCACTTTCTTCCCACTGAGGGTCTGAAGATGACAGGTGAAGGAGAAATGTTAATGGAACATGCTATCCGTCGTATTGCGGTTATTGGTGCAGGCGCTGTTGGAAGTGCGTTAGGTGCGCTCCTTCATCGTACTGGTCAAAGTGTAGTCCTTATTGTTCGTCCGGCATATATAGAGGCAATCCGTCAGGATGGCCTTCGGGTCGATGGAGATACGGGAAACTTTATTGCCCCAATCGAAGCCACTGAGACTCTTGATTTCCGGCCTGACCTGGCCCTCCTCACAGTGAAGACCCAGGACGTGATTGCTGCCGTGAAGGCTAACCACGGCTTCTTAAGTGATGTTCCAGTCGTAACCTTCCAGAACGGTGTTCACAGCGACGAGTTGGTTGCGAGCCTTTTGCCGAGAGAACAGATTCTTAGTGCTGTAGTTCTCATGCATGCTACCTACCTATTACCAGGGAAAGTGACTGTGGTCTATCAGGGAAAGTTGATCCTTGGCCGTCCGTTTGGTCCAAGAGACAGCAAACTCGAAGATATTGCCCATATACTCAATCAGGCAGTTCCGACTCGGGTGACAGACAATATACAAGGAGCCCACTGGCTTAAGCTCGTCGTTAACCTGAACAATGCTCTGCCCGCAATAACCAATCACACGATGAGTCAGGTTTACGCGAACGTCTTCTTGCGCGACATAGCCGTTGGTCTCATGCGCGAGGGGCTGCGAGTTATCAATCGAGCAAACATCCGGCTAGAGTCCTTGCCCAATGTCTCAGTTGGCTTAACCAGGCTCATGAGCTGGATGCCTTCAGGCATAGCGGGCCGCATCGCTGCCGCCAAGGTTCGTGCCCTCACGACCGTGTGGCCGTTGTGGGGCTCAACATTGCAAAGTATCCAACGGGGCCGTCCTACGGAGATAGACTATTTGAACGGCGAGATCGTGGAATTAGGGAAGCGCCACGGCGAAGCTACTCCATTGAACACTAAGATGGTGGAGCTGGTGCATCAGGTGGAACGGACGGGGCAATTTTTTTCAGTGGAAGAAATCCGCCTGGCTTTCAGGAAATAACAAGGGCAGGGCAGGTCGTTTCTTATTATGTGTTAGAATCCTTCTGAAGGCAGTTGCAAAAGCGGCTCTGCCTTTTTATGTATTCTCCATTCAGCTTTTCTATCGGTAATCGTCAATTCTTAGATGTTGATTGGTTGAGCAGTAATAGGTGAAAGCCTTAGCATGGCTTTTTTGACCGGCCGAATTTTGGAAAAAGAGGACCTCTCCCTGTAACTTTCCCTTCCTTAATTTTCAAAAAAAGTATATATTCCTATTGCAAATGGGCTGCAAAAGCAATCTAAACTTGGCCGAATAACTCCTCGGCAAATTATGTTCGATCACTATAATAAATATCCTAACCAGCGTTCGTTCAAAAAAGCTTGTGCAATGGACGTATTCAGAGATGAAAGAACCCGTTTAAGATGAAGCTATTCTCAATCTTTGTAGAAACCATAGAATAAAGATAAAAAATAATGTTATGGACAAATTTCTCATGATTAAAATTCTCGATATCACAGGACAGATATATTAAACATGAAACGGATAATAAAAGCATCTACAATTCTTATAATTGCAGCGGGATTGTTCATAGCACTGCTCAGATGTTCAACCCGATCGTTTGATAATCTAAATCAAGAAATGGAATACCTGGTTTCTGGGTTAGTAGAGAAAGACAAATTGGTTAGGAATTGTGTTCTGTCTGTGATGAAGAGTGATGGTTCCTTCTCCTGGTCGGGCGCAGCGGGAATCGCCAGTCAAGACGGTCAGGTGCCTATGACCAAAGATACCCCTATTTATATTGCCAGTATCACAAAGCTATATACAGCCACGGCAATCATGCGATTGTATGAAAAGGGAGCACTCTCTTTAGATGATCCAATGTCGAGATACCTTCCAAAAAAGCTTATTCAAGGCATTCATGTGTACAAGGGGAAGGATTATTCCTACGAAATAACCATTAAAGAATTGTTATCGCATACTTCAGGCATAGCAGATTACTATACTGAGAGACCAAAAGGGGGGAAAAACCTTTTTGAGTTGTTCCTGGAAAAACCGGAACGGTCATGGACAGTAGATGAGACTATTGAAAGGGCGCGAAAGGACTTGAGACCTAATTTCCAGCCAGGTACGGATGCATCCTATTCGGATACAAATTTCCAGCTATTGGGAAAGGTCATCGAGGCCGTAACCGGTAAGCTGCTTCCCACCGTTTACGAGGATTTTATCTTTCGTCCTCTGGGCCTCAAGCATACATGGTTGATCGGCCGTTCTGAACCTCAGCTCGCTGCATCCGCTGCTCCAGCGGATATATTTTATAAAGATATGAACATCACCAAAACCCGTTCGAATGGGGCCTACTGGGCTGATGGAGGCATTGTTTCTACGGCGGAAGAAATGATCATTTTCCTGAAAGCCCTAAATGAAGGGCGAATTATTAGTGGAAACACGCTGAAATTGATGCACAACTGGCACAAATTGCAGTTTCCGCTTCAATATGGGTACGGAACGATGTATTTCAAACTGCCCCGGTTCATTTCTATGGTGATGAAAGTGCCGCCTTTATGGGGTCATTCAGGTTCTACCGGCTCATTCCTTTATTATTCCGATGACCTGAATCTCTATATGGCAGGATCTATCAATCAAGTAGAATCAAAGTCCAAACAGTTTAAACTGATGCTAAGGGTGATGAAGGCTATTCAATCAAAATCGTAGGTTCAACAATCCAAAACCGCAAACCGAAACCGATTTATTACCATATTAAAGACCTTACCCTTTCATTTTGCTCTGATTCTGGGGAGAGGAGTCCACACGTGAAAATTGAACAAATTCCTGTGACCGGAAAAGAACAGAAGGGGCGGCTTGCACCTCAGATGAGAGTACTGTCAGAGTTCTATGAAGCTCTCAATAACCGCGACCTAGAGCAGATGGGGCGAAACTGGGCGCGCACAGATGAAGCTGTCATGGACAACCCAGTTGGCGGTATCAAGCGAGGCTGGGAGGAGATCCGGTCAGTGTACGCGCAGATCTTTGCCCGCCCGGAGCCATTCTGGTTTGAATTCTATGACTACACTTATCATGAGGCGGGAAAAGTCTTCTTTGTTGTAGGCCGGGAGCGAGGTGAATATCGATCAGGTGCGACAGTGCTCAGGATGGCCATTCGGACGACTCGGATATTTCGGCTCACCGAAGGAGAGTGGCGGCAGGTGCATCATCATGGATCGATCGAGGATGCGGAGTTGCTGGCCCGCTACCAGAAGGCAGTGAGGGGAGGATAAACCAGATGGCACCACCCAGCAAGCAGTCCTGGGTCACGGCTTGCTTTTTGATATTTCATAAACATCAAGATTAAAGACCTGAACCTCTGATCTCTTGTCGGCGGGACACCTATGAAAGTAAGGATTTGATCCTGCACCCACGGCTAACTTGGCCCTGACTTTATAATAGGTCAAACAATTCAAATGCGATATAGAAAGGAGTAGAGTTCTTCCTGAAATCCTCGTTTTTGAAAATCTTGCCCCGATGTAACACTTCAACCAGTAACAAACGGAACGAATCCGCGAGTGGATTTGATTGTCAGATCGTCATTGCTTGGGAGGCGGAGGAAACTCGATGGAAAGAGCTCTATTCTCTTACTGTTTTCCTCCCATGCAATCTGTAACACGACCGCCTCCAATTTAGCTTTTTTTTCTATATTCCCTTTTCAAGCCGTTTCTTGATCGTCATATAAACGCGTTCACTATGGGCAGGAAGGTCGTAAATCCTTGCTCCGATAGCATTGGCGATCGCATTGGTAATGGCGGGTGCAGCAGGAATGTTGGGCATCTCGCCAATTCCTTTTGCGCCAAAGGGTCCATGGATATTCGGGTACTCGATGTAGATGGGTTCGATCTCAGGAGTATCGAGGGCCGTCGGAATGATATAATCCTGAAGATTGAGGTTCTGGATCATTCCATCCTTCATCACGACTTCTTCCATCAGTGCATACCCCAACCCCATCATCACGCCACCTTCAAATCCAAATTCTGTCATTCCCGTGCAGGCGGGAAGCCAGAAATAGGTATTACAAAATATATGGATTCCTGCTTTCGCAGAAATGACAAAAGAGGGCTGAAGGATGCTGCCGTCATGGCATATTGCATTCTTTTCTAAGAAGATATTTTCTCAGCATGTCTAAAGCAATGATGGAAGCTCTTTCTCTCACCATCCAAAGTTCGCCACCCAGAGAATATTCTTGAATTTCCATCCCGGTAGAAGTTGAAAGAGAGTAATAGGTTTCTATCCGATATTCCCCCTCCCCTTGTTTCTCCGCTATTTTCCCAAACATGGCAAGTCCTAAATCCGTTTTAAACTCATGTCGAGCTTTTTGGGCTAATAAATCAGTAAGCCTTCTTGAATCTTCTTCGAGAGAATTGAATTCCTCCAAAGACAGATCAAGAAACTGTCTTTGGGAAGTTTCGGATGGAAGAACTACCGACTGATTAAAGGAGTTACTATTCGTACTCGTCAATTTCTGAGAGAGAATTCCTCCTGTGAAGGTCTCGACGACAGATAATGCGAGCTTTAACCCTTCCAATTCCTTTGCGATATTTCCATGCAGCGTTTCGTCATCCACGCCGTAGATCAAGACGCCAAGCCGTCTCCTGATTTCCCGTTCCATTTTTTGTATCAAGTTTGAAGCCTCTCCGGGATTATCGGCTTTGGCTGTAATTCTAATCCTTATGTCCCCAATCGAAGCAAGCGTCCCTATGGAAGGATTCTTACTCTCCTTCATCAGATCTTTAATCTGAAGGCCGATAGCACTCTCTCCAAGACCACAGGCACGCAAAACCTTGTATTGGATAACCTGATGTTTAATATCAAATCGTTTTCGGATATAGGGGATGACTCTATTTTCCATTAAATATTCCATCTCTGAAGGAACCCCTGGGATGGAAATGATCGTGCCACCGGAGGTTTCTACAATAAACCCAGGAGCCGTGCCTTTGGGGTTTTCAATGGCAATGGCCCCTTCCGGAACATAGGCCTGTTTTCGATTGTTCTCGGCCATTCGAAAACCCCGCGTTTTGAAGAGGTTTTCAATCTGTTCCATCAAATGAGGTTGAAAGATGAGAGGATGCTCGGTAACTTCAGCTATAGCCTCCCGGGTGAGATCGTCTTCAGTGGGACCGATGCCACCAGTGGTGATGACGATCTGAGATCGATTGATCGCTTCTCTGATCACCTCTTTCATTCGTTGGAGGTCGTCTCCAACCGTCGCAGTCTGAGCAAGTTCGATCCCACTTTCTGCAAGGCGTTTAGCAATATAGGAGGAGTTTGTATCAATGATTTGACCGAGGAGGAGCTCTGATCCAATAGCAATGACTTCAGCCTTCATTATTCTTTATCAGCAAGAGGAAAGCGCCCCTGGCGTGACTCGAACACGCGGCACACGGATTAGGAATGGGTAAATGGCTGTCGATGATTTCAGTAACCTAGCGAAACGACACACACAATCTGCAATAATAGTTAGCACAGTAGAACGTATTTTGTCAATTAAAAGTGGGAAAAAGAGTGGGAAAGTAGATCAACGCAATTCGTCAACTAAAAAATTGGAGCTGTAATTTTATAAGAGAAGGAAACTAATGAAAATTGAAGATATCAAAATACATTCTGAAAAAATCGACCGATCGTTCAGAACCATTGGTACAATCGAGATTAGAGTTCAAGCTGCAAATCTCTTTTCCAAAACACTAACATTGTCGACATGCTGCTCTCCAGTGGGGCGAAAATAGATCACCAGGGCAGTGACGGGCAGACCGCCCTCATGCTAGCCTGCGGTATGGGACACTTACCAGCAGTGAAGTTCCAGGGAATCGACTGGAGGATCTTGATTTATTGGGAAGAAATGTGGCAGATTTTTAGGAACCACGCTTTTTAAGAAAGGAGACCCAGATGAAAGAATACTTTTACCCCCTTGACGGTCGGAAGCATTACAAAGACCTTGAGGAGACCCAGAAGGACATGTTTCAAGCTTTCAAAAACTTTAACAATGAGATCTTTGAGAGGGAAAGCGCCCTTCCCAGGAAGGTGAAGGAACTCATCGCTATCGGCGTAGCCCATACGACTCAATGCCCGTATTGCATCGAGGGCCATGTCAGGGCTGCTAAAAAAGCAGGGGCGAGTGATCAAGAGATTGCAGAGGCTGTTTTCGTCGCTGCTGCTTTGAGGGCAGGGGGCGCTCTTGCTCATTCGACTATCGCTATGGGCGTGCTCAATGAAATGGACAGGTTAGAAAAGGAGAAATAGAAATCTCTAATGTAGGGAAAGAGCGAGAGTGGATTTTATTTGAGTGACATAGGGGACAAGGTCATATCCAAGACCTAAATTACGTGTTTTGAGGATTTCATGCTATGGACTTAGAATTTGTCGTCACATCAAATTTTCCAATGAGAGGAGGGAGGATGCTTCAATGAAATCGGTGGAGTCCTTCTGCAAGGAAGCAATAGAGATGGGGATCGAGGGAGCAAAAATCATTGATCCTGGTTCCCTCCTTTCTCCCTAAAAAATCACCCCTTCGACTTCGGCCGATGAATTTTGGGTTGCCTATTGGCCCAGCCGTTCACCTCAGTTCTCCGAAGTCTCAGGCCAAATGCTTAGGGTGACCTGAGCGGCGTTTTATACGCCACCCTCAGGGTTCTCTCAGTGGCCATTGCGCCGTCGAATGGGTCACCCCCTCCTCGGAAGAGTGGGAATGGATTCTTTCCTCCTGCTAATTCGGTTGGATTATTGTTCTTCGATACGCCTTTCTTTGCGTTCCGCAAGAACATCCTTTTCCATTGAGTATGTCTCAATATTTCCTCACAACCGGATGGGCTAAGAGGTGTGTTTTGTCATTTCATCATATAAGCTACGTTTGTCAATCACTCTTTTCCCCTTAAATTCCGTTCTCTCCAAATGGTCAGGTTCTACGATCTGAACCACCGCACGAAGCCCCCGTGCCTTTAATGCCGCCTCCAGCTTCCCCTTTAACTGAGGAATGATTCCGGTATCGACTCCTTTAGCGTATTCCGCTTGAACAATGAGCTCGTCCATCGTTTTTTCCCTGGTAATAATAATTCGATATTCATCGCCGAATCCCTTGCTTCCTCTGATCACATCTTCTATTGCGCTCGGATAGACATTCTCCCCTCTCACCACAAACATGTCATCTGCCCTGCCATAGATGCCTTTGGGCAGTCGAGGGTAGGTTCGGCCACAAGGGCACGGATCATCAACCCACATCGAGATATCCCCTGCCCAGAAACGGATCATAGGCTGTGAGTTTCGCTCTAAATGGGTATAAACTGTCACCCCTTCCTTTCCATAGGGCACCCTCTTCTTGGTAACAGGATCCACCAACTCTGCATAGACAATGTCCTGCCACAGATGCATCCCTTTCCTATATTCACACTCGCAATTAGACATCCACGGGGTCATTTCAGCCGTCGAACCTGCATCAATGCAGATTCCGCCATACGTTTCCTCGATCCGTTTTTTGGTGGAAGGGACTCCTGCTCCTGGTTCACCCGAGAAGAAAAGGATGCGAAAATTAAAATCTTTGGCCGGGTCTACTCCCTTCTCCTTAGCCCTTTCGGCTATATAGAGGCTATAAGAAGGCGTCCCATAAAAAGCTGAAGGTTTGACTTCTTTCATCCACTCGATTGCGCGATCAGTCTGCCCTGGAACGCCGGCACCAAAAGGAAAGGCAACAGCCCCGAGACGTTCAACTCCCACTAATGCTCCCCAGCTTCCCCAGTAGAGGCTGAAAAAAGAACCGATGAAAACGATATCCTTCTGACGCATCCCAAAGCCCCACATGGTCCTGGCATGGGCTTCAGCTATACATTCCATATCTCCCTTACTGATGCCGAAAGCCGTTGGTTTGCCCGTGGTCCCTGATGTTCCCTGCACCCTTGCCAAATCGTTCAGGGAAACACATAAGTTGCTCCCGAAGGGGGGATTTTCCTTCTGATCTTGACGAATTTCCTCCTTGGTTAAAAAAGGAATGTGCTCAAAATCCGCCAAGGATTGAATGTCTTCAGGCTTAACTCCAACCCTATCCCATTTTTTCTTGTAAAGAGGAGACCTTTCATAGGCATACTTCAATTGTGCATGAAGCTTTGGCAGAATAACTTTCTGCTCCCTTTCCTCCGGGTCCATCGTTTCCAAATCCTTAAACCAAAATTTGGAATTTGCGGAGGGAAGATAAGAGCGATCATATTGAGGCGGCCACTGTTTTAGCATAAAGCACCTCCCTCTCTTTTTCCACGAAAGACTCTAAAGTTGTACATGGGGTTAAGGTAAAGAGGCAGGCCTATTTGGAGGGTTATGTCATTGGTTATAAATCTTCAGCCCTTACCATTTGACCCTAAACCAAACGGACTTCCTAACCCCTAACCTAAACACTATTTTATTGTTTATAGTAAAGAGTACTTCATAATGGATTGCTAAAAGAATTCAAAGTGATCTGGAAACTTTTTGAGATACAATTTTGCGTATGGAGGACACGATCTCTTCCCTGGTCGCTCCGGGGATAAAGGTCTCATCGAAACCGGTCTCTTTCAATTTTCCAGCATCCTCGGGAGGGAAAACACCTCCAATAATAAAGGCCATGTGGTGTTTTACCCCCTCTTTTTTTGCATCCTCAATCAGGTCATTACCCAGCGTGAGATGCGCACCCCCCAGAGAACTTACGCCCACCACATCCACATCTTCCTGGATGGCAGTGTGAATGATCTCCTTGGGAAATGAATTCCCTATGTAAATGACCTCCATCCCCGCATCTCTCAATTCTTTTGCAACAATGATCAAACCCCTGTTATGAACATCTAAACCAAGCTTTGATAAGAGTACTTTTATCTTCCCTGCCATCTTCTATAGGACCTTCTCTTATCCTCACCCTTTAAGGGTGGGGGGTGCCTTTACCAAAGTACAGGCGGTTTCCACAGACCAAAGGCCTTCTTAAAAACCTTAAATATCTCACCCTCGGTACAGCATGCCCTTGCACACTGTAAGGTGTAAGGCATGACGTTTTCTCCTTTTTTGCAAGCATCCTCAAGGGCAATGAGTGCAGCGTCCACCTTCTCATTATCCCTTTGCTTTCTTAACCTCGCCAATCTCGCCTTCTGCCTCTGTTCTACTCCCTCTGGATATTGAAAGACATTGATCGGGGGCAGTTCAACGGGAGCTTTATAGATATTATAGCCAACGATTTTTATAAGTCCTTTCTCAATCCTATTTCTTTCATTATAGAAGTATTCAGCGATCTTTTTGTGTAACCAGCCTTTATCGATTGCTGTTATATAACCTCCCATCTTCTCAATCTCATCGACCTCGTTAAGAATTCTCGTTTCAATCTCATTGGTCAGGGCTTCTACATAGAAAGAACCACCCAGGGGGTCAACCACCTCTGTAACGCCTGTCTCTGCCTGAATAATCTGTTGTGTTCTTAACGATAATAATGCCGCTTCCTCAGTGGGCACAGAATAAGCCTCATCATAAGAATCCACGTGTAAAGACTGAACACCACCCAAGACACTGGCTAAGGCATGATAAGCTGCCCGGATGATGTTGTTCAGAGGCTCCTCCCTCATGAGGGAAACACCCGATGTCTGCACATGGCATCTCATCCACATCGACCTGGGGCTCTCAGCATGGAACCTATATTTCATTATCTTATACCAAAGTCTTCTCACCGCCCTTATTCTGGCGACCTCTTCGAAAAAGTCGTTCGCAGGAGACCAGAAAAATGCCAACCTCTCGCCAATCCAATCGACAGCATGCCCCCGGCTGAGCATCTCTTCAACGGTTCCAATCGCATTGGCCAAAGCGACGGCCATCTCCGTCACGCCAGAGGTTCCGAACTCTCGTAAATTGTAGCCGTTATAGGTGACAAAGTTCCATAGAGGCACATTCTGCCTGATGAACTCTATATTGTCACATTGTATCCTGAAGCAGGCTTTCGGCGGAATATATTCAGGGCCGCTACGGACCACTTCTTCCAATGTGATATCATTCTGCACGCTACCACGTAATTTGTCCCAAGGAACGCCTCTTCGCTCGGCGAGTGCCAAATACATTGGGAATAAAATTGCCGTATTGGATGGATAATGAGTCACCAATGAAACGGTCACTTTATCGAGAGGGATATCTCGGAACAGAAGTTCCATGTCTTCTACCGAATCAATCGCAACTCCCGACATGCCAACCTGTCCTTTCGAAAGAGGATCATCGGAGTCATACATTTGAATCGTTGGAAGGTCAAAAAGGGCATTGATCCCCGTAGCACCGTGGGCCAACATAAATTTCATTCTCTGGTTCGTCTCTTCAGGTCCCCCAAAACCAGTGAGCTGACGCATGGTGAATTCTTTGCCACGATACATATTGGCGTGGATTCCCCTTGTAAAGGGTTCTTGGCCGGAATGACCCAAATCTTGCATATAGTCAAAGTCAGGATTACTCAGTGGCGTATAGAGCATCTCCCTTTGAATATCGGAACCTAAAATGGTACAAGGAATGGCACGCCAATTCTCCCGATCTTCCTTACGAACTGTCGCATTCCTCCACCGCTCAAACTCCTGGCGAAGTTTTTCGAGAACATCAGGATGATAAAGCGGTGTACGCTTCTTACCTGCCAACTCTGCCTGCAAGATCTCCTTGGTAGTTCTCTCTTTCCTACCCATGAGAGTCGCCTCTTACGGATTCGATAGGTCTTAGATTTTCACGAAAGTGCTCGAGAAAGCCCGCCTGTCCCGCTTA
>JBAVGF010000401.1:0-14653 GCA_049684675.1 Thermodesulfobacteriota bacterium | reverse complement strand
CCGCTATGAAGTCATGGACAAACTTCTTCTCCGCATCCGAACTTCCGTAGACTTCAGCGAGGGCCCTGAGTTGGGAGTTCGAACCGAAGATTAGGTCGACACGCGTGCCGGTCCACTTGAGTTTGCCCGTTACGCGGTCGCGGCCTTCAAACACGACAGCGTCCTTCGAGGTCGCCTTCCACTCCGTGCCCATATCGATCAGGTTCACGAAGAAGTCGTTTGTCAGCGCCTCCGGTCGCTTGGTAAAGACGCCGTGTTGGGACTGTCCGAAGTTGGCATTCAAGACACGCATGCCGCCCACGAGAACCGTCATCTCAGGAGCGGTTAGCGTCAGAAGTTGTGCACGGTCAACCAGCAGTTCCTCTGCCGTTACTGCATATTTAGCTTTTAGATAGTTACGGAACCCGTCTGCAGCCGGTTCGAGTACGGCGAACGACTGCACGTCGGTTTGCTCCTGCAACGCATCCGCACGTCCCGGCGTGAAAGGAACCGTCACCTTGTGGCCGGCATTCTTCGCAGCCTGCACGACGCCCGCGCAACCGGCCAGAACGATCAGGTCAGCCAGTGATATCTCCTTGCTGCCGGACTGCGCGCGGTTGAACGCGCTCTGGATGCCCTCCAGGGTCTTGAGCACCTTTGCCAGCTGGGCAGGCTGGTTGACTTCCCAATCCTTCTGCGGCGCCAGACGAATGCGGGCACCGTTGGCACCGCCGCGCTTGTCGGAGCCACGGAAGGTGGACGCCGACGCCCAGGCGGTCGAAACCAGCTCCGACGCTGACAGGCCAGAAGCCAGAATCTTGCGCTTGAGGGAGGCGATGTCCTTTGCATCAATCAGTTTGTGATTGACGGCAGGAATGGGGTCTTGCCAGATGAGCTCCTCCGTAGGAACCTCCGGACCGAGATAGCGTGCGCGCGGGCCCACGTCGCGGTGCGTTAGCTTGAACCATGCCCGGGCGAACGCGTCAGCGAGCTGATCCGGATTTTCCATGAAGCGCCGTGAGATCTTTTCGTAGATAGGGTCGAACCGCAGGGCGAGGTCCGTGGTCAGCATGCCAGGCGCGTGACGCTTGGACGGGTCGTGCGGATCCGGCACCGTACCGGCGCCTGCGCCACCCTGCGGCTTCCATTGGTACGCACCGGCCGGGCTCTTCGTCAGTTCCCATTCGTGGCCGAACAGGTTCCTGAAGAAGTTGTTGTCCCACTTCGTTGGCGTGCTGGTCCAGATGACTTCCGGGCCGCCGCTAATCGTGTCGTCGCCTTTGCCCGTGCCAAAGCTGCTCTTCCAGCCCAGGCCCTGCTCCTCGATGCCGGCGGCTTCCGGCTCTGGGCCCACCAGTGACTTATCACCGGCGCCGTGGGTCTTGCCGAATGCGTGGCCGCCCGCGATGAGGGCCACTGTCTCCTCATCGTTCATCGCCATGCGAGCGAAGATCTCGCGGATATCCCGCGCCGCAGCGATCGGGTCCGGGTTGCCGTTCGGGCCTTCCGGGTTCACATAGATCAGGCCCATCTGAACGGCGCCGAGGGGATTCTCGAGTTCCCGGTCACCGGTGTAGCGCTTGTCTCCAAGCCACTCGCTCTCGGAGCCCCAGTAGATGTCCTTTTCCGGTTCCCAGATGTCCTCACGCCCTCCGCCGAAACCGAACGTCTTGAATCCCATCGTTTCCAGAGCGACGTTCCCAGCGAGGATCATCAGGTCGGCCCAGGAAATTTTCTGGCCGTACTTCTGCTTGATCGGCCAGAGCAGTCGGCGCGCCTTGTCGAGGTTGGCATTGTCGGGCCAGCTGTTAAGGGGTGCAAAGCGCTGGCTGCCGTTGCCTGCGCCGCCGCGACCATCACCGATGCGGTAGGTGCCTGCGCTGTGCCACGCCATACGGATGAACAAAGGTCCGTAGTGGCCGAAGTCCGCCGGCCACCAGTCCTGCGACTTCGTCATCAGTTTACGGAGGTCCTTCTTCAAGGCCTCCAAGTTTAGACTCTTGAACTCCTTAGCGTAGTTGAAACCCTCGCCCATCGGATTGGACTTGGAGGAATGCGGGTGCAGGATATCGAGGTTCAACTGGTTCGGCCACCAGTCTCGGTTCGTCGTGCCTCTGCCGGTTGCTTGTGGGTTCGCTCCGCCCGTTACCGGGTACTTTCTGTCGTCAGTCATAACGTTACCTCCTTTCGCTGTGTGAATTGTTGAACAGCGCTGCTATGTATAATAGTGTTTCGCTGCCCATCTAGCTAACAGTTAATAGACGAAACCGATGCCAAAAAAAGAGAAAGACATAGGGCCGTCAGGCATTCTCTTCCTCGACACGCTTATCCCCGCCCTCTTTTGTTTTTGCATGGCAGTCCCTGCAATACCCATAATACTCCAGCCTGGTATCCGTGACCGAGAAGCCGGTTTTCTTCGCTATCTCCTGTTGGTCGGCAACAGGACGTATTTCGTAGTCAAGGATCTTACCGCAGCGCTCGCAGACCAGATTGAGGTGCTCTTCAAGGTTACCTTCGTAACGGTTCTCCACGGAATCAAACTGCAGCGTTTTAATGATGCCGTAGCGGGAGAACTCGTTCAGTGTCGCATAGGTGGTCGACAGGCTCAAACTCTTCTTTTTCTTTTTTGCCTTCTTATAGATAAGGCTCGCACGGGGATGGGAATCCCCCTGTTCAATCAGCACGTCAATGATGGCCAGTCGTTGGGGGGTTACCTTCAACCCCTTCTTTCGCATCTGGCTGATCATCGATTCTTTGGTCATCATGGATAAATCGGAATGATTCCTAATTAAGAAGTAATGTAACCAACTCTTCTGGTCTATGTCAAGTCGTTCTTTTAAGAAAATGCTCAGATCCTCAACGGTGATGTTGAATTAGCTACGGTTCGAAAGAAGTAATCAGGTTGGGGTGCAGGAGTTCTAACATCAGAAGAAAAGCGATATCTTGCTAAGATGTAAACTTTACCCAAACCGAAAACGCTATTTGAAATCTTCACTTCCTAAGAAGAGTTAAATCTTGCATGTTTCGGGAAGTAACCTGTGGATAGGATTTAAAATCTGGCCTTCTCCGATGGCCCTACAGCTTGCCACTATCCGCACCTGGCAAAAGGTTTCGGTTTGAGAGACATATCAAAAGTTTAATTCAGAGGATAATGACCACCTATCGATCACTGATCGCAATCAAGCATGCTTTGTAAAATTGGCCCCTCATGGGTTACAGGAAAGAGTATTTGCGCGGGAGTTTGGCCGGAAAGCAAACCGCACTGACTTAACAAACTTAACTACGTCCCCTGGGATTTATTTCCGTCCTAGGGGACCGTTAAGATTTTTCAATTAATAGTTCTACTTTAGGGGGATCAGATTGTATTCGTACGATACGGACATTCTCAGCCGGGAATAGAATCTTTGCTATCTCAGTAAATGATTCTTCTGTTGTCAACGACCGCCCCCAGGGTTTACCCTTTTCATGAATGACATATGTAACAAATTTAGTATCTCTGAAGGATATTTCTAAATCAGAATTTTGCTTTTTGTAATGTGATTTGAGCATTTTTTCGAGTTCGCGGAGATTAAATAATCTTCTTTCTTCTTGCATTTCCGTTCGCCCTCCTTTCAATTATTATACCAAAAAGCGACAGGATGTCGCAAGTAGATAACTCAAAAGGTAGGAAAAATCGGGTACTGGTTGAAGAGAAGAGAATAAAATGTCGTCTTTTTACGTAAAAGGCGACAGAAGATTGATCAAAAAACCATTAAGCGATTTGCGCAAAGAAAATCTAAGGCAGATAGCTAAGCAGGCAGATGGTAGAAAAACAGGCTCTTTGAACCCTTCTATTGTTTTCTTTGAAAAATTGGGATAGCTTTAGCCACCGCGGCTCTTCTTTTAGACATCTTTTTTGGTAATGGGTCCACAAAGCCAGCTTGCTTCTTCATCTCTATGCGATTGTGGGAACGCATAGCACAGCCCATAACCCTATCCCATTGGGCTTGGGGCATAGCATATCTAGTACAGACATCACCCTTGATGTGATCGCACCCTATACACCCTTCTGGTAACATGGCTTACTCCTTAAGCTTTGATTCTTTTACCTCGTCCTCTATTACGGGTTATACCGACAATTTGTAGAAATGCTATATCCGATTAAGGTTAGTTGTCAATAGCTAAAGAGAATAAAAATGTCGCCTTTTTACCCAGAAGACGACAGGAAATACTCCTTCATATTCGAAGTAAGTTTTGATTTACCTCCCTATTAATTATCAATTGAAATCTGCGATTCTTGCTATAATCTGTCAATCATTTAGTACAGGAAGTACTAAATGAAATTTCCTTTTCGAGATTTTTCGAGGAGGTTGATAGTAAAATTTGGCGAGTACACCTACAAGTCAACAAAAATAGAACATGGTGAGATTGAAGATTACCAATGGAAAGAGTGGGTAAATAGCCTGATCAGTGGCGATGTAGATGAGCGAGTTCATTGCATTAGGCTCCATTCCAAATGGCGATTGATTCCATCTTCCCAGAATAGCCTCCCCGGGAACAAGACCCTAAACAAAAACTGGCTACCGCCAGTCCGGCAAGGACAGTGGCTATTATTGTAAACTATCCTAGTTGTTGAAAACCTTTTTGCATGGTGTCTCTCCTCGTCGGATAATATTCAACGCCATGTACATTTTTTATCGCTCCCGCTGACGATTGGTCGTTGCTCATTAAAAATTGTAGTTCACACCGTTTTTGACTTTTTGAGAACTGATAATTGCAGTGAAATATTCTTCATTCTTCCTAAATCCTGCGTATCCGGAGAACAGATCCGAAGGCCAGCTTGAACCTTTCTTCCTGATGTGATATCTGTATACAAAGTTGGTCCGGCATGCACTAAGAAGTCCGATGGATCATCCACCCGAGGGAATGAAGTGGGACGTGTAGCGAAGGACGAGAACGTCCAGATCGATAGGCTTAAATTGGGACCCTACGAAACGAACAGCTACATAGTCACCTGTCCCCGAACGGGGGACAGTGTGCTGGTGGACGCTCCTGCAGAAGCCTCCGAAATTTTGAAGGCGCTGAAAGACACTCATCCTAGATACATACTCATCACTCATAACCATATGGATCATATCGGTGCACTGTCTGAGCTAAAGTCTAAGCTCAGGGTTCCCGTTGGCTTCCATCGCCTGGACGCAAAGGGTCTGCCTCTACAAGCAAATATGATCCTTGAAGACGGTGGCAAGGTGGACTGTGGATATATGAGCCTGAAAATCCTTCATACGCCAGGTCACACCCCGGGCAGTCTTTCTTTTTTAATAGGCAGATATCTTATTGCAGGTGACACTATCTTTCCTGGGGGTCCAGGGAAGACAAGGTCACCGGCTAATCTAAAGCTAATCATCGAATCAATATCCAGTAAGATCTTTATTCTGCCTGATGATACTGCGATATACCCTGGCCACGGCGATTCCACCCTATTGAGAAAAGAAAAAGAAGAGTTTGCTATCTTTTCCTCTCGCTCACATGATCCTAACCTATTCGGGGATGTGCTTTGGCTTTCATCCTGACCACTTGCTGAATGGCCTACCATAATATCTCTACCCGGTGGAAGCCTTCTGCCAGCTCATACTCTTCTCCCTGTGCTAATGAGCTATGTCTTTCCCTCAGGCGTTCTTCCAGCTCCCGGAGCGGGATGTGCCCCACCTGACTCTTGTGACACTGCAGCGCACTCAGCTTCACATCAAAGACTTCGGTGATATCGGAACGGTAATTGACATCCTCAGTTCCCCAGAGCAATACCTCCTTGACCTTATGAGGATCAAGCCCTCCTTTCGTCAAATCCGGGTAGGAAAAGATATCCCTGGCATAGGGGAAGATAGCGTCCAAGGTAACTTGTCCGGTCATTCTATGATCCCGGTGCCAAATATAGCGTCGGTAAGGATCAGCAGTGACAACGGTCTCAGGCCGATACATCCTGATGAGGCGGACGATCTCTTTACGGAACTCAGGGGTATCTTCCAAGCCCTGATCGGGATGGCGGAGGAAAATGACCTCCCTCACGCCCAGCAAGTTGGCTGCAGCGATCTGTTCCTCCTCCCGAGTTTTGGCTAGCTCTTCGGGCTTTAGGCTGGCATCACTCGTGCCTTTGTCTCCATTGGTGCACACCACATAAACGATCTCCTTCCCTTGACTGACCCAGCGAACGACAGTTCCGGCAACTCCATATTCTGCATCATCTGGATGAGGAGTAATCACCATCACCTGAGCTAGCTTCGTTTTCATGGGTCGATCTCCTTTGTGTGAAATTTTAGAAATTGTATAATATCAAAACGATTGTTACAATTACTCTCGGATATTTCAGTCGAAAATGAGGACTCCCACTTATACCTTTCGAAATTATCATTCTAAGGATTTTGAGAAATTAGTCCAACTGGTGACTGAAGTTCAGGAATTAGGGCGATCCCACTGCTCAATTTCCCCGTTAGACTTATTTGAAAGCCTGAGTCAATCCGACCCTTCTTCCAAGGATAACCTGTTTATCGCGGAGAGGTCAGGAGAAATTGCTGGCTATGCAGAGGTGAAGCCGGAGTTAAAAATCGGGCGGGCTGTTTTGAGGTGGCTGGTCCATCCTCGCCATCGCAGAGGAGAGTTAACCGTAAGGCTCGTCGATCGCGCTGTCGACCGTACGAGAGAGTTGGGTATCATGACCCTCCATACAAACATCTCTCAAGATAGCTTCACGGCTAAACGGTTTCTCATCCGTATGGGTTTTACATTCGTCCGCCGGTTTCTCGAACTTAGGTTGGATCTTGCCGAGATGGTTTTGCCCGAAATCAGTAAGATTGCCCCTCGATGTCACTCCTTACAGCCCAGCGAAGAAGGAAGACTGACGCAACTTCAAAACCGTTCCTTCGCTGGCACTTGGGGGTTCAATCCCAACACGATCGAAGAGATCATCTACCGAATCAGTCTTCCCAACTCCTCTCCGGACGACATTTTTTTGATCTTCGATTCAGATATACCCGTTGGTTATTGTTGGACGAGGATTGAGTTTTGGAAGAAGAAAGCCCCGGGCGAAGGGACTGGCCGCATCTATATGTTGGGCGTGGATCCAGATTACCGGGGGAGAGGATTGGGCAGGCAACTTCTGCTTGTCGGGCTCTCCTATTTGAAGAGCAAGAGTCTTCGAGTTGCTGTGTTGACGGTGGATAGCGAGAATAAAGCAGCCCGCGTTCTTTACAAGTCGGTGGGATTTGAGCTCTGGAAAAGCAGCCTGTGGTACGAAAAGAGACTGGATTGAGCCTGTACGGCTTGTCTATCGATGAGTCTTGTCAAACCCGGAACTCTTCTGCTCCTTTGCATGCCTTAGCAGAGAAATCCCATAGAACACTGCGGTATTCTTCAAGGATGGCTTCAGAGATATTTGGCCAGCTGTACTTGGCTACGGATGCCCGGACTGAGTTACCAAAATCTGGCTTCCCATTTGGCGTTGAAAGTAGCCGTGATATCTTATCCGCAAGACTACCGGGGTCATTGTCTGTCACGACATATCCTGTCTCACCATACCGGATGACACTTTCCGCACATCCAACCTTCGTGGCTACGACGGGTGTCCCGCAGGCGAGGGATTCCAAAACCACCAGCCCAAAGCTTTCATAATAAGATGGGACCACACACAAATCGGCAGCACTGTAAAAGAAGGGTAACGTTTCCTGCTTTACCGAGCCGAGAAAAATGACTGACTCGTCGATCCTTAAGGTCCGTGAAAGGTTTTTTAACCTTTCCATCTCTGCCTGGCTATGATCGTCGCCGCCGATCACAACAAGCTTGATTCTCTGCTTCCCTTCCAAATGGGCCATGGCCCTTAACATGTTGTCTATGCCCTTGAGTGGAATAATCCTTCCTACAAAGACGATGATGCTTTCGCCATTCAAACCAAGATGGCATCGTGCAGTTTCTCTCTGGATGGGTCGAAACAGGTCCAAATTCACACCGCAGGGAATAATGCTGATCGCCTCAGGGTCGGCATCGTAATAGGTGATGAGATCCTCTTTCCCTTTCTCCGTAGAAGCAATAATGCGGTGGCAATCCTTGACCAGCTTTCTTTCGGCGTTGATACGAAGCTCGGGTTCACCCCCACCGATACCGACTGCGTTCTTGACCGCCCCCAGGGTATGGAACCCGATAAGATGCGGGATGTCCCACAACTCCTGCAGTCGTTCCCCAACCAAGCCCGAAAGCCAATAATGGCTATGTATCAGATCATACCGAAGCCCATTCTCTTTCCTGAAATTTTCGAGGTTGCGGGTGAAATCGGCGAGATGAGAATAGAGTTCCAACTTGTGCGTTTCTTCCTCTCCTGCCTTGAAATGGATCAGGCGTGCATTCTCCCCTAATTCTACCACCTGATCGTGTATGGGCCCATGGATGCGTGTATACACATCGACGAGATGGCCCCGTCTCCCGAGTTCACGGCCAAGCTCCCGGATATAGACGCTCATCCCTCCTGTATTTTCCCCGCCCACCTTACCCAAGGGACAACTGTGAATGCTCAGCATCGCAATCTTCAATTCACTGCTCCCATTCGAACCCCACTTTTGCCGGTCCGACACCTTGTCCTAAAGTCCAGTTTCCGCTCATTTAAAAGATATTTCGCATCCATAGAGAGTAATTTCCTTGCCTCCTAAGCGATATTTGTACTCTTCAGCTCCCTTCAAGAAGTCAAATTTACTCCTTCCTCTTTCGATACTGTCTTTGAGGCATAAGACCTTCGAAATTAACCCTACGCTTAAGAAGCTATGTTTAGGATCATAGCCATTATTGTAAAGGAAAACCGAGTTGTTGTAATCAAAATACATGACCATAGCAACAGGTGATGCGTTGAGTTCCAGGATGCCGAACTTCAAAAGCCCCGACCGGGCCGTAGCCTTTACGAGCGACTGAAAGAAGGATTCAATCCGATTCGTTAAGAAAATCGCCTTATCCTCCCTACTTTCCCGGAACAACCTCAGAAAGAGATCCATGGAACCTAAGAGAGAGTCACTATCTTCAACCACGCGATAATTGACGTCACCTGCTTCCCCCAATCGTCTCAATTTGCGATTTACTTCATGCCGCTGTTTTTGGGTCAATGAATTTAAGTATTCCTGCCAAGTAGGAGGCAAATCCAGTTCCAGAGAAACATCTTCCACTTTACAAGAGACATCATAATTCCGATTCCTTGCAATACCTACAAGATAAGTGAGCACAGTTGAATTGGGCCTCAATGGTCTCAAGTTCAGCCGCCTGATGCCCCTCCCCTGCAGGTCATCAAACAAAATATTGAAAAAATCAACCTCTTTCCCCGGAACAATAACAAAGTCTAGATAGTCGCAAAGATCGGTGCTGCCGATGAAAGAGGCCTCTGTTCCCCGTAATAGAAGTGGAGCGATGCCAGCGATCGTCCCTCCTTTTCTGAAAAAGCCCAAATATAGCTCGGCTTCGGATCCGAAATCATGCCACCAGACTTCAAGCCACGGCGGCAAGACAAAAATACAGTCCCACATCAAAAGAGACTCGAATTGGAGCCAACAGGAAGTCAAGCTGTCAAAACTCTCCAAAGTAACAGTGTCATCTGATTTCGACATGGATGATATCCAGCACCTTCCCTTTATGCCAAATCACCGATAACCATCTGGCTCTGTTCATCAGTTTCCAATGCGTGAGGGATATATTTTCTCGTCCAGTGAATCGCTTCTTCGCTCGATAAACCGAGAACCCGCCTTGCAAGATAAGCCACAAACAGACCGGTCCTTCCTAATCCAGCATGGCAGTGAATCAAAATATTCTTTCCGACTTGTGCATGCTCGACCGTTTTCTTGACAACCTCTTCAAGATCTTCTTCTGAAGGCACATCGAAATCAGGAATGGGGAAATGAATCACCTGAAATCCCTCCTGTAGATAGAGAGCTTTCAAATTCCGTCCCGTCCTTTCCATGCACTCTTCCTCTTCAGCGAGAAGAACAATAAGAGAACCATTTTCCCGCTTGAATTGGAGGAGTGAATTCCCCCGAGGATCATAAACCGAAAAAGGCATTGGACTCCGAAAGATACGACCGGGCAAATGGAAAGATAATTCTGTTAAAGACATCGACTCAGCCTCCTGAATTTCCTACTCGAATTGATTTCTTGTTTTCTGTTCCTTTAGTATCAATCGTCTTTAATATAACATTATAAAGGAATCTTAACATTTTGGAGAACGATTTCTTTACTGAGAGGAGAGTGGAGATTCTCAAAATGCGCTGTTGGACTTTAAGGTCTTATCGATTACCAATTGAAATGTTGTATAGAGGGAAGAGATCCGAAATTCACGACTTCAGGAGAGACTGTCGAAAAAGTCCCCAGGTAGATTCTTGGGTGAGATGCAGAAAAAAATGACCTCACAGAATGCGCCACAATCAACGATCTCATAATTACGAGGGGTCATGAGACCCCCGAAAATCACCCATTAACTATACTGAAGGGTTTTTCGACAGTCTCGGAAGGAGTATTGGGGCGGGAGTTCGGTTGGAAAGCAAACCGCACTTACTTAACAAACTTAACTACTCCCCTGGGACCCTGCCAAACTGACCGATTCTCTAACCCACCTGCGAAAGGATTGCGGCCGGATTTCACAACTAAAACCGACTGCGCAGTTCACGTACAAAGCATTGAGCTCGGACAGCGGCAACGCATGATGATCTTCGATGGAAAGAGAGTATAACGAGAAGGTGAGGCGGCCGACACGTTTGATTCAGGGTTCCACAAAGGCTAACAGCAGCTTGGACGTTTAGCACTTGGAGAGCTCTCGGAAGGATCGCCCGATTTCTCTTCCGAATCGACCACACAACAGCAGGAAGAACTTTTTCGACCCAGCATGGCATTGATCACCGCAACCGCACAGCCTACCCCTGAACGCACATTGAGAGCTTCGGCAGGACAATTTCTGGCACAGGCGCCACATTCCATGCAGGCGTCCCTGTTTGCAACTTCAATCTTACCGTTTGTTAGACTCAACACAGCACGGGGACAAACGGATAAACAAATACCACAACCGATACATTTTTCCTGTTCAAGCTGTAATGTGACAACATCCTTGAGATAGATCAACTGTCCCATCATTCGAACTCCTTATGCAATGTAATGTGACCCGAACCAGAGAATGAGGCCTACAATTCCCCCAACAATCTCCAGTGGTAAGGCCCAGCGCATCTCTTTCTTTACCCCTGAGAGAGAAGTGTATGTTGAGGCTCCGGTGAAGTTCATTGCGAGATAAGCCGAGACCGCAGGGATAAGAAAAAACCAGGCCAGTACTTCCAGACGGCTTGTCCCTGTGATCCAATCATTCCAGAAAAAAACCATGAGGATTGCAGTAAAAAGAAATCCAAGGCTAAGTCCCTTGATAGAAAAAGCCCGACCTGGCAACCACGGTAGGAATAAGGGTGTTAAAACAGCACCAGCCAGAATAGCCGTCAGGAGTGATAGAGCCGAAAAATAGCCATGGCTCAAAGCATTCATCCAACCTTCTCCGGACTTCCCAACATAAGATAAAAAGAAAAGGATAGGGATGACAATAATACCTACTTTGAGGGCTCCGATAAGTTCCATTGGAATGAGTTCCATTCGCTCCCATGTTGTAAAAGTTTTGAGCCTCATCTCTGGTGTCGCTTTAAGTCCATGGTCCAAGAAAGTCAATAGATCTGTCGCCCTGATGGGGCCATAAATAACTTTAAAGCCGGATAGTTTTTTGACGTGGTGGGCTGCAACCCCTGGACCGGACAATTGTGGCAAAATCAATTCCCGATGCGAGACGATCTGGCTCAGGCCAGTTGATTTGATTCGACCAACGAGCTCCATCGTTCCGAAGGTCCCCTTACCCGAAGCACACCAGACATTGATACCTTTCGTATCCAGAACCAGTATCCACATGTCCCGGCCTGGCAACGCCTCGCGCAACTTATCAAAGCTCATCTTGTAATTGGCTGTGACCAAGACCGGGGACTGTTCGTCGGGTTTTCCCAGGGCATAAAGACCGGGTTCGATGGTGTAATGCAAGCGGCCTATCCCCCAGCGAGTTTTATAAGTTCCTAAACGGTCTGCCCAAACAAGAGAGGATGAAACCTGAGGCACAGGGCCAACCGAGGTTTGGATTGAGCCAATGACAAAGGGTTGTTTCAAACTGGGAAGGCTCAACTGAGCCGCTCCACTTTGTGGTCAACAGCTTGTAGGTTTAGAAAGGTCTTCCACTTGGTCTGCGAGGTATTCTTTTGCCTCATCCATAAGAACTCTCCATTATTATGGGGACAGTCCCTCTTCAGAAAGGGACTGTCCCCTTGTCCTGTAGGTATGCTCCGACAACGTTCAGAAAATTGTTTGATCCCGTAGATTGTACTATATCTCGGTCTTCACCAATCCAACAGACGTCACCACACTTTTCCATAACCTCGACATGAGCCATGACTTCATCCCGCGCCATTGATTTTCCGGCACCCACCAGCGCTGAGGCGGGAAAATGTTGGAATGCGATGGCATCCAACCCTGTCGGCTTAGTGTCTATAATCCTCAAGATATCGCGGCAACGGTCGATGTGAAACTGGATAATTTCTCTGGCTCTCCCAGACAGACTATGAATTAGGTTGAATCCGTCGTTGTAAAAAAAACGGTGGCCAGGAAATATTGCCGTCGGTTGAGGAGTAAGACCAGCCAATTTGTCTAGAGACTTAATATAATTTATCAAACCATAGACCGTGTTTTCGTAGCTATAGCTGTCCGGTAAGATTCGACGATTCGCTTCGAAAGCACTTAATAAAGTGGGGTGAGGAGTAATGCCAGGCAGCAATGTATCTCCGGTAAATATGACTTCATCTTCCAAAACAACGCAAATGGCATCCGGAGAATGCCCTGGAGTAAACATAAAACCGAGGCCGTCACCCGGCCGCCTTTGGTCGCTATCAATAGCAAAATCGATATCCAGCAGACTTCTTCTTCGATGATATTGCACACAGGTACTGCGGAACTTTTCTGGCATAATGCAATGGCGGCAGGAACCGGGTAGCTCGGGATGCTTGGCACCATCTTTTATATGGGGATGGTAAGAAATCATCTGTCGGTAGATTGAGTGAGCCCATATTTCACCCTGTACTGAAGGCAATATCTCAGCGAGGCTTCCATCATGGTCCTCATGGCTATGCGTCAATATAATTCGGTCAATATCTGAAAACACCTTACCCGTTGACTTCAGCATAGATTCCAAAACAGCATAATTCCCAAACCTACCTGTATCGATCAGGCTGGTTTCACGACCAGCAATTAAATAGCACCAAGTAGGCCCTAAGTCCCAATCCGTATCTGAATAGATATTCGGTATGGCTAAGCCAAAGATATCAGTCCCTCTGACAGTTTGGTAACGAAGAACTATACCTTCCCCGTTACTTTTTCCCGAAACAATAATTTCCGGCGCCTTCATCTTTCTATAATCCCTTCCTTCTCACTTAAAACATACGTTCATCTCAGCATTACCAGTAAACTTCTTGGTATTCAATAGCACTATTGTGATTAAATCTGAAAGCTGATGATTAAATCTCAATTTAAGTCACTATTTGCCCTTCTCTAATCTATAGAATGTTTCATTGAAATCGTCAATTGAGAAGGGACGAACTTTGGATAGGTCTGCTATCTTATGGGAAGCAAAATTTTCAGGAAGGAGAATTTGGGCGGGAGTTTGGTCGGAAAGCAAACCGCACTTACTTAACAAACTTAACTACCCCCCTGGGACGGGACATAAGAGTTTTTAGGGCTTGGATAAAAATAAGTCTGACTATGGGAGTTAGATACCATAAAACACTCATTTCCTTATATGATCCATTCCAGGGGTTCCTTTCCACTTTTCGCCTATTTCTTCTTTAGAAGGTAATTCTGCGGTATCTATTTTGGGCATCGATCTTTTATATTCAAAAGAATACCCACAGTCGTAACATTGATATTTCGGAAGAAGGAACATAGACCACCCCATTATAAAATAAGACCACCACGGTCTTTCCTTTCTGATGTTGAGGGAATGGCATTTAGAACAGAATAGTTTCCCCTCACTCCTTAGGGATTCTTCTTCACGAATATAGTTTTTATGAAAACTATCGAGGTCATCATCAGTGACATTCCGTGACCGGAGCTCTTCTTTAATGATGTTAATAGCCCACGGTTCGTAACCTGCCTTATCAACAGTTATGGCTTTCTTTAGGTCTTCCGTTTTCCAGCCAGCATATAAGTGTCTAAGTCTTTCCAGGTCTCTTTCCATATTCTTCCCGTCCCTTCCCTTCCAATAAGCTTACCACTATTCCGGGTACTTGGTTCGGGGAACTACCTCCACATGAAGACCCTCCCCGGCCACGATAGTGAGGGCAAGGATATTCTTTTTGCCATTACGAGATGCAGACAACTGCGCGAAGTGGACTTTTCTATGGGGTTCTTTTTTATTAAGCCAGTTGACCGCGCTGCGGGAGATAAAAAAATCTCCGCATGACACACAATGGAAGAACCTGATATTTTTCAGGTCTCGAAATTCAAAAGTTGCGGGTGCATCACACAGGGGGCATTTTTCGTTAGGGATTTGATTCATCTTTCGTTTCTCCTAACTTTTTTAAAACTGCTTCCATATCTTTATTAAATCTTAAAC
>JBAVGF010000400.1:0-1870 GCA_049684675.1 Thermodesulfobacteriota bacterium | reverse complement strand
CCCTGATGAGCTCGGCATGCATTGTATACAGAAAGCTCCTCAAGCTTGTTTTGACTTAATAACTCAAGATTTTCTTTAACGGTTGGAGCCGCTGCGGCATAGACTTTTACACCCATGGCGTTTAACTTGGTGATGGCACCTGAGCCTATCCCGCCAACCACCATTGCCTCCACACTCTTTCCATCCAGAGCCATAACCGGATTACAGGCACCATGAACATGGTTTAAGTCCTGATTATTCACCGTCAGAACATCTTTCCCCTCGGTATCGACGATGATAAACGCCGGTGCAGAACCAAAATGATCATAAACCTTGCTCTCAACTCCTTCATTACCCTGAACTGCAAATCCTACCTTCATGACTTTCTCCTTTCTCACGGCGGCTTCCCGCCTTTTGGAATGCTTGGGTTATATTTCTCCTCTGTTACCGTTTTTGTTCGGTTCCACGGCAACACCTTCCTTGTTCTCTACCAACCCCCCTGGCAAATCCTCTATCTTCCTCCGCTCTTCGAATGTTGCCACTTTTGCAAGAAGGACAATTCTCTGGTCTACCCGTTCCGTAAGGTAGCTCCCAGGAGTGTTGGCAGTCATAACATCTAAATTTTCTCATCGCGGCCATTTCAAATTCACCTCCTTCAATCTTCAATGCTTTGCCTTGAACCAACGCTTCCGCCACTTTCTTGTGCGCGGAGTCGATAATCCTCCCAAAGGTCTGCCGGGAAACCTTCATCTTTTCCGCCGCCTTCTCTTGGTATAAACTCTCAAGATCAGCAAGCCTGATCGCCTCAAACTCGTCGACAGTTAGAATGACTTCTTCCAATGCGGAAAGAGGGATCCCTCTTGGTTTAAAGTAATTACTTTCAGGCATGGAACCAACTCGTCTACAATTTCTCGGCCTCGCCATCAGAAGCTCCTTTTGGCCTAATTATAAGCATATGCTCATAACTTGTCAAGGGCCAAAATCGAGTCATAAAATCGAGCGCCACGGGAAAAGGCCACTGCTTGTGTGCCGAAGTACCTGCCCTCTGCAAGGCTTCTGGAGGCGGATCTCCGCACAGACAGGCAATCAGCAGGCTAAGATTCCTATGTCTTCTGAGCGGCATCGTTTCCCTGTTTTAGATACCTTGCCCTTCCTTGTTGACAATTCTCTCCCAGTTTTTTTAATATGAAACTATGCGGTTTTTGATACCCCTCCTCGTCCTCTTCTTCTCGGTCCCATCCTTCGCACAAAGCATAAAGGAATCGTCTCTTCAAATATGGAAAGTGGGAGATCGTCGATGGACCGTCGAGGAGGAGCACCGATTCGGTAAATGGGTGGAGAAAAATATCACGGAGGATTTCTTTATCCGTTATAAAATCCCCGTTGACTGTGCGGATGTCCCCTATGCGGTGCGATGGATCTACGCACGCATCGCCCACCTTCCTGCTGCGGCTACCACAAAGGACGGCCAATGGATCGGCCAATGGTCTACAGAATGGGGGAAACTACCGACTCATTCGGCGTGGCATAAAGATCTCCGGTTTCGCAAAGCCCTTTTTCACATGCTTTCTGAGACAACCACTCGAACCCTTCCCTTTGACACCTACCCCGTCCAAATTGACCTGGATTCAATCACCCCTGGAACGGCTTTCTTGGTGACGGAATCTCATTCCGGAATCATTGGCCGTGTCATTTTGGATGGAAGTACCGCTCATCCCCTTCAGACCTGGGAGGCCACGACTCCCGCAAAACTTCAGAAGATGAGCGGAAGGGATTTTCTCACCACGAGACCGGAATCGACGATCTACTCCGGTTTGATTAAGTTCCGCTGGCCAATATTTGAAAATGGGCATTGGAAATATCTTCCTGTTAGCGAACACCCCTTCTACTC
>JBAVGF010000399.1:0-3923 GCA_049684675.1 Thermodesulfobacteriota bacterium | reverse complement strand
CGAGTCATTAGATAACTCTCCTGAGATGAATGATGAAAGGGAAAGAATTTGACGAAAAGTATATGAAGATGGCACTGGAGGAGGCAGAGAAGGCTGGCCAGGGAGGGGAAATACCAGTGGGTGCCGTTTTATTAAAAGGGGATCAGGTGCTTGCAAGAGATCATAACCGATGCATCGAACTCAACGACCCCACTGCCCATGCGGAAATTCTTGTTCTTCGAAAAGGAGGGAAGATTTTAAGAAATTACCGCTTGAATGAAACGGTATTGTATGTGACGGTTGAACCCTGCCCTATGTGCGTTTCCGCAATGGTTCACGGCAGGATACGTCGATTGGTCTATGGAACACCTGAGCCGAAATTCGGGGCAGTGGAATCAGAGTTTAGATTGTTGAACTGTAACGGTTTAAATCACAAAGTAAGCGTTGACCGAGGTATTCTTGAAGAAAAATGCAGTGAAATGTTGAAAACATTTTTTAACGAAAGAAGACGGAAACACAAAGGGTAAGGTTGAGGCTGAGGATAAAGAGAAGATTAGGTTAAGGATAAGGTTACGGAGAAAAGGAAAGAGGTTTGAGCTAAAGGTCAAAGGTCTAAGGTATTTTGCTGGAAGCAAAATCCAGGAGAGGTTGCCGAGTGGTTTAAGGCGCCGCTCTCGAAAAGCGGTTCTCCCGGCGACCCCCTGGAGTTCAGGGGGGAGGCGGAAGGAACGTAGTGAATGAGCACAAGGAGACGTGGGTTCGGCGACCCCGCAGGGGGAGGGGAGGAAGCGAAGCCCTGCACCACATGGTGTACAGGGCGAAGCGACTGAGGACATCCCACCCTCTGGCGCGAACCATTTAAGGTTCGTGCCAGTTTTGAGTTATGAAGGATTAATCAACGAATAAAATCGCGTTAATTTGCTTAGGGTAGTTGGAGAGGTTGCCGAGTGGTTTAAGGCGCCGCTCTCGAAAAGCGGTTCTCCCGAAAGGAGACGTGGGTTCGAATCCCACCCTCTCCGCCAGAAAATTTGGCAAGCAAATTTTACTGATAGCCGGGAAACTCTTAACTTATTACTGGGATGAGAACCCTCCCGCGAGAGCGGGATTGGGTTCGGCGACCCGAAGGGGAGGCGGAAGGAGCGAAGCCATGCAGCGTCCCGGGTTTCGCGGGATACAGGGCGAAGCGAATGAGCACATCCCACCCTCTCCGCCAGAAAATTTCTTCGAAATTTTACTTATAACTGGCAACTCTCAACTGAGAACTTTGGACATATAACTTATAGGTAAATAGTTAGAGGTTTTTGTTAAGAGTATTTGACCGGAGGTGAAATCACGGAGAGATGCCCGAGAGGCCGAAGGGGCACGATTGGAAATCGTGTATCCCGCTAATAACGGGATCGTGGGTTCGACTCCCACTCTCTCCGCCAACGTACGCCAACGCTTCGGTTGGCAAGCCAGAAAATTTGCGAAGCCAATCTACCTTTAACGTGTTAGAGTTATGGGTTAAGAGTTAAAGGTCTTGAGTATCTTCCGAAGGAAGATCTTGTTGATAGCCGGGTCCTGCGCAACAAAAGATTATAAACCCCGTCAGGTCCGGAAGGAAGCAGCGGTAGTAATCCCCTTTGTGTGCCGCAGGGGAGCCTGGCTATCAACAAGTTATTTTTTAGAAAGCAGAGAGTAATTTCCGCAATCCCTGCCTACCGGCAGGCAGGCGCATTCGGAACTCTGAATTGGAGAGCGATGTCCTATTTAGTGTTGGCGAGAAAGTGGAGGCCCCAACTCTTTGAGGAGGTTGTTGGGCAACAGCATATCACTAAAACCTTACAAAACGCTATTTCACAAAAACGGGTGGCCCACGCCTTTTTATTTACGGGGGCAAGAGGGGTCGGCAAGACCTCTACGGCTCGCATCTTAGCAAAAGCCCTAAACTGTGAAAAAGGCCCCCAGATTAGTCCCTGCGATCAATGTACAAACTGTCAAGAAATCACCCACGGGACTTCGATGGATGTAATCGAGATCGATGGAGCTTCTAACCGCGGGATTGATGAAATTCGAGAATTAAGGGAGAATGTCCGTTATACCCCGGCCAAGAGTCGGTACAAGATTTACATTATCGATGAGGTCCACATGCTGACCAAAGAGGCCTTCAATGCCTTGTTGAAGACGTTGGAAGAGCCTCCCCCGCACATCATCTTCATCTTTGCCACCACCGAACCCCATAAGATCCCGGCCACCATCCTGTCACGATGCCAGCGGTACGATTTTAAGAGAATTCCGTTCAGGGAGGTCACTGGGAACCTGAAACGGATCGTGGAAGAAGAAAAAATCCAAATCAGTCAGAGAGGACTTCTTTCTATCGCCCGGGAATCGGAAGGGAGCCTGAGGGATGCCCAAAGTCTCCTCGACCAGGTGATCGCTTATGCAGGGAAGACCATCCGTGATGAAGATATCGCCGAAGTCCTTGGGCTCATCGATCACAAAATTCTCAGCGATGCCATAGAAGCCCTTGCCCGTAGGGATGTCGAGCGGTGCCTGGAGGTCATCGAGCATGTCTATCACTTTGGATACGATCTCCAACATTTCTGCCGAGAGCTTCTTCAATATCTTCGTAATTTAATCCTCATCAAGGTCAGTCAACATCCGGAAGGGTTAATGGAATTGCCCGAAGAAGAACTGGAGCTATTTAAAAAGCAGGCGGGGAAATTCCAATTCGATCAATTGAACTATCTCTTCAGTCTTCTTTTGAAAGGAGAGCAGGAAATAGCACAGTCCATTTTTCCTCGGACCATGCTGGAGATGACATTGATTCGAATGGCCACTTTACCGCCCGTCCTTCCCATCGATGAGATGCTCAAGAAGCTGGAGGCCTTAGAAAGCAAGGACCTGCCGCGAGGAGGGGGCGAGAGGAAATCCTCCTCCGCTTCGGGAAGAGGTATCCATTCAGAGGAAACAGAAAAAGCTAAAGAACAAGAAGAGACACAGTCCAGGAAGCAGGAAAAAATCAGTGAGGCAAAAGCCTTTGAAGAAAAGGAGCATTTGAAGAAAGAGGAGGAATTAGGCAGCATTCCCCCAAGAATCTGGGAAGAGACATGGAAAGGGTTGGTTGATTTTACAAGAGCGAGGAACCCCATATTGGGTTCATTCTTGGCCTTGGGGAATCTTGTTTATCTGAGCGATGAGAAGATTGAGATTGGTTTCGAAAGAGATTCTTTTCACTATGAGAGAATGTTGGAAAAAGAAAATCGGAGCCAATTAGAATCGATCTGTCAGGAATATCTTCAAAAAAAGACGAAAGTGATCGTTTCTCCTTTGAGCGAGGGGATCGGGACAAAGGGGCGGGTGCCACTCAACAAAGAAGAGACAGCTCACAGTGAGCTGGACAAGAGAATAGAAAAACGGGAGGAAGAGAACCCCATCATCCAAGAAGCTCTCCGTCTGTTTAACGGAAAGATTGTGGAGGGGAAATAGGAGAAGCTTATGACAAAAGGTTTGGGAAACATATTAAAACAGGCTCAGGAGATCCATTCCAAAATTTCTCAACTCCAGGAGGAGATGGCCGGGAAAAAAGTGGAAGCCGGTTCCGGAGGAGGCATGGTCAATGTCGTGATGAATGGAAAGCAGGAGGTCCTCAGCATTCGGATCGACCCGGAAGTGGTCAATCGAGAAGACGTAGAAATGTTACAGGATTTAATTGTAGCGGCTGTGAATGAAGCCATCCGAAAATCTCAGGAGTTGATGACAGAAGAGATGAAAAAGGTCACGGGCGGTTTAAGCATCCCGGGGCTGTTTTGAAAATTTGCAGATTTGAAATTCATTTGGCATTTGCCTACCTGCCGGTCAGGCAGGGATTTTGAAATTTGGATTTGAAGAAATGTCTGCCCACGCCAAGCCCATCGATCACCTCATAGAAGCCCTGACGAGGCTCCCGGGAGTTGGGAAAAAGA
>JBAVGF010000398.1:0-6103 GCA_049684675.1 Thermodesulfobacteriota bacterium | reverse complement strand
GTTTGAAGGAAGCTGCCGGAAACATTCTCCAAGAGTTTTAAGAGTACCGAATAGGGCATGGCAAAGGTGAGCGCGTCCTTTTCAACCATGGGTCTTGCAGAGACATCGAACATTCCCAGGATCGCGTGGGGCTGTTCCTTTCCAGCTTCCTTCAAGGGATAAGTGAGAATCGTTCCACACCCGGAACCAAAGGGTGCGTAAACAGCGTCCGTTCTCTCCAGGGCATAGTTCGTCAAAGTGAAGAGTCCCGAGAGGATATCCGGCGGAGCGAAGAAGACAACCACTTCCGGCTCCGTACCCATCTGGAATTGCTCAACGGGCTTGAAGACACAAAAGGTGGCCGGTGCTCGTCTGGGGATCATCTTCATGAAATATTCCTTGGCCCTTTCCGGTGTCTTGATATATCGCTCTCCCTCCATTTCACCAGGAATTCCGCAGGAGAGGAAATATTCGATATTGGGCCTGGGGGATTCAAAAAATCCCATATAGTAGGCCCCTCCCGGGCATCCGAAATGAGTTTTGTCGAAATACACCGTCCCCCTTTTTCTGCTCGCATTCCGAAGCAGTCCGAACATGCACCCCGACGGTCCCTCCTTCGGCGTAACCCCTTCGGGTTTATCGTTTGTGTAATAAATTCCCAGCGGGGATTCCCTTAGCCCCAGCGTTTCTCGGAACTGCTTCCACGATTCCACAGAAAATGGATTCATTCCTATCTCCTCCTTTTCTATTTCAGAATCACTCACAAGGATATTTTGCGTCTGGCGACCTCCTTTTAAGTCTACTAAAAGGTTCTGAGTTAAGTCAACAAGTTTTGACTACCGCACAGGTCCTGAGCAACTCATTTTAGAATTTTAGGGCGTAATACATTTTTTTCTTGACAAGTAACTATTACTATTGTATCCGGTTTTCCATACCATATTGTCCAACATTCAAATAAGCGGATTGGCTAAAACGAGCATTACCAGTGAAGATGAATCTTGCTCAACATCAAATGATTCATTCGGTAAGAGAGACATAAAATAGGTGCATTGAATGAAAAGGCAAGACGAATCATATAAATTTCCAAAATATACTTTAGAGGGCAAAGGGGCAGTGGTCACGGGGTCTGGTCAGGGATTGGGGAGATGGATCGCTTTGGGTTTGGCAGAGGCAGGAGCCAACATTTTGGTGGCCGATATAGTGCCAAAGTATGCAAAGCGAACATCTGAAGAAATCAAGAAGATGGGAAGAAAAGCTATTTTCATGGAAATGGACGTGGGAGATATTGAGGCTGTGACGAGGATGATGAATGTGGCCCGAAGTGAGTTAGGAAGTCTGGACATTTTAGTCAATAATGCTGGTGTCAATGTCCATAAAAAAGCACTCGATATTACTCCGGGGGATTTCGACTTCACCGTCAGAGTGAATTCGAAAGGCGTTTACTTTTGCTGTCAGGCCGCTGCTCGGATCATGATACCAGAAAAAAGGGGAAAGATTATTAATATCGCATCGGCCGCCGCTTTTCTCGTCAGAGCTGGAATACCTAACTCCGTATATGCAATGACCAAAGCTGGAATCGTCATGCTCACAAAAGCATTGGCAGAAGAATGGGCACCCTACAACATTAATGTCAATGCAGTTGCGCCTGGATACTTTGCCACACCTTTAGTAGCTGACAGGCTTAAAGACCCTGCGGCCTATAAAAGCATCATTGAATCAACCCCTTTAAGAAAGGTAGGTGGACCAGAAGATATCATGGGCACTGTTGTTTTTTTGGCTTCAGAAGCTTCTAATTATATTACCGGACAAACCATTTGCCTTGATGGAGGAAGAACAATCCTTTAGATGGCTACTGACTTAGTAGAATTCGTAAGAATGAGAGCCGAAGAATATGGCAATAGGGTACTTCTTTCTGGCGAGGATACCGCGATCAGCTACCAAGCCTTTGACGAAATAACAAACCGGTTGGCCCATGGCCTGGAGAAAATAGGTGTTTCAAAAGGGGGCCATGTAGCCTTCATTCACCCCAACAGCCCCAAGTGCTTTTCGGCTATTGTTCTACTATAAAGGCAGGAGGAGCGATAGAAAATGGGCATGATACGAGCGGAGAGATTTATGTTAGCTAATCACCTCAAAGAACTTCTTAAGAAATCCAAGGTCTTCGATCTGGGTCAGCCCTATTTCACAGGGATGCCTCATCACCCGAATCAGCCGCCCTTTGCTTATACTCTACTAAAAAAACATGGGGATATTACTCTTGAGAAAGAGAGAGTTAGTTTTTGTAATGACCTATTTACGATGGGCGGACACACAGGGACCCATCTGGATGCCAAAGCGCATGTCGCTCGTAACAATCGAATAACCAACGATATCGATATATCGGGTCTACAGGATTATCAGAATGGGTTGAAGGTTATGGGAATAGAAACGACTCCTCCCGTTGTAAGAAAGGGGGTGCTCCTGGATATTCCTCCGCTTTTGAATTTGGAGGTTTTGCCCCACGATTTCGGCATAGGTGAAAAAGAGATGGAGGAGACTGCTGAAAAGGAAGGAGTTAAAATTGAAGAAGGGGATGTGGTCTTGATAAGAACGGGTTGGATGAAATTTTGGGATGATCGTCGCAAATACCTTTCCATTGAAGAGGGAGTACCAGGCGTTATTGAGGGCGGGGCCAAATTCTTAGCTCAAAAAGGAATTTCTTTCACCGGCTCGGATACGACGGCCTATGATAAGGTCCCGCCCCATCATTTGCCGTGCCATGTGATTTTGTTAGTAGAAAATGGGATACAGATAATGGAAATGCTGAACTTAGACGAGTTGTCGAAGAATCGCACCTACGCCTTTTTATTTATTGCACTTCCACTCAAGATTAGGGGCGGTGCGGGATCACCGATAAGACCTATTGCCATTGCATAAGTTCAAGGTTTGATCAACTTCATAACAAATTATTAAGGAGGTAGGACGATGAAAAAACGTATTTTGATCGGCTTATTTCTGGTCAGTTTTTTTGCCGTATGGGTGGCAAACCGTCCTTGTATGGGGGCAACGGAATTTCCCGCCAAAGCCATCGAACTGTGGGTGGGTTACGGTGCGGGTGGCTCTACCGATATACCCGCTCGGGCATTGGCAGACGCCGCTTCAAAGATTTTAGGACAACCGGTTGTTATTATCAATAAACCCGGAGGAGGGTCTTCAGTGATGTTGGGGGAACTCAAAACAAGAAAGCCCGATGGATATACAATCGGTGTCCTTTCAAGCGGGGGAGTTCTAAGTGCCCATTTGCGAAAGGTCCCCTATCACCCAGTCAACGACTTCGATCCTATCCTTCAATATAGCGTCTATCAGTATGGTCTAGTGGTTAAAGCCGATGCGCCCTGGAAAACACTGAAAGATTTAATCGCCTATGCTCAAGCCAATCCTAACAAGGTTAAATACAGCACCGCTGGGGCAGGTACCCCTCAACATTTGGTCACGATACAGTTAGGAGAGGCCGCCAAAGTCAAATGGACTCATATCCCCTTCGGTAGCGGGAATGAGGCTGTTACGGCGCTTTTGGGTGGGCATGTGGACTTTTGTCCACAAACAACTGAATGGAAGGCACAAGTGGACGCGGGTCGGCTTCGACTACTGGCCATCCTAATGGACAAACGGATGGACAGCTACCCAGATGTCCCTACTCTTGTTGAACTGGGATACAATATAGTGGCGCCCAGTGTCATTGGCATTGTTGGCCCGAAGGGTCTTCCCAAGGAACGGGTGAAAATCCTCCACGACGCCTTTTATAAAGGGTTGCAAGATTCTGGATTCAAAAATTCTCTTAAACAATTTGACCTCCCATTGGTCTACAGGAATCCTGAAGATTTCAGGAAGTTCCTAAGGGAGCTTTACGAGAGCACTGGTAAACTTTGCGAGAAAATTGAACAGAAGTAATTCTTATGGGAAGAGGGGATCATTATCCCTTCTTCCCTCCTCTCCGAAGATAATCCATGAGAAGACATGACCTCATAAGCAGTACCCTATGGTTCTGTGCGGGTTTATTCATCACCCTTTATGCCCCGCAATTTGACCTTGGAACCGCAAGCATGCCCGGCTCTGGTTTTATGCCTTTTTTAGCCGGGATTCTCATCTGTATTTTTTCAGCCCTAACCTTCATGCAGGCGTATTTCGACAAAGAAGGTAAGACTGAAAAGTTATGGGAGAACATTCAATTTCGAAAGCTTATCTTCGTTGTATTGGGTCTCCTTATTTATACTTTCTTTCTGGACATTGTTGGGTTTCTAATTTGCACTTTCCTTTTGATCCTTTTTTTCATTCATTTCGTTGGTTCTGAAAACTGGCTTAAGAGCATCGTTGGGGCTGTACTGACTTCGATTTTATCCTATCTTCTTTTTGATACATGGCTTCAAGCCAATCTTCCTAAGGGTATTTTGGGATTTTAGGGGTATTTGGCATGGACTTAATCGGGAATGTCTTAAATGGATTTGGCGTTGCTCTCCAACCGATTAATCTCTTGTTTTGTTTTACTGGGTGTGTGATAGGCACATTGGTTGGCGTTCTACCTGGAGTGGGACCAACGGCTGCCATATCGCTTTTGCTACCAATGACCTTCCGCCTGAACCCAATTTCAGGGATCATTATGTTGGCAGGGATCTATTACGGAGCTATGTATGGAGGGTCTACTACCTCCATTTTAGTGAATATCCCAGGGGAGGCTGCCTCCGTGGTAACATGTCTCGATGGTTATCAAATGGCCCGACAGGGGCGAGCAGGACCCGCATTAGGAATGAGTGCCATCGGGAGTTTTATTGCCGGTACTTTTAGCGTTGTAGCATTAATGGTCGTGGCACCCCCCCTTGCTGAGGCAGCCTTGAAATTTGGTCCAGCAGAATATTTTTCGCTGATGATATTGGGTTTAACGCTGCTCGGTTTTCTTTCCTCTGGGTCTATGAGCAAAGCCCTCCTTATGGCGGGGCTCGGCATCTTCTTAGGAACCATCGGCCTTGACAACCTAACAGGAATTCCGCGATTTTCCTTCGGAAGCGAGACTCTTCTTGATGGCCCAGGCCTCGTACCTGTCGTGATGGGACTCTTCGGAATCGGGGAGATTTTATCCAATCTGGAGAAGCCTATTAAGACAGAAATTTTTAATACCAAGATCAGCAACTTGCTTCCAACGGTCCGGGACTGGATAGAGTCCAAGTGGGCTCTCGTTAGGGGGTCTATTATCGGTTTTTTTCTTGGCATCCTGCCGGGCGGCGGGGCGGTTATTGCTTCCTTTGTTTCCTATGCCGTTGAAAAACGCCTCTCCAAGACACCGGAGAAATTCGGCACCGGAATGATCGCGGGGGTGGCCGGCCCAGAGTCGGCCAACAACTCTGCCGCAGGCGGGGCCTTTATTCCTATGTTGACCCTTGGCATTCCAGCCAATCCTGTTATGGCGATTCTGTTAGGAGCTCTGATCATTCATGGAATTCAACCCGGACCTTTTCTGATCAAGGAACACCCCGATCTATTCTGGGGGGTGGTTACGAGCATGTACATAGGAAATATTATGCTGTTAATTCTTAATCTACCCCTGATCGGTCTTTGGGTGCGTGCCTTAAGGATTCCTTACAGCATTCTCTTTCCTTTGATTCTCCTTTTTTGCTTGATCGGTTCTTACAGTTTAAAAAACAGTCTGGGAGACGTATTTGTGATGATTATTTTTGGTGTTCTCGGTTATCTAATGAGAAAATATAAATATGATACGCCTCCTCTTGTGCTCGCATTTGTTTTGGGCCCCATCATGGAGGCGTCCTTGCGGCGGTCATTGCTTCTTTCAAATGGAAGTCCCTTTATCTTTTTTCAACGGCCAATATCAGCTGGACTCTTACTGGTTACTTTTCTTATGCTGTTATCCTCAATCATCCCTACGCTCAAGAAGAGAAGGGAAAAAATTGTGGTTGAAATTGGTGACTGAGAAGATCTACTTCCTTTCTTAGCATCTCAAAGTATCCATCTCATCGATTGCATAAAAACCTGGAATGAGGAGGGATTCGATATGAAAATATTACGTTATGAATACCAAGGCGATGAGAGATATGGATCGATAGAGAATGATCTATTAAAGGTAATCGAGGAAGAC
>JBAVGF010000397.1:0-10211 GCA_049684675.1 Thermodesulfobacteriota bacterium | reverse complement strand
ACATCACATTTGTACGCGCCAGGCTGAAGGCTTGAAACAAAAAAGGCAGTTGTGGTGTGGGGTTTCCTACTATTCAATAACCTTCAAGATGGAATCATGTGAGATTGCCACGCCTGCGTGCCGGAACTTCATACTACTGAGAGCCCTGTTGTTCAAGCACTGCAGCGTGCAGGCACGTCGTCCCGCCAAAGCGGGACTCTCGCAATGACTACCTTTGAAGAACTTCTATTTGATGGGCCACTCTCCTCTTTCCTTCAGCACGTCCCGGAAAACATGAAGGGCTTCATTCACAGCAGGCATTCCCGCATAGGGAGCTAATTGGAAAAAGACCTCGGCAAGCTTCCTCGGGTCACAGCCGACATTCAATGCGGCATTCACATGCAGCTTCAATTCATCCGTGGCGCGCAGCGCCCCCAGCATGGCGCAGGCAACCATCTGTCTTTCGGGCAGGGTTAAAACCGTTCTCGAATAGAGCTTGCCCGTGATAAATAGGGATAAATCATTGGCAAGGTCTCTATCGAATTCCTTCCACGTCAGGTAAGGGGGATCCATCTTGATCCCTTTACCGAAAAGTCGATTAGCTGTCTCTTGAGTCTTTTTCTTCAATTCGTCATCCACGACGCGAATCCTCCTTCAAACATTTTAGTCTCCGGGATTTAAATACAGTCTGTCTGTAAACTGCTGCTTTCAATGAGACACGTCATTCCGGCGAAAGCCGGAATCCAGGGTTCCCGGTGAAAACCGGGACCCAGTCCTTGAGATGGTCCCCGACTTTCGTCGGGACGGCGTCTGGATGCCGGATCAAGTCCGGCATGACGGAAGGTGCGTTTGTGGACAGACACTAAATTCTCCTGAAGGCGTTATCACAGGCTTCGATGGTCTTATCCAGATCCTTCTGCGTATGGGCCAGAGAAATGAACCAGGCTTCGAATTGGGAGGGAGGAAGATAAATACCCTGCTCCATCATCTCGACAAAGAACTGGGCAAATCGCTTGGTATCGCTCAACTTGGCAGTCTGATAATCCTTGACCGGACCCCGGGTAAAAAAGAGGGTGAATATCCCAGTGGCTTGATTGATGGAAAAAGGAATTCCATTTTCCTCCGCCCTCTCAGAAATGTTTTCTGTCAAATAGGACGTCTTCTTATCTAACTCCTGATAGACCTTTTTCGACTTTAAAAGCCCTAACGTCTCAATCCCCGCGGTCATCGCCAGAGGATTCCCGGAAAGCGTCCCGGCCTGATAGACTCCTCCAAGAGGAGACACCTTTTCCATAATCGCCCTCTTCCCACCATAGGCCCCTACCGGAAGACCGCCCCCGATAATCTTTCCGAGGCAGGTCATATCGGCTTCGATCTTGTATAGCTCTTGGGCACCTCCAAGGGCCACCCGGAACCCGGTAATCACTTCATCAAAAATGAGAAGGATTCCTTTCTCGTCGCAAATCTTTCTCAATCCTTCTAAGAATCCTCTTTCAGGTGGGACGACTCCCATGTTTCCTGCAATGGGTTCCACAATGATGCAGGCGATCTGCTCTGGATATTGATTGACCAGGGCTTTTACGCTTTCCAGGTCATTGTAGGTGGCGGTCAGCGTATGTTTTGCTAAATCCTCTGGAATACCCAGGCTATCGGGAATACCGAAGGTGGTTGCACCCGAGCCTGCCTTGACCAGCAGACTATCACCGTGGCCATGGTAGCATCCTTCGAATTTGATTATTTTAACCTTTCCTGTGTAACCTCTTGCCACCCGAATCGCACTCATCACGGCTTCGGTTCCGGAACTGACCATCCTCACCAATTCCATGGAGGGAAAGGCCTTCTTCACTTTAAACGCAAGCTCCACTTCCAGAGGGGTGGGGGCACCGAAGCTCGTTCCATTTGAGATAGCTTTTTTGAGTGCTGCCACAACCTTTGGGTGGGCGTGGCCCAGGATCATTGGTCCCCAAGACCCCACATAGTCAATATATTCATTACCGTCCACATCGAAAATTTTCGATCCCTTCGCCCGCTCAATAAAAGTGGGTGGAACGCCGACGGCCTTGAAGGCCCTGACCGGGCTGTTCACTCCACCCGGAATGATCTCCCACGCTCGATGATAGAGTCCAATCGATTTCTTTCTGCTCATCTCCAATCTCCTAATTATTCCTCCGCAACCAGATCATTGCTTAGAGTACCGATTCCTTCTATCACCACGTCGATCTTATCGCCAACGTTCATCGGACCGATTCCGGAAGGCGTGCCCGTGGCGATCACATCCCCCGGCAGAAGCGTCATCACCTGTGAAATGAAACTCACCAGTTGACGGGGGCCAAAGATGAGGTTCTTTGTGTTGGAATGCTGACGCCTCTCTCCGTTGAGATAGCTCGAAACATCTAAACGATGGGGATCGATGTCCGTCACAATCCAGGGACCGATGGGAGCAAAGGTATCAAAGCCTTTTGCGGTCGTCCACTGACCGTCCTTGGGCTGCAAATCCCTGGCGGTCACATCGTTCAAACAGGTGTATCCGAGGATATATTCCGTTGCCCTCTCCTCCGAAACTCCTTTCGCCGCTTTCCCGATGACCACAGCCAGCTCCGCTTCGTAATCCACCCTCTTGGACATCTTCGGATAGACGATGGCCTCTCCTGGGCCGATAACTGACGTCGAAGGCTTGAGAAAGAGAAGAGGTTCTTTAGGAATGACGAGCTTCATCTCTTCCGCATGGTCCCGGTAGTTCAAGCCCAGGGCGACGATTTTTGAAGGGAGACAGGGTGAGAGGAGCTTCACTTCCCCCATCTTTTTTGTCTTGGAGGTCAGGTGGAAGTGCGCGAAGGGATCTCCACCCATCTCACGAACGGCATCTCCCTCGATAACTCCCCAGTTGATTTTTGTCCCGTCCTGATATCGAATAATCTTCATTTTACCTCCCATTAAATTTAAATGACCAAATCCAAATGTCAAAACCCAGATCTCAAATCAATGACAAATGACTAAATGGAAAAGCATTTTTTTTTGGACTTTGAGGTTTATTTGAACTTTGAAGCTTGACATTTGACATTGCTCTCGTTCATCTCAGCCCCAACACATCCTGCATGTCGTAAAGCCCGTTGGGCTGGTTCACCACCCACAGGGCTGCCCTGATGGCCCCACGGGCAAAGTTATCCCGGCTGTGTGCACGGTGGATGATCTCTAATCTCTCACCAACCCCACCGAAGAGCACGGTGTGTTCTCCTACAATATCCCCTGCCCGGATCACCTGCATCCCGATCTCTTCTCTCGTCCTCTCGCCCACCATCCCCTTCCTGCCATAGACTCCTACTTTACCAAAATCTCGTCCCACCGCCTTGGCCACCAACTCTCCCAATTTCACTGCCGTACCACTGGGCGAATCTTTCTTGAGACGATGATGGGCTTCAAAAATTTCAATGTCATAGTCCGGGCCCAAGACCTGAGCGACCTCTTGGACGATCTTGAACATGACATTGACCCCCACGCTCATATTGGGCGAGAAAACACACCGGACGCTCTTCGCAAGGTCCTTGACCCTCTCAATCTGCTCCGGACTCAAACCGGTGGTTCCAATGACCATGGCCAAACCCTTCTCTTTAGCAAACTCCAGACTCTCTATGGAGCTCTTGGGATTTGTAAAGTTGATGATTACGTCGCCTCCGACTTTCTTCAGATCTCCTTCCAAAGGAATATTCATTTTCCCCAATCCGATGACTTCTCCGATATCTTTCCCAATGGACGGATGATCCGGCCTCTCGATAGCACGGGAGAGGACAATAGAAGGAGTTTCGTGAATGATATGAATGATTCGGCTTCCCATTTTCCCGGCTGCGCCAACGACAATGGCTTTGATCTCTTTCATTGATAGGCCTCCTCCCACATCTCAGCTTCATAGATGAAGTGGACGTCTCCCTCAAAAAAAACTCTTTTTACTTCTCTGCCGTCGATCTCAAAATAAACCATCAGCACCTCGCCCCCCCTGGTCTTAATCGACACCGGAGATTTTGCCAGCCCCTTGAAGGCAACAATTAATGCTGCAGCCACCACCCCTGTGCCACAGGCAAGGGTCTCGCCCTCCACTCCCCGTTCATAGGTACGGATGGATAATGAAGCCCCTTTCTCTACCCTTAGAAAATTCACGTTGGTTCCAGCAGGCGCAAAATGGGAATGGTGCCGAATCGCCCTGCCGATTTTGACGATATCCAACTTCTCAAGGTCTTCCCTGAAAAGAACGGCATGGGGAACGCCTGTATTAATGGACGAAAAAACTTCTTTCTCCCCATCAACGAGAAGAGTCTCGTCGAGCTTGAGGCCAAACGGTTTTGTCATTTCAAGCTTTACCCTTTTTCCGTCCACCTGGGCAGAAAGGATTCCAGCTAAGGTCTCAAATTTCAGAGAGGGACCTGCGATCCCCTTTAAATAGGCAAAGCGGGCGGCACAACGCCCCCCGTTGCCGCACATTTCTGGCTCACTGCCGTCGGCATTATAGAAACGCCATCTGAAATCGGCCTTCTCGGATCGCTCGATCAGGATGAGACCATCCGCTCCCACGGAAACTCTCCTTTGACAGACCTTTTGGATGAAGTCTTTCAGACGATCCTCTTTCAGGAAGGGTTCCCGATGGTCGATGAGGATAAAGTCATTACCGCTCCCGCTCATCTTCATAAAAGGAATCTTCATCAACTCTCCCATCGTTAAGCGTGAAGCGTAAGACGCAAGGGGAAAATACTTTACACCTTACGCCTTACTCCTTACCCTTTACGGATGTTAAGAAATCCGGTATCTCTTCTCCCCTGATGAGGTCCTCATACTCTTCTCTCTCACGGATGACAAACATCTGGTCGTCCCGAACGAGAACTTCAGCGATCCTGGGCCTTGCGTTATAGTTGGTGGACATAGAAAATCCATAGGCACCCGCACTCATCAAGGCAATCAATTCACCGGCGCGGAGACTTGGGATGCTTCGTCCTTTTGCGAAAAAGTCGCTCGACTCGCAGATGGGGCCTACCACATCGACCACGACCTCCTCCCGGACCTCCTCCTTGACAGGGAGGATTTGGTGATAGGACCCGTAATAGCTGGGTCGAACGAGATCGTTCATCCCCGCGTCCACGATCACGAACCGCTTTTCTTCATTCTCTTTTGTGTAGAGAACTTTTGATATCAATACCCCTGCATTCCCGACGATGACGCGCCCCGGTTCCAAGATGAGCGTACGGCCGAATCCTCGAATCTCTTCAAGAATGGTGGAGGCGTATTCTACGGGATGAGGAGGCTCCTCATCCTCATAAGTGATCCCGAGACCTCCTCCCAAATCCAAATAGTGAACCTCTATTCCTTCCTTTCTCAAATTCTCTACCAATTGTTTCAGTTTCCTCAGGGCCTCAATAATGGGCTCTACCTCGACCAGTTGGGATCCGATATGACAATCAATGCCTACAATCCTCAGATTTGGCAACTGCGAAGCAAGACGGTAAGCCATTGGCGCGCGAAGGATGTCAATCCCGAATTTACTCTGTTTCAAGCCCGTTGAGATATAAGGATGTGTCTTGGGATCAATATCCGGGTTGACCCGGATGGCGACCGGCGCTTTTTTGCCCATTCGGCCTGCCACCTCATTGATCACCTGAAGCTCCTGAGATGACTCCACATTGAGCATGAGGATGCCCGTTTTCAGGGCGTATTCAATTTCATCTTCTCTTTTCCCTACTCCTGAATAGACAATTTTTCGCGGGTCGGCCCCACCTTTGAGGGCCCGATAGAGCTCGCCGCCGGAGACCACATCCACCCCCCCGCCCAAGTTGACGAAGAGACGGAGAAGGGCCAGATTGGAATTGGCCTTGGCAGAATAGCAAATGAGATGAGGAATCCCCTTGAAGGCCTCGTCGAAAACGGTGAAATGTCTGACTAAGGTTTGGTAGCTATAGAGATAGAAAGGGGTACCGACCTTTTCAGCGATTTGCTGAATGGGAATCCCCTCACAATAAAGCTGATGGTCCTTATATTCGAAAAAATGCATCCCTTCCTCCAATTGCGGAATGCCCCTCACCCCTCCCTCTCCCCCGAGGGGAGAGGGAGGGGTGAGGGGGCCGAAATCCGCATTAGTACAGATACTTCACCCTCACCTCTTCGGAGTGGGGACTCTCGTTTCTTCGGGCGGAGTTATCCACCGCCGTGATAACATACTCATATTCTTGTTGAAGAACAACACCGGTATCAAGATAAGTGTCCTTTGACAGGGGGGTCTCATTCAACCTTTGAAATTCTTTTTCCCCGGGTTTTCTTCGATAGACATTATACCCCAGAATGTCGGGCTCCCGATTCGTCCTCCAGTGTAACTCTATCCCTTCCTTAATAGGAATGGCCACCAATTCAACGGGGGCACTCGGTGGAGTAAGCTTGATCGGAGTCACGGCTATACCCGGAGATCCCTTTCCCTCCACGTCGGTCTTGACGACTCTCGTCACTGCCCTCACCGAATAGATATATTTGGTATCGTTCTGCACACTCAGATCGCTATACTCGCCTGCTTTGAGCGGCTCCCTGTTCAACGGGTTGAGCGGAAACTCCTCTTCTCCTTCTGTCCTCCTATAAACATTATAGCCTGTCGTCCCCTCGACAGGCTCCCAAGAGAGAGCCACTTTCTTATCCCCGCGCTCCGCTCTCACCGTCGTTGGCGCTTGAGGAGGATGGTCCCAGTAGACGGTCACCGGATTCGAGGGAGAACTCGGGTAACCTCTTCGATTGACAGAAACAACCTCGTAGACATAGACCCTTCTCGCCTCTTGATCCTCAAAAAAGAGCGCTATTCTTTTTTTCTTCTCCTCTTCTTGGCTGCCCAGCTTCATCTTATAGACAACCTTTGGCTTCCCTCCGCATCCTTTACATTCATCTCCGACGAGAACTCCTTCGGACCTTAAAATCTGAAATTCTACCAAATCGGTAAGAGGCGTTTTATCTGTATTTTCCTTAGGGGTCTTCCACTCCAAGAGAAGGCGACCTTCCCTGGGGATGGCTTGGAGATCCACAATTCTCATAGGAACGATCGAGTCCAAAGGGATGGGGGGACCCTTTTTCGCACAAGCACTTGCCACCATCAAAAGTATCCATAAAAAGATAGTCGCTTTTCTTTGGAATTTATGACTTTGAACTTTGAACTTTGAGCTTCGAACTTTCTTATTCATTTTCGTAGTCCAAAGATCGCTGTGCCCACCCGAACATAGGTGGCTCCTTCCTCAATAGCGATCTCAAAGTCATGGGACATTCCCATGGAGAGTTCTTTCATCGGAATTCCTTCTTTGACCATCCTCTCCTTCAATTCTCGAAGGGCAATGTAATAGGGACGGCTCATTTCCGGCGAATCGAAATAGGGTGGCATGGTCATCAGTCCCTCTAAGGAAAGATGTTGAAGGGTTTGAATCTTCCCGGCGAGATTGAGCACCCTGTCCTCGTCTGTCCCGAATTTAGTGGTCTCCTTAGAAAGATTTACTTCAATCATTACATTGATCACCCGATTCGCTTGCTCTGCCCTATGGTTCAATTCCTCAACCAGGGGATAGCTGTCTAAAGAGTGTATCATATCGAAGAGGCGAATGGCATATTTCGCCTTGTTCGATTGAAGATGGCCGATGAAGTGCCAGGAGAGGGGCCTGCCTTCGCCGAAACGCTCAGTGCAGGCAGGTCGCCCTATCTCTTCAATCTTTTTCTGCGCCTCCTGGATATAATTTTCGCCCAGGATAGACACCCCCGCTTCAATGGCCTCCTTGATTCGAGCAACCTCGACCGTCTTGGAGACGGCAACCAAGTTGATCTCTTTCGGGTCTCTCCCTGCTTTTCGCGCGGCCCTTTCTATTCTCTCCATCACCCTCAATAAATTTTCTTTGACAGCTGACATAATAATTGCTCAGAAAATAAACTGACTATCCCCTCTCCCCTGGCGGGAGAGGGAGGGGGTGGGGGGGATCATACCATCATCACCCCCTCCCTCACCCTCCCCCATCAAGGGGGAGGGGCTGAGTAGGGGGCAACTTCCATTGTTTGAGGGTGACAGACCCGTCATGAAACATCACAAAGAAAATGTAGGGTTCTCTCGCCCAGAGATATTTTCAGCCATTAACTACCTGCCATCTGCCGTCTGCAATTTTGATAGCCCCTAAACGACTCAGCGTCTGAATCAACTCACAGAGGGGGAGGCCTACGACATTGGTATAAGAACCCCGGATGGATTCGATCATAAAAGCACCAATCCCCTGAACAGCGTACCCTCCTGCCTTATCAAAGGGTTCCCCTGTCTGCACATACCATTCTATCTCGGCAGTCGTGAGACTTTTTATTCTCACCGCCGTTTGGACCGCCTCCTTATCATTCTTCATCTTTTCCAAATGGCATACAGAAAACCCGGTTAGTACCGAATGCTCTTGGCCACTGAGGCGATGTAGCATTCCGGCAGCCTCTTCTCGGCCTTTCGGCTTTCCCAAAATGGACCCATTGATATAGACAATGGTATCGGCCGCGATCACCCAGCAATCGTGATACTCACCTGCTACATCTCTGACTTTGGCCTCAGCTAATCGAATGACATGCTCTTCAGGGGATTCTGTTTGGATAAAATTCTCTGCCACCCTGCTTGGGATGACCTCAAAATCAAAGCCCATTTGTTTTAGCAATTCATTTCGGCGAGGAGACTTAGAGGCCAGAATGAGCCGGCTATTCATTTTTTAAAAACTAAATGAATCCAATAGGTTTGTCAAGTTTGAAATGGGAAGATTCTTCCCTTTTTGTGATATGTGTTGAATTTAGTACATTAGTACAAAGGATTGATAGAAATGGGATTGATTTGGGGAAAACCTCACTCCCTCTCCGCCGCAGGGAGAGGGGAAGGGTGAGGGCGTAATCCCCTGCCTACAGCGCCGGTCCCGACCGAGGGCGGGCAGGCAGGCAATCATGCCGGTCAGACGGTGCGTTCGGGGGAACGCACCCTACAGGAACGGTAAAACTATTTAATGCGTTTGTATTAGTAGTTTACTTTGCCTATCCCTTTCAGGCCAAGAATTTTCCTTGCTTCATCGGGAGTGACCGGTTCAATTCCGAACTCCTTAGCAATTCGAACCATCTTCGTCACTTGCTCAGCGTTACTCTTTGCCATCACACCCTTCTCCAAATAGAGATTGTCTTCCAGCCCAACGCGGCAGTTCCCATCGATCAGTAATGATTGAGTACATATTGGAAACTGGGCGCGACCCGCAACGCAAACCGAGAATATGAAATCGCCGATCTGCCTGCGGGCGTAGTCGACAAGGAATAGAAGATTTTCCGGACTAGGGGTGAGAGCTCCCAGAACTCCCAGGACGAATTGGATGTAAACAGGCTTTTTGGTCCAGCCGGACTGAACCATGAAAGCAATGTTATTCACCATTCCGGCATCGTAAGCTTCAAACTCCGCCTTTGTCCCACACTCGTTAAATGCGGCGCAGTACTCTCTCATTGACTTAAACGTATTGGAAAAAATGACATCTTCACTCTTTACCAAGCGCTCTCTTTCCCATTCGAACTTCCATTCTTTGTACCGCGAAACTAAGGGGAATAAAGCAAAATTGATCGAACCGGCGTTAAATGAAGCGAGCTCCGGTTTATAGAGCTTCACGGGCGCCACCCGCTGCTCTGTGGTCATGCCGGTTCCGCCACCGGTGGTAATGCAAACGACTATATTGCAGCGGCTTTTGATGCTTGTAATGATTTCTTTAAAGAGGTTAAGGTCAGGAGAGGGCTCCCCTGTTTTAGGATCGCGGGCATGGACGTGGCAGACGGCTGCCCCGGCTTCATACGCCCGGACCGCTTCATCGGCAATTTCTTTAGGTGTTATGGGAAGATCGGGTGACATGGTTGGCGTGTGAATGCTTCCCGTAATGGCTGCAGTAATGATGACTTTATCCTTCCTGCGGTTTAGCTCCTTTCATTCTGTCATTGATTTTCAGCCCCCGAGTCCGGATCCACCAGAGATCTAAAGTGCGCAGATCAACCTTCTATTTTTTGGGGTTCAAAAAGTCAGGTTTGAGAAATTCGGGATTTGGATAGGCATAAAATCCCTTCCCGCTCTTCACACCCAGTTCACCTTTCTTTATCTTCTCCATCAATGCCTCAGGGGGCTTATCCTTGGGATCCTTCGACTCGTTGTAATAGACCATTTCGATGTTATAGACGGTATCGAGACCCACTTCATC
>JBAVGF010000396.1:0-2506 GCA_049684675.1 Thermodesulfobacteriota bacterium | reverse complement strand
GCGATGAAGACAGGATTCAATCCGCTTCCCCTTCGATGTCTACCGGCAGGTGAACAGGGGGGGAAAGCTCTGGGATACTGGATTGTCGGAAACCCGTTATGCCAGTACTCCAACATTCCATTACTTCATGTTTTAGAAGATGGACGGTTCTTTAAACTCTCCGTAGACACCCTTAAAGACCTTTGTCATCTCACCCACAGTGGCATAAGCCTTACAGCATTCCAGAAGATAGGGCATGACATTCTTCTCAGCCCTTGCACCGCTTTCGAGATCTTTCAGCAATTGTGAAACCTTTCGATTGTCTCTTTCACGCTTCACCTCTTGAAGCCGCTGGACCTGTTCTTCTGCAGATCCCAACCGGTATTCATGGAGTTCAACCTCCATCTCCTCCCCTTCCGTATATTTGTTTACTCCCACCTTGATCAGCTCTCCCTTTTGGACCCCTTTCTCAAACTCGTAGGCCTGCCTTGCGACTTCTTTCTGAACGTAGCCGGTCTCAACAGCCTTGATCATCCCTCCCATCTCATCGACCCGCTTCATCTCCTCAATAATTTTTTCCTCCATCTGTTTAGTCAAGGTTTCGATAAAATAGGAACCCGCCAAGGGATCGACCGTATCCCTCAACCCGATCTCTTCCATCAGAATCTGGAAGGTCCTGAGGGAGAGGAGGGCTGCTCGGGGCGTTGGGATGGTATAAGCTTCGTCAAAGGAACAGAGAGCCGCCGTCTGAGCGCCGCCTAAAGCCGCTGCCAGGGCATAGTACGCACCTCGAATGATATTGTTTTCGGGCTGGGCTTTGGTCATCCCATATCCACCACCACCGAAGAGTCCCCGTAGAAGTAGGGACCTATTATCCTTGGCCCCATAGCGCTCCTTCAGGTTTTTTGCCCAGAGTTTCCTTGCCGCACGGAATTTGGCTACTTGTTCCCAGAGGTTTCCAAAGACATTGAGGTTGAACGTAAAGCTCCTGACAAAATCGTCAATGTGATGGCCACGGCGCAAGACTTCCTCAATATACGTATTGGCAATCTGGAAGGCGTAAGCGATTTCCTGAGCAGGAGAACAACCCGATTCGCGAATGTGATAACCACAAACGCTGACAGGGTTGGTTCGGGGAAGTTCCTTCATCGAATATTCGATCGTATCACCGATGAGCCGTACGGCTGGTTTTGCTGGAAAAATCCATGCTCCCCGTCCGATCATTTCTTTGAGAATATCGTTTTGAGGAGTAGCGCTCACCCGATCTTTTCTAAATCCATATTTTTCCGCCGTCGCCTGGAACATCGCCAGCATGATGCTTGCCACAGCATTGATGGTGAGCCCTGCACCGATTCGGTCAAGTGGGATGCCATGGAAGGCTACTTCAAAGTCACGCAGCGAGTCGACTGCCATACCGACTCTTCCCACCTCACCCTCAGCCAATGGGTCATCGGAATCAAGCCCCATCTGGGTAGGGAGATCGAACGCCACATTGAGTCCTGTCTGGCCATGAGAAATCATAAGTTTGAAACGCTCATTGGTTTCCTCGGGTGTTCCGAAACCTGTATACTGTCGAGTGGTCCACTCTCGACTTCGATAACCCAATGGATGGATCCCACGGGTAAAAGGATATTCTCCAGGAGGAGCTAAATCTTGCGCAGGGTTAAAACCGATTTCCTCTAAATCCTTTTGCGTATAAAGGGGTTTGACATGGATGCCCGACTGGAGGACGACATCCTGAACTTCGTCCTTCTCATTCTTGATATATCTTGCTACGCCCATAGTAAACTCCCGTGTGAAGGATGAGTCGTGATTCGTGAACTGGGAGAGTATAAAATCACCCATCACGAATCACCAGCACGAATCACACTCTTTGCTTAACGTGTTCTTTGATCCATTGGATCGATTTGTCGAAAGGAGTCCCTCCGGGAAAAATCCCCTGAATCCCAATCTTTTGGAGAGGAGGGATATCCCGTTTGGGGATGACGCCGCCGATGACGACCATGATGTCATCGATCTTCTTCTTTTTCATTTCCTTCATCAGTTTTTCACAGATCGGCAGGTGGGCTCCGGACATAATGGATAGACCGATGACATCTACACCCTCCTGGACGGCTGTGTGGGTGATCTGATCGATGGTCTGATGAAGACCGGTGTAAATGACCTCCATCCCTGCATCGCGCAGGGCTTGCGCCACCACTTTCGCTCCTCGATCATGACCGTCCAAACCAGGTTTTGCGACTAAGATACGAATTTTTTTCTCCACCGTTTGACTCCCTTAAGGGACCATTCTTCCCTCATCAATTTCCCTTAAAACGAGTTCCTTGCCTCTGGCCAAATGCTTTCGGACAAGTCTTTCTGCCAATTTTGGGTTCTTCTTCTTCATCGCTTCCAACATCTGACGATGGTCTTTATTGGAGTAGCTCATGCCATTTTCTATATGGAGCAAGGCAGACCGATACCGATAAAAATAGTCGCGGAAGGTATTGATCATCTCGACCAGTTTTTTGCTTTTACAGGATTTGTA
>JBAVGF010000395.1:0-4135 GCA_049684675.1 Thermodesulfobacteriota bacterium | reverse complement strand
ATTTGACCCAGCCAAGGGGGGCGATCCCATTCTTTACCAGCATATGTTCTGGATTTATTCCCATCCAGCAACCTACATCATGATCCTTCCGGCGATGGGTATCATCTCTGATATTGTTCCTGTGTTTGCAAGGAAAAAGATCTTCGGCTATATGGCGATTGCCATTTCTGGCGTTGCCATCGCAGCAGTAGGATCTCTCGTCTGGGGCCATCATATGTTTGTCAGCGGGCAGAGCGATTTTGCTGACATTCTCTTCTCCCTTCTCACTTTTTTGGTGGCCATTCCAAGCGCAATCAAAGTCTTCAACTGGGTCGCAACTCTGCATAAGGGTTCGATAGTCCTTGAGCCACCTCTCCTCTTCTGCCTCGCCTTTATCTTCCTCTTTTCGATTGGTGGGTTGACAGGCTTGATCCAGGGAGCGTTGGCGCCTAATATGCACCTCCATGATACGTACTGGATACCGGGGCATTTTCACTACATTATCTTCGGCGGGATGGGATTTGGCCTTTTCGCAGCTTTTCATTACTGGTTCCCCAAGATGTTTGGCCGGATGTATAACCGAAAGGCGGCCAAGTGGGCATGGCTGATTATGCTCGTTGGCTTTAACATCTTCTACTTCTCCATGCTCTTACTGGGCTGGGAGGGTATGCCCCGAAGATATTATGACTATCTCCCTCAATTCAGAACCCTTCACATGACAGCCACTTTCGGTTCCTGGATTCTCGTTGCCGGGTTGATTGTCATGTTTGCCAATCTTTTCCGCGGACTCTTTAAGGGTGAAAAAGCAGAAGACAATCCCTGGGGCGGAGCCACTCTTGAATGGCAGATTCCTTCGCCACCCCCGACAGAGAACTTTGAAAAAATTCCAGTCATCCAACACGGCCCTTATGATTTTAAGGAGTTTGCAAAAAATGGATGAGGCGAAAGCATTCCTTTTTAAAGAGACCAGGGATGATACCGGCGCAAAATTGGGCATGTGGCTTTTCATCCTCTCCGAGCTTCTCCTCTTCGGAGGGATGTTCATCCTCTATTCTGCTTACCGCTATAAAAACCCTGTCGATTTTCATCATGCCTCGAGGGAACTCGAAGTCATTCTTGGCACCTTGAACACCATCATCCTCCTGACCAGTAGCTTAAGCGTTGCCGCCTCCATCGCAGCCACTCAAAAAGGACAGCGTAAATTATCGATGGTCTTGCTGATGGCCACCATGGCTCTTGGCCTCTTATTTCTCGCGAACAAGGGGTTTGAATGGGGCACCAAAATTGAACACGGCATTTATCCAAATTCTCCTACCCTTTTAGCCCGTTCGAAGGGTGAGATCCTCTTCTTCGGCCTTTACTATGTCATGACAGGACTTCACGGTCTTCATGTGCTTGTGGGGGTCTGTGTCTTCTCTGTGATGCTGATTTTTATTGCCAAGGGCACGCTCAACCAGATGCGTTTCGTTCCCTTGGAAAATGCCGGGTTGTATTGGCACCTGGTGGATATTATCTGGATCTTTCTCTATCCGTTGTTCTATTTGATTACATAAATGCTACGTCAACTTCTTTTCTCCCGATCGGGGAAGCTTAAAAAGGGAGGAGGATATTGCCGGAGGATTCTGAATGAAACCAGAAGAAGAGATTCGGAAGGCAAGTTATAAGCACTACGTACTTGTCTGGGTAACATTGGTCATCCTTACAGGAATGACGCTGAGTGCGGCAGGGATGGAACTTGGCGGCTGGACTGTTCTCATCGCTTTGACGATCGCGGGAACGAAGTCCGGATTGGTCCTCAACTATTTCATGCACCTTAGGTCCGAAAGGCTTCTCATCTTCAAAGTCATCATCCCCCTTGTCCTGGCCGTTTTCCTCGTTTTCATCCTTCTGACTTTTTCTGACTTGGCTTTTCGAGGTGGCGCGAGATGATCTTTTTAGGGTCTACAGGTCTATCCGGCAGAGTTGTAGATAACGTCTTTCTCTATATTCTCTTCATCTGCGTTTTCCTCCTGGGACTCATCACATTTTTGATGGTCTATTTCGTCATTCGTTATCGCCGAGAAAAACACCCCAAGCCTGTTGATATTGAAGGGAGCACCTGGCTGGAAGTGACCTGGACAGTCATACCGACCCTGATCGTTCTCACCATGTTCTACTACGGACTAACGGGCTTCGAGTTCTTGAAGAAGGTCCCTGAAGGGGCAATGGTGGTCAAGGTGGTGGCCCGGCAGTGGTCCTGGCTGTTTCAGTATGAAAATGGAATTCAAGATCCAGAGTTAAGAGTTCCAGTGGGAAAGCCGGTCAAACTGCTTCTTACGTCTCAAGATGTGATCCACGGTTTTTACGCTCCCGCCTTCCGGATCAAACAGGATGCTGTACCAGGAATGACTAATTATTTATGGTTTCAGCCGACAGAAGTTGGGACATTTGATGTTTTGTGTTCGCAGTATTGTGGGCTTGAGCATGCTCACATGCTTACAAAAATAGCGGTCCTTCCACAGGAGGAGTTCAAAAAATGGTATCAAGCCAAAAAGCAAGAAGTGGCGTTAAAGGGGCCGCTCATTGGATCTAAGCTTTATCAGGAGAAGGGATGCTTCGCCTGTCACAGCACCGACGGAACGCCGCGGGTGGGGCCAAGTTTTAAGGGTCTTTTCGGAAAAACGGAAAGGGTTTTGACGGCGGGCAAAGAACGGTCGGTCTTAGTCGATGAGGCTTACATTCGGAAATATATATTAGAGCCCAATATCGATGTTGTAGGAGGATTTCAACCTATCATGCCCAAAGTGAGTCTAACGGAGGACGAACTTAACGCACTCGTCGAGTTTATAAAGAGTTTGAAAGGATGATTGTGCAACCCCTAAGAAATGTCAGGAGCATTTCGAAAGACCAAGCCTACGCATGGAGAGAATGGTTCACCATCCTCCTTGATCTTGCAAAAATAAGGATCTCTCTCCTTGCCACTCTCTCGACGGCCACGGGTTATCTTCTCGCAACGGGAAAGATCACGATTCATATGTTGGTGCCAACAGGAGCCGTTTTCCTTCTCGCATGCGGATCCTGTGCTCTCAACCAATATCAGGACAGAGAAATAGATCAATTGATGGAGAGAACAAAATCGAGGCCCATACCCTCTGGAAGATTGAATCCTGAGGCAGCCCTCTGGATTTCAATGGGCTTGATCCTTTCAGGTTCTCTCATCCTCTTTTATGGGACGGAGGTTCCGGCACTGGCTTTAGGCCTTTTTGCTGTTCTCTGGTATAACCTGATTTATACCATCCTGAAGCATAAGACAGCATTTGCAGCAGTGCCAGGGGCATTGGTCGGTGCAATTCCGCCCATTTTAGGGTGGGTATCAGGTGGAGGTAGTATGCTTGACCCTCGGATATTGAGGGTTGCCCTCTTCTTCTTTATCTGGCAAGTACCTCACTTCTGGCTCCTTCTTCTGGGTCTTTCAACAGACTATGAGAAGGCAGGACTCCCTTCCATCACCCAATTGTTTTCAAGGCAACAGATCAAGAGAATTGTATTCATCTGGCTTCTATCGACGGGGGTCGCCGGTCTCTCTTTCCCGTCATTGGGGCTTATCAATTTCCATTTCGTCTACCTTTTTTTATTCGCTGCAACATCCTGGTTCATCTGGAACGCAATCGAGTTTTTTACATTCAAACCTCAAGGGACTCGGGTAAGAATAGTCTTCACTAAGTTGAACATTTATGCTCTCTTTGTCCTCTTCCTGCTATCCGTGGATAGATTATTAAGTTCTTAGTTCGGAGTTAGGAGTCTGGAGCGCTCTCACTACAATCTTTTCTAAAAAGATCGATTTTGCCTTGACAGACTTGTAGCCTTGCGAATAGACTGAAAATATGAAAATGGGGCTTCGCCTTTTTTTTATTATTCTCTTAATTCTTCTTCTTGTCACCATTGCATGGTTTCGTTTTCGAGTTCCGACAAAATCTCTTATTTTCTCTATGTTCCCAATTTTGCAAAGTGAATCTGTTGATCAACCGATCCTTTTCAATCATATCCTCCACAAAGAGGTGGCCAAGTTGAACTGTTTTTTCTGCCATCAGTATGTCAGCGACCACCGCGTTGCAGGGATTCCGAACATTGAACTCTGTCGGGCCTGTCATTCAAGCGATGCAATCAGCAAGAGGCC
>JBAVGF010000394.1:0-6874 GCA_049684675.1 Thermodesulfobacteriota bacterium | reverse complement strand
TGATTCTGGTGGGGATTCCTTACAACAGCCCGAAGGCCCTGGAGATCGGGGGAAAGGTGATGGCCTTTATTCAGAAGAGGGCGAGAGAGGCCTCGAGAGAGTTGGCTCTGAAGAGAGGGTCTTTTCCAAATTTCGATGGAAGTACTTTGAAGGGCCGTTGGGATGCGATGAGAAATGCGACGGTCACGACCATTGCTCCTGCCGGGACCATTTCTATTATTGCAGGGACCTCCTCGGGAATCGAACCCCTCTTTGCGCTGGCGTTTATCCGCCATGTCTTGGAGGGCAAGGAACTTTTAGAAGTCAATCCCTACTTCGAAGCCTTGGCCAAGCAGGAAGGATTCCATTCAGAAGAGCTGATGCGGAAGGTCGCCTACAGCGGGAATATCCAGAATGTTAAAGAAGTTCCAGAGAACATCCGGAAACTCTTTGTGACGGCCCATGATATTACTCCTGAGGATCATATCCGGATGCAAGCCGCTTTTCAAAAATATACAGACAATGCTGTTTCGAAGACCGTCAATTTCCCTCACGATGCCACTGTCGATGATGTGGCCAAGGTCTATAAACTGGCTTACGAGCTGGGCTGTAAGGGAGTGACCATCTACCGGGACAGGAGTCGAGCCAAACAGGTTCTTTATAAAGGAGTGGATTCCCAGAGCAAAGATCGATCGAAGGAGGAAGAGGAATTTTGCCAGGAAGAGAGGAAGCCAAGGGCTCGCCAAGATGTTATTCATGGTTCTACCCGAAAGATCCGCACCGGTTGCGGAAGCCTCTATGTGACGGTGAACGAAGATGAAGAGGGAAAGCTTTTTGAGATCTTTAATCAGATAGGAAAGGCGGGAGGTTGTGTCGCCTCTCAATCCGAGGCAATCGGCCGCTTGGTCTCGCTGGCTTTTCGATCGGGGATTGAGCCCGGAGATATCATTCGACAGCTGAAAGGCATCAGCTGTCATACGCCGGTCTGGTACCGGGAAGGAAAGGTTCTCTCTTGCTCTGATGCCGTAGCCAAGGCGATTGAATGGCACCTTCAAGAGAAGGAAGGGAGGATAAAGACCGAGCCCCAGGTCAGAATCTCCGTTCCAAAACATCCTCCGAAGGAAGAGGGGGGTTCTCTCCAACGAAGCTTAGGTCTGGTCTTTCAAAGAGGGGCGTGCCCTGAATGTGGAGGACCTCTTATCTTTGAAGAGGGTTGTGCAAAGTGTTACTGCGGTTATTCAGACTGCGGGTAATAGAACGCGTAACGCAAAAAAGCTTATAACCCATTAACTCAATAACCTAAGTTTTAAAGACTCGATCTTTTAAGGCAGGAAATTCCGCTCGGGCCTTCAGAATCATATCCCGATTCACTTCTGCCCAGACAACACACTCCTCCTCATGACTTCCGGCTATGATTTGACCCATTGGATCGACGGCCAGGCTGTGCCCGATGTACTGCGTTCCCCGATTGATCCCTACGCAATTGGATGAGATGAGACAGGAGAGATTCTCCAGGGCTCTTGTTCGATTGAGAAGGAGCCAGTGTTCCAGACGAGGAGAAGGCCAGGCAGAGGAGATAAGAAAAAATTCAGCCCCCTGATCGAGCATCTTCCTGAACAATTCCGGAAATCTTAAGTCATAGCAGGTGGCCAGTCCGAAGTTTCCAAGTTCCGTTGAGATCACGGTGACGGATGTGCCGGGAGTCAAAATTTGTGCTTCCTGAGATTGATAGGTGAACAGATGAATCTTCTGATAACTTCCGAGGATCTGTCCTGTAGGGTTCAAGAAGAAACTGGAATTGAACAATCGATTTCCTCTCTTCTCTACGAAACTTCCGGTATGAAGATAGCAGGAAAGTTCCTTAGCCAGGGCTCGAAGGAGGGTTAAGGTTGGACCCTCCTGGGTTTCGGCCTCATTCCTGTAACGATCAAAGCTCATGAATCCAACGGGCCAGAGTTCTGGCAAGAGGATAAGGTCTGCTCCCTGACACTGGCGAATCATCTCGGAGGCATGGTCCAAAGATTTATCTTTAGATTCCTCAATGACTTTCAACTGAACGGATGCGACGCGCATAAATTTTCCTTATCCCCTATAAGGATTTCACATAACTTAAAGGAGTGACCTCATAGGATACCGATAATCGGTCCTTAAGCACAGGATTTTCGAGTTCCACTTCAAACTTCTCTCCGAAGATGAATTCACCTCTGAGAAGACCAATGGTACCAGAGAAAATCACCATGTGATTTAACTCTCCTTGAATATTGGAACGGACGAAGGAGAGGAGTTCTTTTGGGGGGAGGATGGAGCGGAGGGGTGCCTCCTGATAAAGGGAACGGTTTCCATCCTGGGTGACCCAACTTCGGAGGACGATTTGGTCCCAGTGGGGAAGCACGTCATCGAAGAGCCAAAGTTCCTTCGAGATCACATTCGGAAGTATGTTCTTTGACCATGCAATGTTAAAGGCTTCGAGTTTTCGATCAGTATGGTCACTGCCTACCCCCACATAAATTCGATTTTCATTTTCCAAGAGTAGAACAAATTCAGCCTCTCCAGAGGTCTCTTCTCCGAGGGCTTCAATACATGGGGATTGTGTTAATGTTCGTATGGCAATGGGATAGAGGGTGGGTGTCGAAGGAGGTCCTGGAATGCCTTTTTTGGCCAATTCCTCGATGTGACGTTTCACCTCTTCTTGATTCCTTCCCACATAGCCTCCATTGACCATTCTTTTAACTTGAAATTCTAATGGAATACGGTCCTTGCCCCTTTTTAAAATGAAATGGAATATGGATTGATCTCTCTCGATCTGAGGAAGAAAATATCTGATCTCAAATGTGATGCATCCTTTTGGGGCTCGAAAAGGTCCATGAATCATTCCAGGAGGCCTGCAGGCATAAGATCCTTTTTGAAAAGTTTGATTCTTTTTGGCATCGACCAAATATCCCTCCAATATATAGATCTCCTCCCAGAAAGGATGACATAATACCTCCTTGCCTTCATATCCTTTGGGGAACTGGACGAGGCGGGTATAGTTCCCGGTTTCTGGATCGATGCTGAGAATCTTTTCTTTCAATCCATGGAAGTCTCCTTCAACGGTTTGCCAAGCAAAAGCGGTTTGACACTCTATAAACTCGATCTCTTTCTTTGCCATATTTGATCCAATGTCAGTATAGATGAAATAGCCTCGGCACGATGAGCGTAATCCACGGAACATACATGATGACAAGGAGACTTAGAAACATGACCATAATGTAGGGGAGGAGGGGTTTCGTCACCGCCGAGAGGGAGACCTTGCTTATCCCACAGATTACGATCAGACAGAGGCCCACAGGAGGGAGTACGATTCCTATCCCCTCCGCGGCCACCATAACCAGTGTAAAATGTAATGGATCGAGACCGAGTTTTACCGCAATCGGGAGCAGAATGGGATAAAGAATAATAATCGCTGGAAGGCCATCAAGGACAGCGCTCCCGATCAGGATGACAATGCTGGCAAGGAGAAGGAAGAGCCACGGTTCTCCGATGGTGAGCATGAATCGTGTGATGGCCTGTGGGATCTGCTGATTTGCCATGATCCAAGAGAAGATGGAGGCGGTGGCGATCAGGATCAAGATCACTCCGGTGACAACCCCCGTGTTCACGAGCATCGTTCCTACTTCTGAATAGGAGACCTCCTTGTAAATAAAGACTGAGACGATGAACCCGTAAAGGGCAGCTAAGACAGCCGCTTCTGTGGCGGTGGTCACACCTCCAAGGATCCCTCCAAAGATAATGATGGGCATGCCAAGGGGAATGACGGCCCTTTTGAAAGAAATCCATACGTGGCTCAGAGAGAAGGGATGGCGGTCTCCTGGTAGGCGTCCCTTCCTCGCTTGGAAGAAAATGAAGATGCAGATGGCAAGGGCCATGACGGCAGCGGGCAAAAAACCTGCGGCAAAGAGAGCACCGATCGAGATCTGTCCCATTCCACCGAGCACGACCATGGCCATGCAAGGGGGGACGAGGATTCCCATCCCTGTAGCTGCGGCAACAATCGAAGTGGAATCCCTGGCATCGTAACCTGTCTTCCCCATGGTCGGAATCAGAATGGCTCCCATGGCTGATGCATCTGCAATCGAGGAACCAGAAATCCCAGAGAAAATCATCTCTGAGACCACTGCTCCCATACCCAGGGATCCCCGCACCGGTCCAACAATCGAGAGAGCTAAATCTACAATGCGGCGTGATATGCCTCCCGTCTCCATCAAGAATCCAGCAAAGACGAAGAGTGGCACAGCCACTAAGGGGAAGAAGTCAACCCCGGTGTACATCCTCTGGGCAATCAATATAAGGGGAATATCGCTCTTGAGGAGGAATGCGAGTGAGGCAAGTCCTAAAGCAAAGGCGATCGGTATACCGAGAAGAAATGCTATGAGGAGTACAATGCCTAGGACTCCCATCTGTGACGATCCTCGTTATGTCTTATGGCCGAAAGGTGTTTTACCCCGAAAGATTGAAGTTCCGCGTTTCAGGAGATAGTAGAGCATGATGAGTCCGCTTCCTGGGATCGCTGCATAAGAATAGCTGATGGATATATTGAGATAGGTTGTGGTCTGTCCGTAGGATTCACGAACAAAGAAGATTCCCTCCTTTACCATGAAGATAAGAAAGAGAGCCGTACCAGAGAAGATGGTAAAATCGAAAACCTTCTTGAGGTTTCGCGGGGCTCGTTTTGGGAGAAAATCAATATTCAGATGCTCCATCCGCTTCATTCCCACGGCTGCTCCCAGGAAGATGGTGTAGATAAAAGAGAAACTTACAATTTCCTCGAGGGGAGGAAATGAAACCTTGATGGCGTAACGGAGAAGCACCTGAAGAAATACGGCTACGCATAGAATCACCACGCAGCTCGCCAAAATCACCTCCCAGAAAAGGGAAAAGAATTTTCTCATTCGCCCAAATGCTCTTTAATTTTTTTGGTTTCTTCTCAACTATTTTGACTCTTGTATCTTCTTCACCAGAGCCGGTGGCACCACATTTGCCATGGCCTCATAGACCGGCACCGTCGCCTTACGGAAAGCCTCCAGATCTGGCTTTTCTGTCACGATCATCCCTTTGGATTTAAGGAAGGCAAGATCATCTCCCTCCTTATCGGCCACGGTTTTTCTCTGAAAATGTTTTGATTCATCCACAGATTTCTGAAGGATCTGTTTTTGTTCTTTCGTTAAGCTGTTCCAAATTTTTTGGCTGATCATGACCGCCCCGGGTGTATAGGTATGAAAAGTCAGTGAGAGGTACTTCTGGACTTCAAAGTAGTTCATGGAGCGAATGGTGGCAATCGGGTTTTCCTGGCCATCCACCACTCCCTGTTGAAGCGCCGAATAAAGCTCAGTGAAAGCAATTGGAGTACCAATCGCACCTAATGATTTCATCATCTCGATATATACCTTAGACTGCTGGACTCGGATCTTAAGGCCCTGCATGTCTTTGGGAGTGACAATCGGTCGTTTGTTATTCGTCATGTTTCGGAATCCAACCTCCCAGTATCCGAGAACCTTAATCCCTTTTTTATCTGCTAGCCCATTCAATTCAGCTCCCACAGGGCCATCCAATACCTTATAGGTATGAGGGCGATCGCGAAAAATAAAAGGCATCTCAACGACCTGAAACTCCGGGACCCAGAGGGGCAGGACACTCCCAGCAGCTGAGACAGCCATATCCACCGTTCCGAGCCGAGTCCCCTCGGCGAGGTCGCGTTCACCGCCGAGTTGAGCATCTGGAAAAACTTCGATCTTCATCTTTCCCCCACTATTCCTCTCAACGGCTTCGGCTAACTTTGTCGCCCCGATATGATACTGATGCACCTTTGTCCCGGAATGGCCGAACTTAATGATGAGCGGAGCAGCCTCCGAGGAGAATCCCGTTGCCAAGAAAATGATGATGAGACATAATGAAACTATTAATTTTAACATAGTCATCCCCTCCTTTTTTGATTTAATGAAACCGCCATTGAATTTTATTTATCTTTATATACCACGAGGATTTCTCATTGACAATATTTATTAGAGAAGCCCATTAGCCGTTGAATCAGGGTAAGGGTCATCCTAATGATTTTATAAAATTTTTCTGGACAAATCGTCCATTTCAGGGATAATTAAAACAAGTCATTAAATAGAAAATAGGAAATGGGAATTAAAACCTTTCTTAGCATTTCAATCATTTTATTGTTGGGATCCGGCGCCTATGGTAATGAGCAGAAACAGGTTCCGGGACCCAAACCCGGGCCGGGAAGGGTATTTTTCTATACGGCAAAAAAGTTCGGTATTCCCATCCTCAAGGCTTCGATTAAGATTGAAAATGGATCTTCCGGAGAAGGAAAGCTTCTCTATCAGGTCCATGCCTCTGTGGAATCTCTCCCTCTCGGATTCTTATTCAGAATGAAAAACCGGTTTCTCTCAACCATGGACGCGGAGACCTGCTCACCGGTCCAATATGTGAAGGAAATTGACCAAGAGGGGCTAATGATAGGGAGGAAAAATTATCTTCAAACGTTTACGTTTGATTTCCCCAATAAGAAGGTGGTGGCCGAAAAAGGGGAGAAGAAGGAGAAGCAAGAATTTCCCCTTCTGTGTGAGACCTATGATCCCCTTTCAATGTTTGCCAAATGCTATTTAAAAGAAGAAATTCATCCGGGGCAGAATATTTCGATGTCTATTTTCGACGGGAAAAAGTTGCGCCAGATGGTCTTTTATTCGAAAAAGGGGAAGGTGAAATCAAAGATGTACGGAGAGGTGGAGGCCGTGTGTCTCGAGTCCAGCACCTCTTTTTCAACTTTTGAAGATAAAGAGGGGAAAATCCGGATCTGGTACACTGCGGATGGAGAAAAGGCTCCGATCCTGATTGAGCTGGAACTCCCCAT
>JBAVGF010000393.1:0-10159 GCA_049684675.1 Thermodesulfobacteriota bacterium | reverse complement strand
TCAGAGGTTTTACAATTAGCGTCGGCTTTGTCAGAACTCCCTTGGCTCTGAATCAGGTCCCTGATCAAGCCCTCCAGCGGGGGATCACCCCCGAAGAAGTGGTGAAAGACGTGATGCTGGGCAGGTCGCAAATCAAGGAAATGATGACTCCCGTGGAGGTGGCCAATCTCTACGTCATCGGTTTCTCCTCCTTGGGGAAATATTTGATTGGAGGAGACCTTCTCTTTGACGGAGGAATGGTCAAGACCTATTGAGAAAATTCTTTGTGATGAATGACCCAAATTCCGATTTGGAGAATAAAATCCTTTCCCCATCCAGTCATTGCAAGTCCCGCCAAGAGCGGGAAAAGGTGCGGGCCCGCACGCCGAAGTGCTTGCCTTTGTGAAGCAGATATGTGCAGCCAAACGCTTCAGCACGCAAGCGTGGCAATCTCCGGGAAAAAGCGAGACTGCTTCGTTTCACTCAGAGACGGTTCCCTAAATAGCGATTTGGGGGCGAAATTTCACTTGACATCTCTTGGCTTTCATTATATTTGAAGCCCATAGAAGAGGGACGGGGACGATTTTTTATTGAACAATGTCTTGAGAAAGAAAGGAGGAAGGACGATGAGAAAGTTCGCGATTTTGATGGTTTTGGTGTTTATCTTCAGCATCATTTCAGTCACGGTGGCCATGGCTCAGACCAAACCAGCGGCAAAGGAACCGATCAAGTTCGGAGCCATCTACGACTTTGTCGGTGGTTGCAACATGTACTCCGAATCGGGAATCACCGGTATCAAGCTTGCCGTCGATGAAATCAACGCCAAAGGCGGTATTCTGGGCAGAAAACTCCAGTATTTTGTCCGGGACACCGAGGGAAAGACCGATGTGGGCCAGAGGGAAACAAAGGATTTAATCCTCAGGGAGAAAGTCGATTTCATCCTGGGACCGTGCAGCAGTGGCGTAGGTCTTGCTATGCAGATTACCCATTCGGAGTATAAGGTCATCAGGATAGCGGGGATAGCCAACACGGAAGCGCAGATCGTGGATAAATTCACTCCTTATATCTTTCAAATTGTTCCCAACACGTATATGGAGGCAACGGCTAACACACGGTACCTTAACAAAAAGTTCCCTAAGGCAAAGAAGTTCTGTACGATCGGTCCGGATTATGAATTCGGCAGGCGCGAAGAAACTACTTTTACAGATGAAATTAAGAAATTGGTGCCGGATGCTGAGATTGTCTACGAAGCCTGGCCAAAGCTTGGAGAGAAAGACTTTACCGCATTTATTACGGCGATAATGGCCAAAAAGCCCGATGCCGTTCATGGTTCACTCTTTGGCGGAGACCTGGTCTCCTTCACGAAGCAGGCTTTACCCTATGGGTTCTTTGAAAAGACTCCCTTTATCGCTCTCTATGACCTTCCCGTTCTTGTAGCCCTTGGGCCGGATGCGCCGGAGGGGACATTAGGCTTTGGAAGAGGATGTTTCTTCATGGATCCGAATCCGAAGATGATGCAGTTTGTTGAAAGATATAAAAAGGCCAATGCCGGAGCTTACCCCGACTCATGGGCGGTCATGGCTTATGACAGTCTCTACCTGTACAAGGCAGCGGCGGAAAAGGCAAAGACCATCGAAACCCAAGCCATGATTAAAGCCCTCGAGGGATATGCTCTGGATAGCTTAAGGGGGAAATTCACCATCCGGCCTTTAGACCATATGGGAACGGTGCCAAGTTATCAGGGAACCATTGCAAAAGATCCCAAATACCCGGCATTTAAAATCTGGGGAGACCTTTCCCGGATCCCCGGGGAGCAGGTCATTCGTCCTGAAGCCAGTGTCCGGGAGATCTGGAAGAAAACAGGAGTGGTTAGATAAGGCAATGTCAAATGACAAAGCTCGCACGAAGTGATGAACCGAAGGTGAATCAATGCCAAATTAAATCCAAGACTCAAATTTTTTTCCATTTCGACTTTTGACATTCATTTGTCACTGGGATTTTGACATTTGACATTTTGGTGTCGGATATGTCTTTTGACGTTCTGTTCAACCAGTTCATGAGCGGAATTGCCCGGGCGGCCCTTCTCTTTCTGGTCGCCTCGGGTCTTTCCCTCACCTTTGGTGTTCTGAGGGTCCTCAACTTCGCTCACGGCTCCCTCTACATGTTGGGAGCCTTTCTTTCCTACAGTGTCTGGAAATTCCTGCTCATGCCCATTCTGGGCTTTTATATTGCGGCCATTGTTGCCGCTCTCATCATGGGGGCATTAGGACTCCTCATCGAATTTGTGCTGCTTAGACGCCTCTACTCCAGGGGGTGGCCGGAACAGCTCTTGGCTACTTATGCCATCGTCCTGATGATTACTGACCTCGTGAAATGGGCCTGGGGCGGGAAATTTCTCTCCATCCAGAGACCCAAACCATTCACGGGCGCTGTTTTCCTCTTCGATTTTCCTTTTCCCTCCTATAACTTCTTCATCATTGGCCTGGGATTGGCCCTTGTTCTCTTTCTTTGGTGGCTCGTCTACAAAACACGCCTCGGCGACATTATCAGGGCAGCGGCGAGCGACCGGGAGATGGTGGCCGCGCTGGGAATACCCATTCCATGGCTGTTCACATGGATATTCGTCCTGGGTTCTATGATCGGAGGACTGAGCGGAGCGGTAACCGCTCCCTTCGGGTCCGTGGCCCTGGGTATGGATATAGAGATTATCGTGGAATGTTTCGCTGTGGTCGTCATCGGCGGCATGGGAAGCCTTCCTGGAACACTTTTGGGTTCTCTGATTGTGGGCGAAGTCTACGCTTTTGGAATTATGTTTAAGCCCGAATTGGCCCTCGCTTTCATCTTCATGGTGATGGCCGTGGTCCTCATCATTCGTCCATGGGGAATCTTCGGAAGAGCGGAAAGGTAAGCATGGTACAGGATCAAAAAGAAAAATCTCTCTTTCGAAGGGGATGGCGTTTAGCTCTTCTCATCCTTCTCTCTTTGATCGCTCCTTTTGTCATTACAGAATTTTACCTCAGTATTCTTTGTGAAGCCTTGGTCATGAGCATGCTGGCTCTGAGTTTCAATTTCCTTTTCGGATATATGGGCCAGCTTTCTTTCGGCCAGGCTGCATTTTATGGACTGGGCGGTTATGCAATGGCCATGCTCATGATGAAAGTCCATCTCAACTTCTGGCTCAGCCTGATGGCCGGGATTCTCCTGCCCGCTATCATCGGCCTGGTCGTCGGATATTTCTGCGTTCGCTTGAGAGGAATCTATTTTGCGATTTTAACTTTAGCCTTTGGTGAACTCATCTTTTTTATCGTGTTTAAGTGGCATAATTTCACGGGTGGGGATGACGGCATTCAGGGGATCTTCCCCCCTGAGTTCCTGAGATCACCTATCGCTTATTATTACTTCATTCTGATCGTCTTCCTGCTCTCGGCTTACGTTTTGTGGAAGATCATCCATTCACCCTTTGGCCAGACCATTGTCTCAATGCGTGAGAACTCCGAAAGGACAGAATTCTTGGGCATTAATATAGCACGATACCAGCTGATGGCCTTCGTCATCGCCGCGGCGTTTGCAGGCCTGGCGGGAGCCATCTGGGTCCCTTTCTATCGGTCTGTGGCTCCCTCCTATCTAACATGGATAAAATCCGGTGAACCGGTCATGGCAGCAATTCTCGGAGGACCATCACTTTTCTTTGGACCTATTTTAGGAATGTTCATTATGACTTTCTTCCATGCCTGGGTACTCGGTTTCACCGTTTATTGGCCTGTGGTGATGGGGACTCTCATCTTAGCTGTCATCTTTTTCCTCCCGGGTGGAATCCTTGGCTTTATACAGGAAAAGTTAAACCAAAGGAGAGAAAGACTTAATCAATTAACGGAAAAATAATATGTTTCTTCAAACCCAAGGGATAACGAAAGAATTTGGAAAACTCAGGGCTGTCAATGAGGTAAGCCTCGAAATCATCAAAGGGGATATTCACGCTATCATCGGTCCAAATGGCGCGGGGAAGTCCACCTATTTTAATCTCGTCACAGGCTATCATCGCGCGACTTCTGGGAAGGTCTTATTTAAGGGTAAGGAAATCACAAAGTTGCCAGCCTATCATAGGTGTAACCTCGGTATTACGCGATCTTTTCAGATCACCAGCATTTACCCCAAGCTTACGGTTTATGAAAGTGTATTGATGGCTCTCCTCTCCCATCGAAAAGTAACGATTAATTTGTTTTCCTCGGCAAAAAAGTTTTTTAAGGAGGACGTGTGGCGCATCCTCGAGGATATCGGGCTAACGGACCAAGCAAACAGGTTGGGAGATTCCATCTCCCATGGTGATAAGAAGCGACTGGAACTGGCTGTCACAGTGGGGACGGAACCAGAGTTGTTACTTCTCGACGAACCGACATGCGGTATGTCTCCTGAAGAAACAGAAATCACGATGAGCCTGATCAATAAGCTCTCCAAAGAAAGAGGGATCACCATCCTGTTTACGGAACATGACATGAGTGTCGTCTTTGGTATTGCAAAAAGAATTTCGGTACTTCATCAAGGGACCTTGATTGCGGATGGTCCTCCTCAAGAGGTAAGAGCCAGCGAGGAGGTCCAGAAAGTTTACTTAGGTGGGACGGCCTAATGCTTGAAGTAAAAGAAATCCATACTTATTACGGAACGAGCCATATCCTTTTTGGTATCTCTTTTAATGTAGAAGAAGGTGAGGCCGTCTGCCTCCTGGGTAGAAACGGAGCTGGCAAAACCACGACCTTTAGAAGCATCATTGGCCTAACCCCACCCAAAGCGGGGAGCATAAAATTCAAGACCCGGGAGATCATTGGGAAACCCTCTTACCGCATTGCTCAGATGGGGATTGGTTTTGTACCGGATACCCGGCGCATCTTCCCTGATTTAACCGTTCGTCAAAATATTCTTGTCGCTCGGAGAGAAAGAGAAGGAGGGGTCTGGAATCTGGAGAGCGTCTATGCCCTCTTCCCAAAATTAAGAGAATTAGACACCCATATGGGAACCCAGCTCAGCGGTGGGGAGCAACAAATGCTCACCATCGCCCGGACGCTGATGACCAATCCCAATCTTCTGCTCCTGGACGAGCCCGGTGAGGGGCTGGCCCCTTTGGTCATTCAAGCCATGAAGGAACAACTGGGAGAAATTAAAAAGCTGGGGCTCACCATGCTCATCTGTGAACACAACGTCGGTCTCGCCACCGCCCTAAGTGACCGCGGTTATGTGATCGATAAGGGAGCAATCCGTTATCAAGGCACGATTGAGGAATTGCAGAAGAACGAAGAAGTGAGAAAGAAATACCTGATGGTCTAAGTCCCCTCTCACATCACACATATCGAATCATCCTCCTAACGGTACCCCTTGACGGAGCTGAGAATGGAACTTTCTCAAATAAAAAATATAGTGGTTGTGGGTTCCGGAATCATGGGACATGGAATTGGTCAAACCTTCGCTTTGGGGGGATACGAAGTAACACTGAATGATATCAGCGATGCCCTATTGAATAAGGCCCTCCAGCAGATTCGTTTAAACCTGAATACCTTTGTCGAGTTTGGAATGACCACACCACAAGGAGCAAAGGAAGCCCTATCCAGAGTCAAGACCAGCAGGAATCTAAAGGAGGCAGCCGGGGAATCTGACTTTGTAGTGGAAGCCTTGCCCGAAGTGATGGACCTGAAAAAACGTATCTTTAAAGAACTGGATGAGTACTGCCCTCCCCACACTATTATTGCCACTAACACCTCTGGCCTGAGTTTGACGGAGATGGCCTCTGGCATCAAACGTGAGGATCAGGCAATCATCGCCCACTGGTGGAATCCTCCTCACATCATCCCAGTAGTAGAGGTCGTCAAGGGCCGTTCTACTTCGGACAAAACACTGGATTTGGTCTATCAACTTCTGGTATCCATTGGAAAGAAACCTGTCAAAATTTTAAAAGAGGTGCCGGGTTTTCTCGGAAACCGGCTCCAGTTCGCTCTTTACCGCGAGGCCTTGTATTGTCTCAAGGAGGGAATAGCCTCGGCTGGGGATATTGATGTGGCCGCCAAAGGAACGTTTGGCTTTCGTCTACCTACGCTCGGACCCCTGGAGACGAGTGACTTAGGAGGTCTTGATACCTTTCTTAGTATTGCCGAATACCTCTTCAAAGAGATTGACCGTTCCACAGAACCTCCTCAAATTCTCAGGGAAAAAGTGAAGCAAGGGAAACTCGGAGTAAAAACAGGAGAGGGATTCTTCCGCTACACGCCTGAAGAAGCACAAAAAAAGATCAAAGGGCGTGACCGTCAATTCCTCCAACGATTAAAGTGCCTTTATTTTACAGATTCTGAAAAATAGTATTGATGCTGTGAGAACCCGTTCCCGAAGAAAAGGTGTGAGGGATTCAGTCTGATCGGGAGGTGCCTAATGAAAGAAATCATCACTGGGAAAGAGGTTTCCCACCCCATGTTTTCCCCTACCCCACCCACAAAGGTGAAGAGAGGGAAAATCGTATCGGCAGAAGAAGCGGTTAGAGTCATCAGAGACAGTGATACCGTAGCCACTGGGGGTTTTGTCGGAACCGGATTTGCCGAGGAAATCGCCGTCAAGCTCGAAGAGCGTTTTCTCAAAACGGCGAAACCCAGGGACCTCACCTTGATCTATGCCGCAGGTCAGGGAGATGGAGGCGAAAGGGGTTTGAACCATTTAGGACATGAAGGTTTAGTAAAAAGAGTGATTGGCGGGCACTGGGGACTTGCCCCAAAACTTCAAAAATTAGCCTTTGAAAATAGGATCATGGCTTATAATCTTCCCCAGGGAGTCATCTCTCACATGTATCGAGACATCGCCGCCCATAAACCCAGAACGATCACCGCGGTAGGTCTTGGGACCTTTGTTGATCCAAGACTCGGGGGTGGAAGAATCAATAAGATGACCACAGAAGACATTGTTGAATTAATGATCATCGATGGGAAGGAGTATCTCGCTTACAGAACCCTGCCCATCCATGTCGCCATCCTCCGGGGAACCACAGCCGACACAGAAGGAAATATAACTATGGAGAAAGAAGCCCTGACGCTCGAATCTCTCTCCATTGCCATGGCAGCCAAGAATTCCGGTGGCTTTGTCATCGTACAGGTAGAAAGGATTGCAGAGCACGGGACTTTAAATGCAAGGCAGGTCAAGATACCGGGCATCCTGGTTGACTGTGTGGTGGTTGCACGTACGGAGCACCACTGGCAAACCTTTGCCGAACCTTATAACCCGGCCCTCAGCTGCGAAATTAAAATCCCTATGGAGTTCATTTCTCCGATGGAAATGAATGAAAGAAAAATCATTGCCCGCAGAGCGGCTTTTGAACTAAAGCTCAATGCTGTTGTCAATTTGGGGATTGGTGTGCCAGAAGGAATTGCCAATGTCGCCAATGAAGAAAAAATTATTGATTATCTTACCCTCACCTCGGAGCCGGGTGTGGTGGGAGGAGTCCCATCGGGTGGCCTAAACTTCGGAACAGGGACAAACATGGATGCTCTTTTAGATCAGCCCTACCAATTCGATTTTTATGATGGAGGGGGTCTGGATGTGGCCTTCTTGGGTTTGGCCCAGGCAGACAAAGAAGGGAACTTAAATGTCAGCAAATTCGGTCCTAAACTGGCTGGGGCCGGAGGATTCATCAATATCAGTCAGAATGCCAAGAAAATCGTTTTTGTGGGAACGTTCACGGCCGGGGATTTAAAGGTGTCGGTGCAGGGTGAAAAGCTGTGGATAGACAAAGAAGGAAAAGCCAAAAAATTTATCCGTCAGGTCGAGCAGGTCACCTTCAGCGGGAAATATGCCATCATGAAAAACCAGCCCGTTCTTTACATCACGGAGCGCTGTGTCTTCTCTTTAACCAAAGAGGGAATGGAATTAATTGAGGTCGCTCCCGGTATCGATGTCGAAAAAGATATTCTGTCCTTGATGGACTTCAAACCCGTTATCAGGGAGCCTCTCGGGTTGATGGACGAAAGGATCTTTAGGCTCGAACCAATGGGTTTGAGGGAGGACCTTCTCACCATTCCTCTGGATGAACGTTTGATCTACGATCCTGAAGAAAATCTTTTCTTCGTCAATTTCGAAGGTCATGCTATTAAAACGAGAAAAGACATTCGGGATGCCAAAGAAGCCGTTGAAAAAATCCTGGCCCCTTTAGGAAAGAAGGTCCATACCATAGTCAACTATGACAATTTCACCATTCTGCCGGACCTTGTGGACGAATATACGGAGATGGTGAAATACCTCGTCAACAAATACTATTCGGGAGTAACTCGATACACCACAAGTACTTTCCTCCGCATGAAACTTGGGGACGCCCTTCAAAAGCGGGGGGTAAAGCCTCATATCTACGAAAGCCACGAAGAAGCCCATGAAGCTCTTAAGAAAGGGTAAGAAGGGATATAAAACGGATTATCAACCCCCATGGTAGACCTCGAAGGTAAAGTCGTCATCGTGACGGGGGCCAGTTCTGGCATCGGGGCTGCGCTGGCCCGGGGCTTTTCCGAGAGAAGGGCTCGCCTCACGCTTGCTTCCAGGCGCGTGGATCGGCTGGAAAAGGTAGCCCTGAAATGCTCGGGTGAAGTTTCCATTGTGGGCGCTGATCTCGCCCAAGAAGCGGATCGAAGGAAAGTGGTCCAACAGACCATAGAACGATGGGGTAGGATTGACATCCTTGTGAACAACGCGGGATTAGGCGGATACGGCCAGTTCCTGTCTACAACCGAAGGAGATTGGCGACGAATCTTTGAAGTCAATCTTTTTGCCCTGGTCTTCATGACCCATGCCGTCCTGCCCTTTATGCAGTCCCAGGGAAGTGGGATCGTGGTCAACATGGCGTCCATTGGAGGACTTATTGCCCACTCCGACCGGGTGACTCCCTATGTTGCTAGCAAACACGCTGTGGTTGGTTTTTCTCGCGGGTTAGTCCGGGACCTTACCGGAACAGGAATCCGCGTTTTGGCCGTTTGTCCCCACCTAACCGACACCGAGTTTTTTAGCATATCGCCTGGCGCTGTGGAGATGGCTCCGGTCGTGGAGAAGTACAAATCTTTCATGGACACTCCTGAAGATGTCGCCAGTGGCATTTTGGAGCAACCCGATTCAGATCGTTTGATCATCTTTCCGACAGCGAAGCCTGCGAAGGCTTATGAGAAACAGAGAGACATCTGAACCCAACCATGGAGAGTTCGAGCCCATGAAAACAAAAAAGGTGGAAACCGTGCTGGTGGTTGGCGGCGGATCCGGGATGGGACGGGCCGTGGCCACTGAATTATGTACCCAAGGGATGCGGGTTTTTGTATCTGATCTCAACCAGACATCGGCCGAAGAGACTGCTCAGGCATCCTCATGCACGAACGGGCCTGCCGAAGCCTTCCATGTAGATGTCTCCAGCAGTACGTCGGTCTCTTCCTTATACAAAAGATTACGCGAGAAGACTGAACGGCTGGACCTACTGGTTCACACTGCCGGGATTCTGGGCCGGACTGTCTTCATCGAGGACATGAGTGACGAAGAGTGGCGGCAGATGATAGCTATCAACCTTGATGGAGTATTCTACTGCTGCCGCGAGGCGGTCCGCTGGATGAAGGATCACCAGTCAGGCCGCATCATCCTCTTCAGCTCCGTCGCCTCCCTGACCCCAACTCCGGGATCGCTCCACTACAGCGCAACGAAAGGCGCGATCAATATGCTGGGCAAGACCCTGGCTCAGGAGGTAGCCAAATACAACATCCGAGTAAATATTGTCGCCCCCGGCTACATTCAGACCTCTATGCTCGACGGCCTTCCGGATGGTTTCTCTGACTATATTCTCAGAAGAACACCTTTGCGACGCTTTGGAGCGGTTGAAGAGATTGCGGCTTTGGTCTCTTTTTTGGCCTCACCCGAAGCGGATTTTTTCACCGGACAGGTTTTCAGCCCTAACGGGGGATTAGTAATTTAAATAGAGTACGTTTATTTTGAAGTCCGTTGGTACGTCATGCCGGACTCGATCCAGCATCCGGCGGCCTTTGAAAAGACTGGATTCTGGCTTTCGCCGGAATGACAATCTTCTTGGAAAGTGTCACTTTATAGGCAGATACTAATTAATTAAGGAGAAACGGAATGGCCAAGGAATACTCCCGGATCTTGGTGGAAAGCCAGCGAGAGCTTTGCTGGGTAA
>JBAVGF010000392.1:0-2050 GCA_049684675.1 Thermodesulfobacteriota bacterium | reverse complement strand
ATCATCTGGAGTTTGGAGCTTCATATAAGTTGAGACAGCGGGGCGTAGCGCAGCCTGGTTAGCGCGCCTGCCTTGGGAGCAGGAGGTCGGCCGTTCAAATCGGCTCGCCCCGACCAATACATTTCCACCACAATCATAACAATCAATTATTTGATTTAGCGACCGAGCTCCTGCGGGAGAGCAGGAGGGGTGACGCTATCACGAATAAGTCATAACGCATTGCCACGCCGCCGAGAAGGTGAGGCGGCAAGGTCGGCCGTGAAGCCATCCGCCTTATTCGGATGGCTTCGGGAGAAGAAAATAAATTTCAGGATTGAAGACCGACCGACACACCTCACTCAATTCTTGGAAGACGTTTCGAAAGCGGGCAGCAGTCCCTTTTTTTTAAGAAGAGATATCGTCTTCGACACTTCATTCTTATTATCAAACTTCCCGATCATCACACGATACCAAGTCTCCCGGGGGGATACTTTCCGCGGAAGAATCTCTATTTTTTTCCCCTTTAATACCGGTTCGTCGCTGTAAAGTTTGGCAGAATCAGGAGTCTCAAACGTTCCCGCGTGAATTTTATAAGTGCGATCAGCGGACTGGATCATCAATAGTTCTTCAGTGATATTAGGGACCTTGATTTTTTGGTCAACGATAATAAGATTGACATTAGTAATATCTGGGTTCACCTCTAATAGGAAATCAATAAGAGTCAGGTTGACCGTCCCATAGTATTTTTTCGTTAGGTCGGAGATGGTTTGCCCTTTTTTTACGGCTATCATTTCGTTCAGCTTATATTGCCTGCCAGCGGCAGCCATGGAAGCAGAAGGGGGAGTAGTCTGAGAAGAGGTTGACGTAGAGAGTGACTCGGTATCGACATAACGGCTCTCAAGGGATTTGATATCCCATGTTTTGGTGGATTTTTGCTCCGTGTGTCTACGGGTTAGAAAAATGAGTGTCCCCAGACAAAGCAACGATACCATGATGATCAGGGAAGCCTTCTTCAGGAGAAATCGCAGCCCAAAGGGGAACGCACGAATTTTTTTCACAACGGCGGTTGAAGAAGGAATCATCCTCTGGAGGCTTGGACCCTCCATGTTTTTTATGACCTCACGGATAATATCAACGTCAATCTTTTTTTTGAATGAACTGGAGCCCATCAACAGAGCATTGTCACAAAGGGTATTGATAACGCGTGGAATTCCTTGGGCATAGCTGCAGATCAAAGAAAGTGCTTTCGGAGAGAATATCTGAGAACTGCTGCTTCCTACCAATCTCAGTCTGTGAGCGATGTATTCCTTGGACTCCTCCTCGCTCAATCCTCTGATTTGACGTCTGATCTCTATGCTCTGTCTGAGTTGCTTTAGACTCTCTGAATTGAGTTTGTCTTCGAGCTCTGGTTGGCCCACGAAAACAATCTGAATTCCCTTAGATCTCAGATCAGAAAACATTTGGAGCTCTTCCATGACCCTTTGGGGAAGCTTCTGCGCTTCATCAATGATAATCACAAGGGTCTCGCCCCTCTTGCCCATTAGCACTAAATATTGAATCAATTGATGCAAAAGATCAATCCTGCTTTCTTTCACATTGGGCAGATCCAACTCCTGGACGATGGTTTTTAATAAGTCGGTAAAGGTGATGGTGGTGTGAAAAATAAGGACTGTCTTCACCTTGTTGTCGAGGCGGTCAAGTAAAGAGTGAATGAGAATTGTCTTTCCAGTACCCACCCCTCCCGTTATAGAAATAAAGCCCTTTCGATTCTTGATCCCGCGGGTCATAGAAGCCAGCGCTTCCCGGTGACTGCGCGTGAGATAGAGAAATCTGGGATTCGGGGTTAATTCGAAGGGCTTTTCTGAGAAGCCATAAAAATCATTGTACATACGCTACCTCATTTTGAATTGAGATGCGCCTCTAAAAAAATCATCCAACAAAACTTTCAACTTTTGAGCGTCTACATCTTCAGCAAATTACCCTTCAGTGGTTGGAGACAGGTGGCCGCGGAGTTCTCCCTCGCTTGCATCCAAAGCAATCCTCCCGAAGATTTCCTCACTCTCCGCAGGGG
>JBAVGF010000391.1:0-1549 GCA_049684675.1 Thermodesulfobacteriota bacterium | reverse complement strand
CAAGGAAGGTTTATGGTTCTGGTCATTCTTGTTTTAAAGCAGTTGGTTTCCAGAGGGTAAGCTTTTTGTAAAGGAGACCATATCTCACTCCCTGGCAACTGATCAAGACCGATGGACAGTTAAGCTCCCCCATGGCCAGATAAAGAATCGCTCCCCCGGCCAAGATCACATCTGCCCTGGCAGCGGGAAGACCAGGTATCTCCTTTCTCTCTTCGATCGTTTTGGATCGGTAAAGGATAAGCTGGTTTCTCAGAGCTTCTTTTTTTAAGATGAAGTGATGGATCTTTTCGGCGGTGAATTCCTTCAAACCCAGTTCGACAGAGGCCAAGGTCGTGGCTGTTCCTCCCACAGCGACCATTGACAATGGTTCCTGTGAATGGGGAATTTTGACTAGTAATTCTCGAATTTTTTTCTCCATTATATTCCATTCTTCTTCTTGAACAGGATCCGAGTGGAGAAACTGTTCTGTGAAACGAACCGACCCAAGCGGAAGGCTTGTCCACTGGCCGATTTGATTGCCTTTGCCCAGGATGAACTCCGTGCTTCCTCCCCCTACATCCACCACAAGGATAGGTTCTTTTGCTTCCCTAAGATCCTTTGCCACGGCCAAAAATGAGAGCTGCGCTTCTTCTTCTCCGGAAATGACCTCAATGGAGAGATTGAGTTTTTCCTTGGCCAATCTTAAGAATTCCGCAGAGTTTTTGGCTTCCCTGAGCGCGCTCGTCCCGGCGGCAAAGATTTTTTGGACCTTCATCGCCTGGCATCGGCCTAAATATTGAGACAAGGTTTGAATGCCTCTATTCATGGCCTCTTCCGTAAGAATTCCACTTTGTTGGACACCCTCACCCAATCGAACAACAGTCTCCGTTTCAAAAAGAGGGTTTATCTTCTCTCCCTCTGCCTCTGCGATGAGGAGAAGGATCGTGTTGGTCCCGATGTCAATAGAGGCCACCGTCTTAAGCGAAGTAGGGTTGGATTTCACGACAGAGTTCCTCGGGGATGATGTTGGACGTCAGTTCAGAGTGAAGGATCTCGAAGGAAGTCCAGTCATTCAGGTAATAAGGTTGGAAAGGGGTGCGGGAGATGATTCGGGTGAGAAGCTGGTAATGGGCTTCACCTGAAATCGAGTAGATGGAAAGGTTGAAGCTATTGAGGCCTTTTTCATCGTAATACTTTAGAGTGGAGGCGATCCCCCTGGCCAGGGAGGCAATCTCTTCTTTGCCAAGCGTGGCCACGGATCCGTGTCCCTCCGCACTTGCGCACACTTCGTTGAATCCGACGGGGGCAAAAGAGACGAACCAGTGGACTTTTCCGATGCGGGTGATATATCGTTTTCCAAGCTCCTTTTCGATCTGGACAAGATCGTTCCAGTAAGAGGTTCCATTTTTCTGGTAATAGGAGGAACTGGCGTCTAATAACGATTCCATCTCATTCGTCGGAATGGGATCACCAATGACCTGGAGATGGGGATGGAGGATGGTGCTTCCTCCGGGAAGAAGGAAATTTTGGCTGATTTGCCAATAGCGGGTATCCGGATCAAACGCCGTCG
>JBAVGF010000390.1:0-11645 GCA_049684675.1 Thermodesulfobacteriota bacterium | reverse complement strand
CTAAGAGTAGTCCGAAAAAGAGCTTATGTCCAGTCTCGAAGAACCTTTTAAACACAAACTCATCCAGGGCGGTGATGACCAGGGCCCCTATGCTGGGACCGATCAGCGTCCCGATGCCTCCGAACAGGGACCCTACAATCGGCATGACGGACCAATACCCGTCGAAAGCTGAATCAGGGGCTAGGAAATGGACGTAGTGGGCATAAAAAGCGCCCATCAAGGCGGTACAAAACGCGGAGACGATGAGGGCGGTGACCTTGGTCCGGAAAACCGGTACGCCGATTCCTGCGGCGGTTTCTTCGTCTCCCCGCACCGCGGACATCGCCAATCCCGTATTCGAATGTCGAAAAAAATAGATCACCAGGTAAATGGCAAACATCAAGGCAGCAGCGAAATAGTAATTGGTCGTCCTCGAAATGTAGAATTCAAAAGTCATCCTGCCTAATGCGATCGAGGGCAGGGGAGAGATGTTGAAGATCCCTTTGGAGCCTTCTGTCAGGCCCGTGAGGTTCAAGGTCAGGAGCTTCATCACCTCGGCGAAACCGAGGATGGATAGAGCGAAGTAGGGGCCCCGCAATCGAAAAGCAGGGATGCCGATGATCAACGCTCCGACCACTCCGATGATCGCAGCAGCCATCATGGCGGCAAAAGGGTTCCAACCCGACTTCATCACAAGGAGGGCCGATGAGTAAGCGCCGATCCCGAAGAATGCCGCATGACCGAAGGAGACCTGCCCGCATCCCCCGGCGAGGAAGTTCCAGGCCAACGAGACAGACCCGAGGATCAGGGCCGAAACAAAGATGCTCAGGTAGTAGGGGTTGAAGGAGAGAAGGAAGGGGAGGCAGAGAACCACCACGAATGTGACGGTCGCAGCCGTTTTCTCGGAGGAGCGGATAGTGCGGTAAAATTTCATCTAAATCCTTTTCCCGAACAGCCCGGACGGACGGACGAGAAGAATGAACAGGAAGAGCACGAACCCGAACAATTCTCTGTAGGAAGAGCTGACAAAGGTCACCGTGATCGCCTCCCCCACACCCAGGATCATTCCTGCTGCAATCAATCCCGGAATGGAGCCTACGCCGGCCAGAACCGTCAGGATGAAGGCCTTGATCGTGATGGCAATACCCGTTCCCGGGCTTACGAAGGACAGCATCCCGAGCAGCGGGCCTCCCAGACCGGCAAGCAGCCCTCCGATGCTGAAGGCGAGAAGGTCGATTCTTTCGACATTGATTCCGGACAGCGAGGCGGCATCGCGATCGATCGCCGTGATCCGGATGGCCTTCCCCATCCGGGTACGGCGCAGAAAGGAATGGAGAGCCAGAACTCCCGTGAAAGAAATCGCAAAGGTTACGATTTCTCCTAGGCTGATATAAATCCCGGCAAGCCTCAATGGGCTCTCCATCCAGTCCACGCCGATAGTGCGGAGGTCCGCTGTCCACATCTGGAGAAAGAGGTTGGAAAGAAAGATCCCGATCCCGAAGGTCAGGATCAGGGTATTGAGTTCCGGCGTGGTACGGATCCTCTGTAAAAAAAGGCGGTAACTCAGGAAAGAGGCTCCGGCCGCAAACGCCGCTGCCAACGGGAGGGAGAGAAGGGGGTTCACGCCCCACATGACCAGCAGCCAATAACCGATATAGCCCCCGAGCACCACGAACTCTCCGTGGGCCATATTAATGATCCGCATGATACCGAACACGAAAGCGAGCCCTAAGGAGAAAAGGGCGTAGTTCGCCCCCTCGAGCAAACCGGACAGTATGGATTGAATGATGGTCGTTGTGGAGATCAATGCTCGCGACCCGCTAACCTTTATTTTTTCCCTGCGGGTAATCCTTCAATTGTGATCGGAAATCCTATCCTCAGGATCGGGGTGGTCTCTCCGGAGAAAACTTGAAGCGGTACATTTTGGCGATGAGCCAAGGCGTAGATCCGCTTAAAACGGTCCCTTCAGCACCACCCGCCGATTTCCCCCTCTCTAATGATCCGCAATTGGAAGCCTCCCGCTAAGGGCGGGGCTTCCCGGCAAGGTGTTTTCTTTTGAATTGTACCCCTCGAACTCGCCTACGAGGCGGGGCTTGCGGGGCACGTTCCGGTCAAGGTTTCGGAGGGGAGACCACTTCGATCCAACTGCGACCGAGACTGAGGGATTACCCCTACCGGGGCTATTTTCCACCCCAGGGTACGGCGGGGTACTGGATCTTCCCTGTGGCGCGATCTTTGGGATAGACAACGACCTGATTCCCTTTTATCGTCTGGAACAAGATCGCTGTAAAATACTTTGGATCCCCTTTCTCGTCGAAGGCCACGCGTCCTAAAGGACCCACCGTATCCATTCCCCTCAGTGCAGTCCTTGTTTTTTCCGGACTGTAATTTCCCGATGTGCCCCCACCTTTGACAATCGCCTCGAGCATGTACTTTGCTTGGAGGTAGCCGAGCATGGCGATATAAGAAGGTTCTTCCTTATATTTGGCCTTATAGACGGTCACAAACTCTGCCTCCTCCGCCTTTGCCTGCTTGGGTGCGGTGCCCATTTCCCAGATCGATGTGCCATAGACGTACTCACTCATGGGCCCCAACTCCCGGACAAATTCCGGTGTACCGATACCCCAAGCCCCCATATAGGCCTTCACCGGAAGATTTAGGATCTTTGCGTCCTTGATTGTGCCTACGTAGTCAGTAAAATATCCTTCCACCAGAAGGACTTCACAAGCAGCATCCTTGACCTTCAGCAACATCGGCTTGTAATTGGTCGTCCCCTTCTCGAACTTTTCGAAGACAGGGACTTCCACCCCTGCCTTCACCAGCTGTTCCTTCACCATCTCGGCAATCTCAGTGGTAGCGGACAAGCTGTTATAAAGGATTGCGACTTTCTTGGCTCCCATGAGTTCTTTGATGGCTCCTGACTGGGCGGGTGCGTATCCAGGCATATTATTCAGCCGAAAGAAGTTCTTGAATTTTTTGGCGGACAGCTTGGTATCGACCGCTCCCGTCGTCATATAAGGTGTATCGTACCGCTCCGCTGCCTCTGATGCCGGTCCCACCAGGTTGGACCCATATCCGCCAACGATGGCGTTCACTTTGTCCATGCCCGCCAGCTTTTCCACGGCGGCGACAGCCTTCTGAGCATCGCTTTCATCATCATAGACACGTAAATCGACCTTGATTTTAGACTTTTTTTCAAACTCCTCTACGCCCACCCGGGTTCCTTTCATCTGTTCTATCCCATGCTTGGCCAAGCTTCCCGTCTGGGGGGCATGGGCACCCAATTTAATGACGGGTGCGGCCCAGCCGGTTCCGAGCCAAAATCCGACCACCAGACCTACGCACCATACCTTGCTCATCATCGATTGTCTCATTCTTTTTCTCCTTTCTGAGTTCATCGTATTGTCAAAAGTCATCTCCCCTCTCCCCTTGGGGGGGAGGGTTTCCCTTGTCTTCCTGTATGTTCCAGAGCGGTTTTTCATAGAACTCTTGACAATATCGAATTCACAAACTTGCCGTTTCTATCCGCTTCCCTAAAGGCCAAGATAGGCATGTTTGATGTGGGGTGTCTCCCGAAGAAAAGTCGCCTCCCCCTCCAGTACGATCGCCCCCCTTTCCAGCACATACCCGTACCGGGCCGCCGAAAGGGCGGCCTGAGTGTTTTGCTCCACCAGCAAAACGGTGGTTCCGGACACGATAATCTTTTTGATCGCCTCGAACATTTCACGAATGATCAGCGGGGCGAGGCCCAGGGAGGGCTCATCCATCAGCAGCAATTTGGGCAGCGCCATCAACCCGCGGCCAATGGCGACCATCTGCTGCTCTCCTCCCGAGAGGGTTCCGCAGAGCTGATCCTTGCGTTCAGCGAGATGGGGAAACAGTGAAAAAACCCAGGCCAGCCGTTTTTCGACGGTTTCCTTTTCCGAAACCCTGTAGGCCCCCATTTCCAAATTTTCCCGGACGGAGAGCGGCGGCCATAGACGCCGGCCTTCCGGGATCATGGTCATCCCTAGACCGACTATTTGATGGGATTTCTTCCGCTGGATCTCTTCGCCGCAGAGCCATACTTTACCCGATGAAGGAGGCAGCAGCCCTGTGATCGAACGGAGGAGGGTCGTTTTCCCCGCACCGTTAGGACCGAGGACACAGGTCATCTCCCCCTGACGGACCCGGAAGGAGATATTTCCAAGGACGGGGGCATCTCCGTATCCGGCCGAGAGGTCCTCAACCTTAAGCATTTCCCTTGTCCCCTAAGTAGGCGCTGATCACGTCCGGGTTGTCCACCGCCTCTTCCGGAGTGCCGTTAAAGATGAGTTGCCCGAAATTGAGTACCAGGATACGACGACAGATTCCCATAATCGCCCGGAGGTTATGCTCGACCATGAGGATGCTGATCTTTCTCTCCGTATTGAGGGAGCGAATGAAGGGAATGGCTTCCTCAACTTCCCGGGGGTTCAGCCCTGCAAGGACTTCGTCGAGAAGAAGGAGCCTGGGATGGGTGGCCAGGGTCCGGGCGACTTCCAGTCGCTTCCGCTCCGGCAGGCTCAGGGAATGGGCCATGTGATGAGCGAGAGGGGCGATTCCGGTCCTTTCAAGAATCTCATCGACCTCCCGATTCGTTTCGGCAGCCGAACGGCGCTCCGGCTTTCCGAAGACCGCGGCGGCCTTGACGTTTTCAAAGGCGGTCATTTCGAGAAACGGGCGGACCACCTGAAAGGTGCGGGCTATCCCGAGATGACACAAGCGGTCCGGCCGCATTCCGGCAATCGACGTATCCATGAATCTTATTTCTCCGTGGGAAGGGTTCAGGAACCCGCTGAGAACCGAGAAGAGCGTCGTCTTTCCCGCGCCATTCGGTCCGATCACGCCGACGATCTCTCCGGGCCCGATCTCGAACGACACCCTGGAAAGAGCCTGCAATCCCCCGAAGGCCCTGGAAAGGTCCTTCACTCGAAGCAGCAGCGGCTGGAGGGGAGTAGAATTATCATGCAGAGAATAATTCACAAACTAACCTTCCTCTGATTGAGTGCGCTTAAACGGATCTCTTTAGGTGGGTTTCGTAATTTTAACAACTAAACACACTTTGGCGTGCCTGTCAAGACGTTTCCGTTTTTAGCTTCATGGACGGCGGGTTGACAAAAGGTCTGCAGTAAAGTATGAAGTACAGGTATATGTAACGAGTTGGGTGCCATAAAGATCCCAGGAATCTTTTGGATCCCTCAAAGAAGCCAAGAGCACGTAACGGCTATAGTAGTGATTCACAATTCTTTTCCTTTTGTTTGTCATTCCGGACTTAACTAAGCCTACCCCGTACGTGATACGGGGGAATCCAGTCTTTTTAGCTGGATTCCCGCTGAAGTTTACCCCGTAATTGATTCGGGGCGGGAATGACGACCCACATTACCACTGTAAAGAAGTCTTAGATTCACTACATTATTATAAGATGGGAGAAAGGAGAGGGCGTTGAAGAAGGTCGTGATACTTAGCGGAGTGAGGACGCCGGTCGGCAGGTACATGGGTGCTCTGAAGGACGTGCCCGCCTTTGATTTAGGCGCTCTCGTCCTGAGTGAAGCTGTGAAAAGGGCCGGAGTGGACCCGGGCCAGATTGACGAGGTCATCTTAGGTCAGTCCTACCAGAGCGGTGAATATGTCAACGTGGCTCGTATGTCCGTTCTCAAGGCCGGCTGGCCCGACACGATTCCCGGAATCACCCTGGACCGCCGCTGCTGCACCGGACTCGATGTGATCTGTTTTGCAGCGATGAAGATTCAATCCGACAATGCGGAGATCGTCGTGGCGGGGGGTGCGGAAAGCATGAGCACCGCCGAGTTTTACGTGCCGGGCGATATCAAATGGGGAATCGGCGGCAAGAAGGGGATGCCCCGCGGGCATGGGAACCTTTCGATATGGGGCATTCCTTTTTACGATCGGATCCAGCGGGCGCGGGTGATGTCCCAACCGGAAGAAAGATACGGGATACTGCCTTCCATGATGTCCTGGGCGGAGACGGCTGCCAAAGAGGAGTCCATCCGACGCGAGGACTGTGACCGATGGGCCCTCGAGAGTCATCAGAAGGCCTCCGCAGCGATTGAATCGGGAAAATTCAGGGAGGAGATCGTCCCCGTTCCCGCTCCGAATCCCAAAGGGGGCGAGATGATGGTGGATCGAGATGAGAACCCGAGGGCGGATACCGCCCTGGAACAGTTAGCCAAGCTCAAGCCCGTCCTGGGAGGTGTCTGTACGGCCGGAAACTCGTCCACCGAGAATGACGGGGCTGCGGCCTGTGTCATCACTTCGGAAGAAACCGCCAAAAAACTCGGGAAGAAGCCCATGGCGGGGATCAAGGCGTTTGCCGTGGCGGGCGCGGATCCGACGCGCACTTACCTCACCGTGCCCAAAGCCGTGGAGAAGGCTTTGAAGAAATCCGGTTTGGATCTTGGCCAGATCGATCTGATAGAGGTTCAGGAAGCGTTTGCGGCACAGGTCCTGGCGGACCTGAAGATGATGGGCCTCAAGGAAAAAGATTATCCGAGGGTCAATGTCAACGGGTCCGGTATTTCCCTCGGCCATCCCATTGCCTGTACGGGCACGAGGGTGCTCGTCACACTTCTTCACGAGATGAAACGGCGCAGCGCCCGATACGGTCTGGAAACCATCTGCGGCGGAGGCGGGTTGGGCATTGCAGCCGTTTTCGAACGGATATAAACTTTAATGTTGTATTGAAAAGGCAGTTAAGTGTGCTTCCAAACCTTTACAAAGCGGTTCCCCGAGCACCATCCATGTGACTTGATCGGAGATGGCCTTCAGGATTTCCTCCAGGACTTCATCCAGTGTGAACCTTTCTTCTTAGTTTTTCGGTAAGGTCGGAGACATTCTCATATTCGATTCGATTCAGCGGTTTCAGCGCCTCCGGAAGAGGGGAGCCTTTCCTGCAAAGGATCACGGCCTCTTTTCCCAAACCCAGGGCCGCACCCAGTTCGAGGAGGGTGTCCGGTTTTTCCGGGCTTGAGAGATCGTAGATTCCGAATTTGGCGCGCTTGATCTGATCGATTCGCTGGGGGAGGGGTTTTTCCTTTCGCGAGGCTTCCATGCCGGGAATCGGGCTCAGCCCGCTTCCTTCGAAGGCGTTTTTGATCGCTTCAATCAATTCGGGTTCGTCGATTCCGGAGGAGATGAAATATTCACCCCTGAGGGTCACCTCCACGGTCTTTGGCGTGGTCTGGATTTTTTTGAAGAGGGTCCGATCCACTGTCAATTCTTTAATGGCTGATTGAAGGATGTTTTTCACATGTTCGACATCCTTCTTATAACGGGCGGCATTCATCTTATCGATCTCAACCGAAGCAAAGGCCTTGACGCTCATCTCTCGAAATCGGAGGGCCAGGAAATTCTGATAGTGGATCGATTTGGAACCGAAGACCTTCTCGAGAATCGTTTTGATTTCGGACTGCCAATGCTTAAAATTTTCATGATCCGCGTGAAGGCCTGCCATTTCCTCGGCTCTGCTTAACTGGTCTCTGATCAGGTCGATGGGATCCCTCTCCGGCATCTTCCAGCCTCTCTTTTCCCTTATTTTAGAAGCCACGATAGCAATGGATGAATGGAATGTCAACCCTTCGCAGCCCCTTGTTCTTTTTGCAGAAAACGATAGGGGGGAGTGCCTCTCGCCTCACGATTTAAATTAGATATTGACTTCCCAACCGATTGGGTCTAAGAATTAGTCAAAATTGTCAGTTCCTTACAATCTTGGTCAATTTTTGACCAGCCAAACTTCAATCAATAATGCAAGGAACCATTTTTGATCAATAAGTTAGATATCTGTTTCTCTTTTGGAACAAAAAATGCTTAATTTTTATCGAAAAAAGGGTCAAGAGGCAGCGAGCCGACGCGCCCCCTCACTCTTCCCCTCTCCCCAGCGGGGAGAGGGTGGGGTGAGGGGGAATCGAGACGAATGCCAAACTGTTTCTGCGTTTGTATTAGCTGTTCCTTTCGTGGTGGAGAAATTTGACCTCTCTAAGAATCTTTGCCGGGGATAGACTGGGAGAAAACCATTAGCCTTTATCGAAAGGAGAGCCTTTTGGAAAAAGGGGGCGGCTTTAGCGAGCGAGATTTGGAAAGGGAGAGGATCGCCGATACCCTTACCGCGATGTCTGACGAGTTAATGGCGGCAGTGAAATCTTCGGATGGCCAAGATAACCTTCCTGAAATCTTCCGTGAGGGGCTGAAGAAAATAAGGGCGCTCAAGGAATCTCTCACAGAACCCTTTAAGATAGCCGTCGTCGGCGCACAGGGAACGGGAAAATCCACCCTCATCAACCTTCTGGTCGGCGAGCCAATTATGATCAGCCATTATGATGAAACAGAAGGAAGTATTATCAAACTGACCTACACGGAAGATGCCGAACGTGAGAAGAAAGCCAGCATCAAGTATTTCACCGATAAAGAAGGCGCTTACAAGGAAGAATTCATCAGCCGCGACGAATTCTACAGACTCGTCAACCTCAGCACCAACACCAAGCTTAAGAAAGATGCCGTTTACCGGGACTCCATCGCCTTTTTCGAAATCTATTCCCGCAACCCGCTGCTCCGCGCGATCCAGTTCATCAACACTCCCGGATTGAACACCCTCACCACGGATTTTCTGCAAAAAGTCAGGCACTTATTCATTGAAGCGGACGTCGTCCTATGGATGAACAAACGAAACCAGATCCTCGATTCTTTCAACACGAAACTCATTCCACAGATCCATAAGGATAACAGAAACATCGTCGGTATTCTCGGTTTTGCCGATGACCTCTACCAGAGTGATCGTGTGAACGGAGTCAGGGACGTTCTGAATGAATTTTTTAAAGAGATCGAAAAGAACATGCTTCTCAGAAAGGAGTCCGGAGGGAAGGAACGCGTCTGTTTTTTCCTTTATAACGGGCTGGCGGCTGAATCCGCATTAGGGATGAAGCCGGATCGATTCATCTCGAACTCGAATGACATTCTGCCGGGCGAGGAAGCAAGCTTGAAAATGCTTTGGAACTATTTAAGGCATGGGTTTCCCTTTGTGGATGAAGACACCGCCTGGATGGATGACTTTTCACTCTGGAACGAATATGAAGAAGGTGGCCTTACGCAAAAAACAGGGGCAGAGGGTTTCGACAGGGATCATTTTATCCAATGGCTTCGCACAAACGGTTTTATACAAAAGAAGGACGGCGGATATCTCCTGACGGAAAAAGGTAAAACGCTTTCCCTCGAAAGCTCCATGCTGCCTGCCATAGAAAGCTTTGCGCAGGAGGTTATCTTCAACCGCACGCTCCAAGCGAAAATATCGAGGGTCAAAGAGGGGTTTCACAGTCTCTACGGGCCAGGGAACATCCTGTCAGCCATAAAGAAAAAAAGGAGTGATTACCGAAAAACAATCGAAGAAAAAGATAGAGCCTTTGCGAAGGCACAGGAGGAAATGGCCGCCCTGAAGGCAGCCTTCCGCCTCAGGTACAGGGAATGGTATCTTGCAAGAATACAGAGGTACTCCGGGCAGATGAGCGGAAATCTTGTGAAAAGAACCGTCGGGGAGATCGGGAAGAGGATCGGCAAGAAGGATCTCTGGAAAGAATTCTTAAAGCAGATGACTCCACAGATTTTCCGCGGCGATGACGAAGGTCCTGTGATGAGAGAATTAAGCAGGATTATCGAAGCAGAATTCGAGGCCCTTGCCGAGTCGAAAACGGAGAGCGTCATTGCGGAAGCGGTCGAGGAGGTCAAGAATATTATCACCGAGTTAACCATGGGATCTTTCGGCGGCGAAATGATCAAGGGCAGAGTATTCAGAATGGGAAAGGGAAAACCTGCCCGCGGGAATGTGAAGGCCGGGACGAAGCGTGCCAGGTTTAACGATGTCGGGCTCGATCAAGTCATGAAGAGACTGACGGATAAGCTCGGGAAAATGATGGGCACCCTGGTCAAAAAGATGGCGGCCTCCGATATGAGAGAGAAGGGGATGACGAAGTTTAAGAAGCTCTTTGTAAAGATGTTCAGGAAAATCTTCATCAAGCTCAGCTTGGATTACGCAAAACAGCAGGCAGAGATTGCACCCAGCAAAGGGATACCCATCATCGGATGGTTGCTCATCGTCAAAGATTTGATTGACCTCGGTTTGATGTTGAACGAAATGCTTGATGAGTTGAAAGGTAAGCTGGAGAACGCCGTCAAAGAGAATGAGGGTGACTTCTTCGACCATTTTAGAAGAATCCTTGAGCCTGCTTACCATGAAGTCCAGAACGCGATCTTCGAAGGATTGGAAGAAGCCTTTAAGCCGGCGAACAAGGAGGCCGAGGAGGCCTCAAAAGGGATCGGACTTTGCGATCGGGTGATCCAACTCTTCGAAACCTATCAACCTAAATTTGAGACATCCTATACCCCTCACCCTCCCCTCTTCCCAGTGGGGAGAGGGATAGGGTGAGGGGCGGGAAACATTTATGAGATGAACTTATGAGACACGACACTTGGGAGTGAAATAAATGTGGGTGGACGCCATCAGCCCCTATGCGGATCAACTGGTCGAGACGCTAAAATGCATCAAAGACTCCGACGAATGGGGATTGGTCGAAGAGAAAGAGAATCGGAGACTGGTTAAGCTCGTAGAGCTTTTCATCGAGGAGATCTCTTCAAAACGAAAAAGCATCTACCTCGCCGGAAAGACGAGTTCCGGAAAGTCCTCTTTTTTGAACTACATTCTTGACAGCCAAGGGCTAAAAGTGATTCCCGAAACCTGTAAGACGGAAACACGCAGGATACTGAGACTCCAACACAGCCACGAGAAGAAGGCCTCTCTCAAACTCTGCCCCCAGGGCACCCTTCCAGCCTCCTTCCAAAACGAGATCCGAGAGTCCGCTGCGGCGAAATCCGATGAGAAAAGCGGCAGCGTTGAAATCCTCCTCGAGACGGAGGTCGGCATTGGGCTTTTCCAGAGGCTCGTCCAAGCCGATCAGGAACTCGATTACGACCCGATTCAGCACATCGATTATATCGATCTTTTTTACCCGGTGAAATATTTTAAAGACTATATTATTTACGACACGCCCGGGCTGGCATCGTGGAAATCAGAAACGGACGAGGAAGTCACGGTAAAAATGTTCAACCACTCTCTCATTCTATGGATGCTGATCGGAAACGAGCCCAACCTCACGGAATCTCTGAAAGTGCTTGACGACAACAGCCACCTGACTCGAGAAATCGAAAAGGAAAGGCTCGTCTTTATCTCCAATTTCTTTGACCAGCTGGATAAGACATGTCGAGACCATGGCTTGGATGACCCCGAGACGTTCATTCGAGAAAAATTCCTCAGCCGTGCAAAGGAGATGGACATCGGGTTTTCGGGCTTCTATTTTTCTGTATTCAAAAGCCAGGAGAACGACTACCTCCGTTACAAAAAACTGACGAAAAGGAGTCTGCTGGAGATAGAAAAATATCTCGCGGAGAACGGCAGAAAAATACATCTGCTTAATTTTGGAAGCGCCTCCGATCGACTGATGAAGATGCTTGAAATCTTTAGGCCTCCGCTCTCACGAAGAAAGAAGGAACTTCGCAGCGGCCTGCAGGCGGTCAAGAGTCACCTGAAGGTGTTAGAAGAGCGTCAGCGAAAAAGAATGGCCAGCCTTCCCGTTCTGGAGGACATC
>JBAVGF010000389.1:0-7594 GCA_049684675.1 Thermodesulfobacteriota bacterium | reverse complement strand
GGCAAGGGGAGCACGTTCTGGTTCGTCTTGCCGAAGGACGGGCCGCGAGGCCAAAAGGACAGGAAGTTGACCACGAATACCATTCAATTTCCAATCAAGAGGGAGCTATGAAAAGTAAAAGTATTTTGATTGTTGAAGATGAGAAAGTAATTCGAAAATTTTTAAGACTTCAATTGAGCCAATGGGGGTATCAGGTTACGGAAGCTGAAGATGGGGTACAAGCCATACTAAAACTAGGGAAAGAGAATTTTGACCTAATCCTTCTCGATATCATGATGCCAAACAAAGATGGGTGGGAATTAATGAAAGAAGTTAGATTGAGTCCAAAGACGAAGGATATTCCAGTGATCGTTCTGACTGCTAAGAATAAGGACTCTGATATGTTCAAAGGATATGAACTGGGTGCCAATTATTATATACCCAAACCCTTTACTAAAGCACAACTGCTTCATGGAATTAAATTGGTTTTTGAAGAAAATTCCAACTCAATAGGTCAAATTGACCTTTCATGACAGTACGACGATGAACATTAGAGTGTCAGAATGGAACCACCCGTGTGATCCAAGAACCAGCCGCCAAGCCAGTCCACTTAATGGTGATCGATGTGGTAATGCCTGGATTGAACGGTAATAAATTGCCTCGTGGCCTCACATCCTTCCATCCGGAGGTGAAAGTACTTTATATGTCTGATTACGCAGATAGTGCAATCGTCCATTACCTCCCAGAATAGGAACACCAGAAAATTCCTCAGTTCTGACGCTATACTCTATCCCCTCGTAATCTTCGATTATTATAACTTCATCATCCTCACCCTTTGCAGGTGTTATTCACACCCCTCTTCTTGAGGACTCCTTCCTGTAATCGAGTTTTTAAATGTTTCTGTTTTAATACAATGTTTCAAATCGAAATCAAAAAGGAGCGGCAAAAGTTTTTCACACTTCTAAATGGAATAATTCAGGACTTTTGTGAAAAACTCTTCCGTTCTTGGCTTCCGTTAAAATAGTGAAGTTTGAAAAAGATAGAGTGGTTATGAGAGCTTATCATGATAGCCGAGACTCGGCATCGAAAATGCAAATAAAAAGCTGATGGGGAAGAAGTTTAAGAAGTGAATATTAAGTAACAACAGTATTAAGCTTATGTTGGCTTACGAACTATACACATTCAACAAGAAAAAAGGCTATGAGTTCCTCGGGGTTCTCCCAGAGAGAAGAAAGAACCCGATGAGAATAACAAAGGACTCTGTCATGAACTGGGGGAAAATGCTTTTAGGTGATTATGCGGATAACAAGAGCATCTTTTTCAAGCGGGTAACAATGGATGATTTTACAGGTAGAATCCTTTGGGTTAGTCTCTCTTTCGATAATCATTCAATAATTCAATAATCATTAAAAAATAAGTCCATATTCAGTTTTCAAAGAGCGGAGGCAGGGTCGAAAGCCTTTGCTTCCGGAGAGTACTTCCTGAACTCTTCAATCCTGACTTTCGTAGCTTAGTACAACATTTCAAAGCGAAATCTTTAGAGCCATTTCTAGGGTCGAGTGAGCATAATCCATTCTATTTTCTGTCATTTGCTGGAGTCGAAATAAGGTCTTTTTTATAACGAAATACAATCTTCAATGTATTTACTTGTTAAATCATCTTAGGTAGCCTGATCAGAGATTCGAATAAAGGCACAGGAGGGAATCGCCTATGAGCTCACCAAGTGTTTTGGACAAGACATACCGTATAATCATTCAACGGATGGTAAAGACAGGTCAAGCCCCACACTATACGGAGATTGCTGCGAAACTCGGGGTCCCGGTTGAGGATGGTCGAAAGGCTCTTCACGATTTGGTGTCTGTAGAAATCCCGGGTATCTGGTTATTTCCTGATACTGATTATATCGGCAGTTTTGCACCATTCAGCAACCTTCCAACCCAGTATCGAATTACAGTCGATGGCGAGCAAAAATGGTTTGGTCAGTGAGGGTTTGAGTCGCTGGCAGTTTGCTGGCTTTTTCCAGGGAAGTTGGTACAGATTGACGCACCCTGCCTGGATTGCGGTTCACCCGTTCACGTAGAAATGCAGGACGGAGTTGTATTAAAAACCAAACCGAAGGGAATCATGGGTTATGTTCCTCTTCCATTCTCAAAATGGATAAAGCGATTTCCATATGCATGAAGCACCATGAACCTCTTCCGGTCGGAAGAGCACATTCGAAACTGGGCGCGCTACGATCCTGCAACTGAACAAGGCATTCTTCCGCTTCAAAATGTAGTTAATGTGTTCTCGGGAAAATTTATGCAAAAGCGGCTAGACATGAACTACGCTTCACACGCTCTGGAATATTTTGACGAGGTTGTTTCTGTGATATCGGAAATTGCCAAGACGCGTCCTTTCTGGGCGCCTCCTGGGCCTCAATAGCGCTGGAAATTTCTATTTCCCCCGTTTGTTCTCCGAGAGGCAGAACGGGCATAGATTTTATCAGCGTACTTTTTTGGGAAGATTGATCTCCTCCTTTCTCAGGGGAGAATTCGGCTTCGCCCAGCAGCGACATTCAACGGCCTGCGGCATACAACCGGCCCGTTGCTGCTGGGCCTCATGCTCTCTTTCAATCGGAAATAGTCAACCCCTAACCTTGACTCATCTCCGCAATTTGTAGGGGTACTCGTTATTTCTCTCCGCCGGCTCATTTTCGAAAATTCGCAAAGGGATATTCCGTTTGCTTCTTCCTGAAATGTTGTTTTCCAATTTCTGCCTTTCTGTGCAACATTTCAAACACAAATCAGCAAGAGTGGCTAACTTTTCAAGAAAAATTTTTCCTTGACGGTTAAGCCATTTAAGAGTATTTTTTAACTGCTTTTTCCACCCGGTCCTAATCAAAACCCATGTTTGGGAAAGAGGGCTTTCGAGAATATGTCTTGGGAAATATTCCCTTAGGTCGAGTGGGGCAACCTGAGGATATCACTGGTGCAGTGATCTATTTGGCTTCAGAGGTGTCAAATCTCGTAACGGGCCATATTCTTTTAATTGATGGCGGCTGGACTGCACACTAAAAATTCAAAGGAGGTGAGGATTTATCTGACTCAATAACCGTCTTATTATTTTTAGAAGGGAGGAAATCATATGGAAAAGAAATCAGGCAAGAAGATATCGAGGAGAACTTTTTTGAAAGGTGCAGTGGCCGGTACGGCCCTCTTGGGGCCAGGGATTCCCTACATCGCCAAGAAGGCGGTGGCAGCGGAACCGCTCTACATTGGAGTGGTCAGTCCTGCCAGTGGAAATTATGCGGACCACGGGATGATGGAACGGATGGGGATGCAGATGGCTGCGGCTGAGATCAAGAATGTTTTGGGCCGTCCGGTCAAACTGCTCGTCGAAGACGATGAGACCGATCCCCAGGTGGGGGCCCGGAAGGCGAGAAGGCTTATCGAGGTGGACAAGGTGAAGTTCTTGATCGGCGGTGTTTCAAGTTCCGTTGCCGTGTCGGTGGGAGAGGTAGCGCAGAGAGCAGGGGTTCTCTATTTCGCTAGCAACCAGAACTCGGATACGATCACCGGCGAGAAGGCTCATCGCTGTGTCTTCCGTGTTTGCCCAGACATGGCCATGGCCCTGAGATGCCTGGGGCCCTATATTATCGAGACCGCGAAGCTGAAGAAGTGGTACTTCTTTACGCATGATTACGAGTGGGGATGGTCAGGGACCCGATGGGGAAGAAAGGTCTTAGAGCAATATAAGGGTACCGATTTAGGCGAATCAAAGATCCCGCTCGGAACCCGCGATTACAGTGCTTTTTTTCAAAAAGCTCTCGCCACTAAACCCGAAGCACTCGTCATCACCGTTGGCGGAGTGGACCGGGCTGCGTTGATGGAACAGATCTATGAATTCGGAGTTTATAAGAAGACAACGATCGTCCACACCCTTTATGACTATGAGGATGTCTGGGCAGCTGGACCGAAGAAGAACTTCGGGATCCATGGAACGGAATGGTACCATGGCATTGACACCCCCACAGTGAAAGCCTTCGTAGCCAATTATAAGAAGATGTTTCCTGCAGCCTTGATTCCGGTTCCCACGCAGGATACGGCCAACGGGTATATCGGGCTGAGAGAACTTCTCAAGGCCATCCAGCGGGCGGGCAAAGAAGAGGTGACGCCCGTCATCAAAGCCCTTGAGGGTTATACCATCCCAGTCGCCGAATCCATTAAGAATGATCCTATCCTGATCCGTGACTGGGATCACCAGTTTGTCTGGGCTTATTACGTAGTGAAGTCGAAGAGAGAAAAGGATATGAAAGACCGTACGGACTTCTTTGAGCTTCTGAAATGGTGTCCGGGAAAGGACGTGGCTCGGAGCAAAGAAGAAAATCCTGTGAAATTAGAAGACTATCCGGCTTGAATTTGAAAGAGAAGGTGGGGACGAGGACACCCATCCCCACTTTCTCTTGAAAGGGAAGAACGATGACAGAGTTTCTTGGGGAATTTTCCTCATTTGCCATGATCGGGTTGGTGAATGGACTTATCTATGCCGTGGTGGCCCTGGGATTTACCCTGGTCCTGGGTGTGATGCAGGTCATCAACTTCACCCATGGCGTACTCTTCGCCTTCGGTGCCTATTTTGCCTTTACCGCTCAGAGGTACTTCAACCTTCCCTTCTGGGTTGGCCTCGTCTTTGCCCCAATCCTTGTGGGAGTCCTCGGCATCATCCTCGAGCGGGCAGCCATTCGGAAAACCTACGGGGGCAATCCCCTCTTTGGGCTCCTTCTGACCTTTGGGATGGCAACCGCCCTGGAGGCTGTGATTCGAATGGTCCCTATCTGGGGAAAGGTCGGTTACTCGGTGAAGGCTCCCGAATTTGTCGCCGGATCGATTGAACTCGGATTTATGACCTATTCCAAGTATCGACTCTTTCTGGGGGTCCTTGCCATCCTGATCATTTTTGCTACGTGGCTTTTCTTGGAAAAAACGCCCTACGGCGGGATTATCAAAGCGGGCGCTTATGATAGCGAAATGATCATGGCCCTCGGCAAGAACCTTCCCCGTCTCCGTATGTATGTCTTTGGGTTGGGTGCCCTCTTAGCGGGTGTCGCTGGCGTTATTGCGGCCCCCATTTACAGCGTAAAGCCCGCCATGGGCACCGATATCCTGATGCCTGCGTTCCTCATCGTTGTCCTAGGCGGGATCGGGAGCTTCTGGGGAAGCGTGATTGGAGGGCTCATCGTGGGGATGTCTAAAAGCATGATCGTGATGGTCTTTCCCCGGGCCGAGGACATCATCCCTTATGTGATTATGGCCTTTATCCTGATCTTCCGGCAGAGAGGCCTGATGGGGGAAAAAAGCGTTCTGGAGGCTTGAGATGCAGTCTCAACAACAATGGTGGAAAAAACTTACCCATCCGATGGTTTGGATATTCGTGCTCTTCTTCTTTTTCCCGAAGTTCCCTTTCATTGGTAAATATCTCTCCTTAGGGACAGAGGTCATGATCTGGTCCCTCTTTGCCGTAGGGTTCAATATCTTGTTGGGTTACACAGGGCTGACCTCCTTTGGTCATGGAGCTTATTTTGGCATTGGAGCTTATACGGCAGGGATCATCTTTTTACGTGTCTATCCTGGATTCTGGATCCCTCTGCTCCTGAGCGTTGTCGGAGGTGGTCTCTTTGCGGGCCTGGTCGGTCTCATCGTGGCCAAGAAGAGGGGAATCTATTTCTCTCTCCTGACTATTGCCTTCGGTCAGGTCTTCTACTTCATTGCCTTCCGCTGGGAAGAGTTGACCGGCGGAGAGACAGGATTGTCGAAGATTGACCGGATTCCGATCGGGATTCCGGGCCTCTTCCAGGTAAAATTATCCAACCCCATCAACTACTACTACGTCTGCTGGGCGATTTTCCTGATCGCCACGATCATCGTCTGGAAGATCGTCCATTCTCCCTTCGGCAAGGTGATCCAGGGGATCCGGGAGAATGAAGTCCGCACACGATACCTGGGCTACAACGTCTATTTTTATAAGTGGGCTTCCGTCACCCTCTCGGGGGCGTTTGCCGGGCTTGCCGGGGGACTCTATACTTTCTTCATCAATTCCGCCTTTGCGACGGTCCTTGACTGGACTCAATCCGGAAACGTGGTCATGATGAACCTCCTGGGCGGGGGATTGGTCAACTTCTTCGGTCCGATCCTGGGTGCAACGATCTTCATCTCTTCCCGGGACCTCCTGAGCGCCTATATCTCCAGGGCTTCCTATGCCCTCCATTTCGAAATCGACTGGCTATTCATCTACGGGCTCATCTTTGTCTTTGTCATTTTATTCATCCCCACGGGAATCCTTGGCATCATCAGCGGAAAGAAAGGGACGGTCTTGAGGTAGGAGGTATGGCGGCAATACTCGCGACGGAAGGATTGACAAAGAACTTTGGCGGTCTAAGGGCCATTGACTCGGTAAGCCTTCAGTTCGAAGAGGGGAAATTGACCTCGGTCATCGGTCCGAACGGGGCAGGAAAGACGACCTTATTTAACCTGCTGACAGGACTGATCAAGTCGGATTCGGGGAAGATCATTTTCAAGGGAGAGGATATCACAAAACTTCCTATCCACGGGATCGTTCGGAAAGGGATTTCCCGCTCCTTCCAGATCATCAACCTCTTCAATGAACTAACCCTTTTTGAGAATGTTTGGTTGGGAGTTCAGTCCCAGCAGGGCCATGGGCCGGAGCTATTTTCCAATCCGGATAAGTTTAATTCCGTTAAAGAGGAGACACATGGTATTATCAGGGAGATCGGCCTTTCAGGCAAGGAAGAGGTGCCGGTGAAATTGCTCTCTTATGGAGACAGGAGAATTCTGGAAATCACCCTCTCCCTGACGGCAAAGCCTTCTCTTCTCCTTCTCGATGAGCCCACAAGTGGCCTCGTGTCTGACGATCGTAAGCGGATCTCGGAGTTTATGAAGAAACTGTCTTCCCAATTGACCCTTGTCGTTGTCGAACATGATATGGATGTCGTGTTATCGATCTCTGACCATATTGTCGTGATGCACCAAGGGAAAATATTAGCTCAAGGCACTCCGGATGAAATCAGGAGAAGCGATAAGGTTCAAGAAGCTTATCTGGGAGGGCAATATTGCTTGGCCTGAATGAATGAGGTGTGAGAAATGTTGACCGTGGAGAAGATCAACACATTTTACGGTGAAGCTCATACTCTCTTTGACGTCTCCATCGAAATTCAAGCAGGTGAAGTCGTTGCTCTCCTGGGTCGAAATGGAGCGGGAAAGACCACCACCATCCGATCGATTATGGGACTGACTCCTCCCCAATCGGGAAAGATCCTGTTCAAAGGGGAGAACATCCTGGGACTTCCTCCTTACGAGGTCGCCAACAGAGGCGTCGGTTTTGTGCCAGATAATCGGAGGATCTTCCCCACCCTAACGGTCAGGCGGAATCTGGAGATTGCTCGAAAGGGGAACGGCAGCAAGGCCGGGTGGACCTTGGAAAGGATTTACAAGCACTTCCCCAAACTCAAGGAGATTGAATCCCGGATGGGAGAGGTTTTGAGTGGAGGAGAACAACAAATGCTCACCATCGCCAGAACCCTGATGGGAAATCCAGACTTGTTGCTTCTCGATGAACC
>JBAVGF010000388.1:0-16008 GCA_049684675.1 Thermodesulfobacteriota bacterium | reverse complement strand
GGGGGTAGCAATGGATAGAAGGCCTAAGGGAAGTTCAACGCGCCTTTGTGGTTGCCACCCACTCCGTGGTGCAGGATTGAATAAGATAATATCCATAAAAAACCCTTCGTAAAACGCTACAGACGGTCATATCGATCAAATATCTTTGAATAATTATTTATTCGTAAGCTCTCTTTTAGAACCGACCAATTGAGGATCAAAGGCCTCAAATAAATCCGGGCTTTCCAGGTGTCCGGGAGATTTGTGGATAAAAACATGGCTCCCGACAACTGGAGCAAGCTTGGAAACTCGAAGACCACTTGCTTCTTCAACACTCTCCGATAATGATTTTAAGTCCTTTAGGATGATTCCGGTTTCAAAACCTTTGAGATGTAAACTCAAGACCACCTGCTCCAGCGAGGCATTGCCCGCCCTGTCTCCAAGGCCGTTGATCGTCACATCCAAGCCATCCGCTCCCGCATAAACCGCTGCCAGGGAATTGGCGGTTCCCATTCCCAGATCATTATGCCCATGAAAGAAAAGAGGAACTTCCAAAGCCTCTTTTAGCTTTTTTATCAAATGATGCACTTCAAAAGGATCTAGGCTTCCATTCGTATCATAAAGAGTGACTCTTTTGGCTCCCCTTTTAACCGCCTCACTTGAGATATTCTGCAGGAACTCAATATCTGTTTGGGCAGCATGAGGAAATCCAACCCCGATCTCTGTGGAATGATGAAGAGAAAATGAAAGGATCTCAAAGAGCTGGTTCATTTTGTCGTTGGGATCATAAGGTTTTCTTTTTGAAGAGACCGGCATGAGCAGGTCAAATCGGTTCAAATACTTGCTTGCCTCCTTGATTTCTTCCCGGGCTTGGCTGCTAAAAGAATAGACAAGGCCTGAAGTCTTAATGCTCAGACCTCCTGCCTTTAGCTTTTTAACAAATTCTAAATCTTGAAGAACGTTGCCGGGTGCGACTACCTCCATTTCAGGTACTTTCGCCTGATCCATCAATTTTGCGATATCCAGTTTTTGTTCGAATGAGAAATTGACATCCGGGACATCCAACCCCTCTCTTAAGGTGGAGTCTTTGACCGTTATTATTTTATTTGGAAAAACCGATTTAAACATTCTGGCTACTTTATTTGATGTAAGATCCGTGTGATCTCTTCTAATGTAGAGAGTTTCAGCTCCGGCTCTGCCTTGCCGTCAGCTTCGCTGATGCCACTGGTGACCGAACATAATACTTTACTTCCCCGAGTGATTCTACCCCGATCGATCTCTTTGAAGGTTCCTGCGAGGGAGATAAACCCCGTTTTTTCAATTACTTCTCCTCCCCTTACGGTAATGTCAATCCCCTGTTCTTTAAGAAGATCTAAAATATTTTTACCGTCATAACTTTCTTCCAAGAAACGTGTAAATTCTTGATGATTGACGGTGGTCAGGTCTCCTCCGGTGGCCATGAGAATATTTCTAAGATCTACATAAGTGCCATAAGTCTGTGGTTTAACGTCATACATTACTTTTGACAACAATAGGCTGGTCGATGTCATCTCGCCCGGGTCATTGCTTTCCTTCGATTTCCAGGCGTTGAACATCGGACAGTTTGCCTCCTGCTGAATCCCCAAAAATCTTGGTAACTTTCCAATTTCCTGGCTAAAATGATTCAAAACCCCGTAAATACCGATGGGGCCGAAACCCGCACTAATGGTTTGGGTTAACCAATCAAACTTCTCCTTTTCCAACATATACTCAAGAATAAAAAAACCTCTAAACCGGGAAGCCTCATAACGCCAGTCCGGTTCAGGAATCTGTTTAAATCCGTTCAACTTTACAAGCAGATGGGCTGCCTTTTTCACCAATCCGGGCTTTTCAACAGAAATAAGATGGGCTTTTTTCGATTCGAATATTCTGCTGTTTAACAAGGGGAGGTTCTCTTCAGGGATCAGCATAAATGTTTCTAATCCCGCCCGGATACCATATTGCGTTAAAGCTGTTCCCGTATTGCCGCCGGATTCGAACACCACCCTTTCATGACCGTTCAATTTACATCTCGCTATGGTGATGCATCCATCAATGGACTTCAATGTTTTTGTGTGCATTAAGGAGGTTTCGTCTAAGATAAAGATTGCCACTCCCTGGTAGGTCAACAATGGGAAGATCCTTGCTCCTTCCCTGATACTTGTCCTCTTCAGCCATTTCTTATATTCCGAATCTTCCCCGGCGGTTATTCCAAACTGAAATGCATTTTTGTATCGGAGAACAATACTCGTTTCAGCCTGGTATTCTGGATCGATAGCCTTATCGAGATCTATCTTATTTCCTGCGAAAAGATTCATAAGAAATCATCTCCTCCAAGGAGCTTACCCTCTTAGGCTCGGGAATCTCATCCGGATAACCTAAAGGGATGATGGTGATCGGGTCTATGTTTTGGGGAAGATTCAAAACCTGTTTCACTTCTTGCGAGATTCCCAGCTCTCCTATTCGGTAAGCTGACAGGTAAACGCTGCCCAACCCCCTGCTGTAGGCTCCCAGCATGAGATTGGCTGTCGCCAATACCCCATTTTCAATTTCTCTTTCATAAGATTTTTCTTTATCCACACAAACGACAATGATCACAGGGGCCTTCCGCAAGAAATCAGCTTTATAGTCCTGTTTTTCTAAAGGACAATATCTATTCTTGATTTCTGCCAGACGGTTTTTTGTCTTTTCTGCTCTGACCACAATAAAACACCATGGTTGACCGTTCATCGAAGAGGGGGCATAGATTGCCAAACGGAGCAATTCCTTAATCACGGAATCCGGAATATCCTTGTTCTGATATCTTCTGATAGACCTTCGTTCCTTGATGGTTTTGTCTATTTCCATCTTCAAACTCCCTAAATTCTTTCCTGCCTCATTTGATAACAAACCACCGATTCCATCCGACGTGAAAAGCTAACTTACCATAGTTCAATTTTCCAAGTCCAGGAGTTTTTAACGTTTCGTTGCCTTGACCGCGACAAAATATCCGGTCAAAAAGCGCGTTGGCAAATGCGATAACCTTTCAAAAGCCATTAAAAGACGCAAGAAAGTTTTTTGTGTCCTGAGCGAGGTATGTTTTTCCACCCAGCGGGCCACCATGACTGCCAGCACACGCGGGCAGTGCATGATGGCGTCCACCTCAAGAACCTTGAATCCATTTTCTTTCAGAAAATGTTCCAGCTGATGCGGTTTTAAGGTAACACCGACATAGTAAGGAACAATCTTTAGTCCTTTGAGCAAACGGATGGGGAGCCAGTGACGTAAAAGGATGATCGGGTTCGATAGGTTGTCCAAAGTCAGGATCATTTGTCCTCCCGGACGGAGCACCCGAAAGAGTTCTTTCAGGCTGACCAAGAGTTCGTCAAGGGATTGAAAATGGTCGAGCGTTGAATTGGAAACGATACCGCGAAACGTATCCTGGGCAAAGGGTAAACGACGCACGTCAGCTACAATCGTATGCAGACCGGGAGAGCGGCATCTTGCCATCTGGTGAACCTCGAGCGATGTATCAATATAAAATACTCGATTTGCCTGAGAGGCCAATAACGGTGACAATCCGTCCCCGACGGCTTCGTCAAACAAGTCTGTTTTGAGGAGAGTTTCAATTTGTTCCACGGGTCCCCATCGAGCCACGAGAGCCTTATTGACTGAGTCGGCATGGATCCGCCACAGTCTCTGTGGCCCCTGAGCCTGATAGGTTTTTGGAAATCCTTCCCAGATATTCTCTTCTTCAGCCGTCAAGATATTCATTCCCGGGAGTTCTTGACACATTGAACATCGCATTTTTTTGAATCAAATGCCCGTCCTATAGCAAGCACTTCTGAGAGTGTAATGATTCGCAAAACAATTAAAATGATACAGTAACCGATTATGAAGACGGCATAGAGCAACACATTGATTGACCATGAAGATCGCAGCCACAACAGCGGAAGGAAAATGAATCCCAAAGCAATAATCGATGTCCACTTTCTTAATGAATAGGTTATCATTCCTTTCATGCGCCATGTTAAATAGCCTGCATAGATGGCCGATGCCAATAGAACAGCAAAACACCCGCCAAGGCTTCCCCACTTGGCGATGAGGAAGGGCCCGAAAATCCAGAGTGCGGCGAGACGTATGAACGCCGACATCACTGCTGTTTTAGGAGTGTTGTAAACGAGCGTAAGCAGAATGGCCACACTGCTCAAGACTTGAGCCCACAGCGTTAGGGAAAGAGGCAACAGATTGGCTGCTACAGGCAGATAGGCCGCACCCAAAATCAAGGGCACCAGATTATTTCCGAGAAAAAGCACGCCAAATACCACAAACATCCCACCCACGGTCAGCCCGTTGATCAATCGCTCTATCCATTGCCTGACGTTTTCGGTTTTGCCCTGGGCTTGCAGGGTGATCATGAGAGGAGCAAAAGCGATAGTAAATTGTGGAATGGCCAGACCGATTGTGAGATACACGTTATTCGTAAGCCCAAAATACGCCACCTGCACATAATCGGGATAGAATAATCGAACCAATACCTCTCCGCTGCTTTGGAAGGCGGCAGAGAGCAGGTTGAAAATGAGAAAGATAAGACCGAATCGGAGATAAGGGGCGAGATAGCGCACGTCTGGACGTAATTCCGTCCAAGAAAGATAGGGTTTCCCCCACCAGACCCCAATGGATAGGACGATTAACTCGGTAAGCAATAGTCCCAGGAAAGCCCCTCGCAGACTACTCAGATAAAAACCGATGATGACTAAGAAAAGGATAAACCAGTGGCGAAGAAATTCGCCCATTCCCCAACGTGCTGCCTGGTTGAGACCAAGGAAGAGCGTGAAGAAAGGATGTCCAGCTGTTCGAAAAAGCAGGGTGACTGACATCGTAACGAGTAAGATCAGGTCAAGGTCAGTCAGCCACAAGGAGGTGAACAGCAAATATAAACACGCGCATAAGGCGCCGCTTAATAGGCTCACCGCCAATAAGTTGCTAAAGAACTTCTGGAGTCTCTCCTTCTCTCCTTGAAGCATGAAATGTGGGATATATCGCCCCATGACTTGGGAGGAGCTAAGATCACTGCCCCACACTAACCAGAGGTAAAGAGAGGTGATCAGCGCATATCGTCCATAGTTGCCCGGTCCCATCATTCGAGGCACCAACACAGCGAAGAGGAGACCGGCTACTATATGGAATCCTCTTTGAGCCAGAAGGAAACTAGCATTTCGAACAGTGATTCGTGCTTCGTCAATCATACCGCCCCGATGAGAATACTTGGTTGTTCTTTCCGATGATCTGTCTTCCCATTTCCCACAAAAAGCCTGTCGCATTTGCCCCCTGTGATAGGACGATCAATGCTAAAAACAGAAGCTTTTTCGTGTCCCGGATTTCCGAGAATGGATAACGTAACGCATTCACATAAAATGATGAGCGTTCTATCTTGAGATGATGCAAGCGGTGGCGAGCACGCAGTCTGTGGAAGCGGAAAGCGCCGCGGCCATAGTTAAATTGCTGTCCGCAGAAGCTGTGTAGTGTCAGCCGATGGGCGTGGTAGATCAGGACCTCCGGTGCATAGGTCATCCGAAAGCCATGACGGAGCCAGCGTTCGCAGAACTCTCGGTCCTCCCCGCCTGCACGTGGGAAGGACATATCAAACCCCCCTAATTGGCGGAAGCGACTTTTTGCTACAGTTAAGTTATTGGACGTAAAGAAGCCTGCTTGGTCGGGATTCCTATTATAGTAAGCGTAAAGATATCGAATGAGGAGATCACTCGCCGTTGAGTAGGGATTGTCGAGGAGCACGTTGAGCGTCCGTCCCCCAATCATGATATCCGGAGTTTCGGTGAAACGCGCTGCCAAGGTCTTCAACCAGTTGGCAGCAGGGGTGCAGTCATCGTCCGTAAAGGCGAGGAGGTCCCCCTTTGCTTGTGCGGCGCCTTTGTTGCGAGCTATGGCTGGGCCGCTATGGGGTTGGCGGGCTAAAACAATGGCTAACCGATTGGAGAAGGAAGCAACCAGAGTCTCTAAACGTGTTTGGCTTCCATCATCCGCTACGATTACCTCGAAGCGATCGAGGGGATAGTCAAGGCAAGCGAGAGACTCAAGGCAAGTGGCCAGCTGAGCTGGCCTATTAAAAGTTGGAACGATGATCGAGAAAAAAGGTTGTTCCTGTTTCATAAGACTCTATGGAGGGTTGTTCAAGCAGTATTATGTACGTATGGCATCGTCCATTTTTGTCGGTCCTTTGGTCAACGGGCAATGGGTTCGTCGGTTGGCAACCTCTTGTCTATTTCAGGATTCCGGAGCAAGTCCGGAACGACACGATGTGTAAAGTCATTTCTGAGACAGTACACTAGCCACTGCCTTTAAATCACGGGAGGTAAAGGTAAGATGGTGCTTGCCCTCGAATCTTATCAAGCGCTTGTATGCCTTGCCTGGGCCGAAAGCATAACCCAATATTTCCCCCATCGTTCCGGCGCACAGGACCAGAACTAATGCACCGAAAGCCCGAAATATCAGATACGCCTGCAAGCCAGCGTGGATCGCATCCTTAAGAATCCGCCGTAGGCGAATCAGCGGTAGTAGAGGCGATCCCAGTGTGTAAAAAAACCTCCTGTACGGCCTCCAGCTTTGGGCTCGGTTGGCCGCGAAGATCCGTGAGGTCAGATAGTACTCATAAAGCATCGGGCTAAGTTGTGAATAGTTTAGATGGTATACCCTTGCCGTCGGCTCTTGGAAAAGATGGTGGCCTCTGGCGAGGAGGTCCCAGTGAAGCACGCTCTCCGTCTCCAGCATGTCCGGAAGGCGAGATCCATATTTCAAGAGTAGATCCCGCTTGTAACAGGATTGATTGCCGGGCAAGTGTTTGACTTCTTCCTGAGGTCGCGCCACAATCCAGTGGCCATAGTAAGCCAGAAAACAGCTCCAACTCAGGCTGGAATATGGATTTGCATTGAGCATGATCGGCCCCACCACTGCAAAACTTCCTTTACAATGCGCCTTGATCAATGCCTCTCCCCAACTGGGTTCGGGATAAGAGTGGTCTTCCATGAAGGCGACTAGAGGTGCGTGGGCAGCCATGACGCCTGCAGCCTTAGCTGACCCCTCGTTTTCCAACGGCCCTAGCTCCAGTATCTTATGGCTGGAAAAGGTCTCCAATTTGCATGAGTCTAGATTCAGTTCTTTCTTGGAGGGAGCTACAATAATAAGTTCCAAGAGGTCGGAGACAGTTTGGGCTCGGAGGTGTTCTAAGGCCATCCGGAAGTTTTCCGAGTCGGAATGCACCACCATAACCACCGATAATTGAGAAGGAAGGCGATCTCCCATAACCTTCAGTTCCTTCCGATAGAATTCATTTATTCCTTTGTCACTTTTTCAGAAAAGACGCGAAGCAATGGATCGGAGCGACGAACTCCGTTCATCAGGCGAATCAGTAGCCTTTTCAATGCCCTTCCATTGCGAAAATAATACTACCTCTGCGTTGCTTTCTCGACCAATGTCACCTCTTTTGAAGCCTGAGCTGCATTCCCGGCAAAGTGGCAATTCTTGCCAGGCCTTTCGGAAATTTCGCCTCAGATTCCTGTAAGCCTGACCATACCAGATCTCCTTGAAGCTTTGCTGCCCCAAGGATCCGAGAGGACGCTCTTCGTTAAAGTCCGCAAAACAGGAGCAGACCGTTCCGTCCCAATGAACGGAGGGACAGTTCCAAAGGTTTTTGCAGGGGTTCTTAGCAATGCGTATTGGCCGTTGATCCTCCTGGGAGTGCTCGGGTAGCTGGAACTTGGTCTGGCTTGGCATCAATTCTCTTTTTGGCTCTGTCCCTTCTCTGCGTCGGTTTGGAATCGCATAAAACCTCCTGAGGGTAAGGGCATTCACCTCTAACGAACGGGCCAGTTTTTCCAAATGAGGGGTCTCTCCCTCGTTATGTTTCATCACGATGAATCTGAGATTGACAAGAGGGGTCCTTGACTTCAAAGATCTCTTCTCTTTCACCACTTTTCTGATCCCCTCAAGCACTGACTCAAGCCTGCCGCCAGCGCGGTAACGCTGGTAAGTCTCTTGGGTGATTCCGTCCACCGAGAAAACCAAAACATCCAAACCCGATTTCACTACGTTTTGGGCATGGTTACCTGAAGCAAAGACATGGCCATTGGTAGTGGACATCACTTTTATCCCTCGACTGCGGGCATAACGCATCATCTCGTATATGTTGGGATTTAAGAAGGGCTCTCCCCAATCCCAAAAAAGAATCAAGAGGAGATAATCAGCCAACTCATCTACGGTTTTCTTGAAAAGCTCGCCATCCATGTCACCGGAAGGGCGGTTCATCCCGGCGGTAACCGGACAGACACGACACCGCAAATTGCAGCGGCTGGTGGGTTCCACCTGGAGGATGGTGGGGTATCCCCAAGGCCTGGTGGGCTTGAAGAAGACCGAGCCTTCTGTCAAGATCCAGTTGATGACCTTTTTCAGTGGCAGGTTTTCGAATTCGAAGGGAATCAGATCTACTTCGAATTTTATCTTTCGTGTGATTAAAGCTCTTAGGCACTTATAAATGCTGAATATCATCTGGTCTGCCTCCAACTGTCTTTTCGACTGGGCACTCCAGGCCCTTATTTGAATAGTGCATGAATGGCGAAAACCATTTAAAAAAACGGTGCACACGTGCATTGTCGCCAATAAAACAACAAAAGTTGCAATCACAATGCTCTTTCAAGAGTGGAAGCTTATTGCCTCTGATTGCCTGAAGGCGGAAGGCACGAACAGCTGATCCATTCCAGATATCGCGGAAAGAGTGATCGTTTAGATTTCCGAGGGAAATATCACAGCGAGTGCAGGGGAGAACGGTTCCATCCACTCTGATTCGAGCATGGAACCAGGGGGTGTAGCAAGGCATTTTTTGCCAAACGGCCTCTCCTAATTCATATCGCAAGAGAGCCTCATCGATATTATGACTCAGCGATAGAGAATTCAATCGCTTTCTCAAACGGCTCAAGCTTTGCCTTGTGGATTTTTCCTCGGCAGGGGATAGGGCGAAAGAAGCCAGTGTTCCTCCCACTGTGTACATCGGAGCAAAGGACAGTCCGTTACAACCGATTGCCAATGCAAGATCTGCCAAGGCATCGATGCCTTGATAATTGTTACGGTTGATCGGAAAATGTAAAATGACTGATGGAACCTTGCTCTTATGCTTCGCCTTAAGCTCGGCCATGAGTTTTATCCTCTCTTTCACTATTTGGAAGTTATCCGGATGTGTTCCAGGGTAATTCTGCTGGTACTGCTCGGGGGATGCGGCCCATAGGCTGACCTTAACCATATCAAACTTCAAATTAATAAGGGCTTGAATTAAATCTGTTTTCAGCAAGGTGCCGTTGGTTAATAAGGTGGTGAAAAATCCCGCTGTTTTTATAGTTGCCACCAACTCAAGGATATCGGGGTGTAAAAGTGGTTCCCCAGCTCCTTCGAGAACCAAGCCATACGTATTCATTGACATAAGCTCTTCACAGAGATTCCGTATTAAATGGGGAGAAATATCGACGATCGTCTGATTTTCAGATGGGGCATTATTCACATAAGGGGAGTGATAGCGGCAACCTAAACAGTGCAGGTTGCAACGACGGGTCAGGTCTACTGTTACATAGAGGGGCCCCGTGCAGGCACGTTCACCGGCCAGCAATCCCTTTAACAGTTTCATCTTTTGCGATAACGTGGCCATAATCGAATGGGATCAGAACTTATAATATCTATGGTGTCCTCAGCTCAACAATCTTGTTGTAGATCTAACTCCCAACTGTACCACACAATGTGCCAAAAGCAAAACGCCAAAAAGCCGATGATGCTTCCTAAGAACGGGACATTGTATCCTATAAATGATTTCGTTCGCCCCATCAGGGCCATGCGTAACAACAATCACCTCAATTGCATCGAGGGTTTGCGTGAGTGCATTTCTTACAGCCCGAACCACCAGACCCGGCCTGTTGAAAGCAGGAATGACGACGAATACCAAAGGGTTATTGTAGTCCATTATTTGGTCTATCGCCTGTCTACAAGATAAAAGATTGTTGGTTCATCTCCTCTTGATTTGGCTGAACGCTTGGCAAAAAAAACCCATAGCATTTGCCACTTGCGATATCACCAATAGCATTTTCATCCAAACCACTCGTCGTTTCTGTTCCTTCATCAACGAATTGAAAAATAAACTCATATAAAATGTTGGGCTCGGACGGAATCGCCCCGTTCCACGTCGTGCTCTTGCTTGATAGTATCGGTACGCCCCTCTTCCATAATTGAAATGCTGTCGCCAAAAGAGGCAGAGATTCAAAGGATGAGAGTGGTTGATCAGAATTTCTGGCGCATAGGTCATCTGCAAGCCGTGGTAGCGCCAGCGATCACAGAAATCACGATCCTCAGATGTCTTGAATGTGACATCAAAGCCGCCGATCGAATGGAAATGGGCTGAGGGCACCGTGAGGTTATTGGAAGCGAAGAAGGAAGCCTGGCCTGGGATAGGGTTATAGTAGGCATAGCCGGCATTAAGGAGGTTTTGGCTGGCGGTTGAATAGGGGTTCTCAGGAAGGGCATTGAGCGTCCGTCCACCGATGGCGTGATCCGGAATTTCAGCAAAACGATTTGCCAGCTTTCGCAACCAATCTGGAAACGGGGTGCAGTCGTCGTCCATAAAGACTAAAAACTCTCCCTTTGCTCTTTTTGCGCCCGCATTGCGTGCTGCAGCCGGGCCGGCATTGGTTTGTGTGAGCAGCATCACCTCAAGCCGATCGAGAAAAACCGAGACCAAGGCGTGTAACGGTATATCGCTCCCATCGTCCACCACAACCACTTCGAAAAAGTTCCGAGAGTAGTCAAGGCGACAAAGAGCCTCAAGGCAAGCAGCCAGTTCTGCTGGCCGGTTGTAAGTTGGAATGATGATCGAAAAGAAAGGTATTTTCTGCTCCATCGGATATTTTCTTATTGAAAAGAGAGAGTCATTTAGGTTCCTGGCGGAATCGCGTTTGGCGTTGCGGTCGAGGAAGAAGCCCCTTTCCTCAGAAAAGAAAAACCTTTCACATAGCCGGTGTACTCGCCCAGAGACCAAGAAATAAGTCCTAACATTAACAAGGGTGATGCTTTCAAGAAATGAAAGAGATAGGTTCGGTTTCTTAAATTCCTCAGTCCAATTTTCAGTGTGAGCCAAAAGGGAATCAAAAATGAAAAGGCTGCATAAACGAATCTCCTTAATTCGGAAAAATTTTGAGCTTTCATGCGGACTCTGGCGAACGATCGCCCATGCTCAAATTCATGTCTAAGAAACCTTTTGAATCGATCAATATTGTGGTGGAAGACGAGAATAGAGGGAACAAATTGCAAACAACTCTTATTTCTCCTCAGGCGCCAGTGGAACTCTGTATCAGACGAATAAGTACCTTCTATAAAAAGACCGTATTCCTGAAAGGCCTTTCTTTTATAAGACATATTGGCACCCGCGATATCAGCCAAATTCCTCGAGCGAAAACCTGGCATCCACTGGCTAAATTCACAAAAGTAAGAGGCCCAGCCTATCGTACTTCCAGGATTTGCATTCGCAATCGTTCCTCCAATGGCCAGATAAGAGGATTGATGGGCCTTGAGAATCTGATTGGCCCAGTTCTGATCGGCCCAACAGTCCGCATCGATAAAAGCAATGATTTCTCCCCTGGCCACGGAGACACCAAAATTACGGGCATCGCCGCAGAATCTTCTTTCGGAAAATTGGTATAACCTGACATCAGGAAATTTTTTTCCAATGAGACTGCCTCCGCCATCGGAAGAGCTGTCCACCATAATAATCTCAAAAGGTTGATCTGTGCTTTGGTTTTTTAAGGATTCGAGGCACCTCTCTATCAATTTTCCAGGATTGTAAGAGGCAATGATGACGGAGAGTTGTGGTTTTTCGGGCATCGAAAAGCGATTTCCATTTATAAGGTTCGTTGACTATGGCTTTCAGGATTGAAAAAGAAAGCCTCTGCAATCGTTTGGTTGTAACAGTTTCCCCCTTCATAGGCATAACTGCAGTCCCCACAGAGGGGGAGTTTTTTCCACCCTTTGCGAAATTGACAGCGCAGACTCCGATAGGCCGTTCCATCCCAGATTTTCTTAAAGGGTTCTTGATGGAGGTCACCCAGGACATGCTTTTCCTTGGGATCATAGCTGCAGGTACAGACCGTTCCATTCCAATGGATGACAGGGTTGTTCCAGAGCTGTTTACAAGAATTTTGTTTTACCTGAATGACGTTTAGACCTGTTGTATCGTACTTGAACCGGCGATAGAAATGATCTTCCGGAAGAAAGTCATTTTGGATGCGATCCTCTGACTTGTCCTGAGCATAGAAATCCCTGTTCACAGGATTTAAGGTTTTTAACGTCAGGGCATCCACTCGCAAGGACCTCGCCAGTTCCTTCAGCTTTGGAATCTCATGTTCGTTATGCTTCATGACAATGAAGCGGAGGTTAATCAATGGTGTTTTTGATTTGAGGTCCCGTTTTCGCGCCACCACCGTTCGGATGCCCTGGAGAACCGATTCCAAGCTTCCGCCCTGTCGATAAGGTTCATAAGTCTCCTGACTTATTCCATCCACAGCAAAGATAATGGAATCGAGCCCCGATGAGATCAGCTTCTCAGCCTCCTCTCTTTTCTTGAAGAGATGGCCGTTCGTACTGGATACAAGTTTAATCCCCTTCTGTTTGGCGTAGGAGATCATTTCGTAGATAGAAGGGTTGAGGAATGGTTCCCCCCAATCCCAAAGCAGGATCAAGAAAACATAATCCCCCATTTCGTCGATAGCTTTTTTAAAAAGATTAAATTCCATATCTCCGGAAAGGCGGTCCATCCCCATGGTGACAGGGCAAAGGGCACATCTGAGATTGCAGCGGTTCGTGGGTTCTATCTGGAGATGGGTCGGCCAACCCCATGGATGTTCCGGCTTGAAATAGATAGAGGTTTCGACAATTATCCAATTGAGAAGTTTTTTCAGTGGGACGTTATGAAAATGGTAAGGGATGCGGTCGCACTCGATCCGTACCTGCCGAGTGGCCAGCGCTTTGAGAGCTTGGAAAGATTTTGAAATCAGCCCTCCGATCATGACAACTCCTTATTTTGACGCAAAAAAGGAGAAAACCATTTAAAGAAGCGGTGGACACGGGCGTTATCAGCCACGAAACAGCAAAAGGAGCAATCGCAATTTTCTCTCATGGAATCCAGGCCATTGGGTTCGAAGACCTTTCGGCGAAAGGCACGAATGGCTGAACCATTCCAGATCTCATGGAAGGTATTATCCTGTAGGTTTCCGAAGAAAAGGTTGCAACGACCACAAGGTCGAACCGTTCCGTCCACTCTGATTCGAGCATGAAACCAAGGAATGTAACATGGTATTTTTTGCCAGAAGGTTTTCCCCAATTCATACCTCAAAAGGGCCTGAGGGATGTTATGCTGGAAGGGGAGGGAATTCAATCGTTGTTTCACCCGGATCAAGGTCCCCCGCAGCCACTTTTCTTCTTCCGGCGAGAGCAGATAAGAGTCCAATATCTCATTAGCAGAATACATTGGGGCGAAAGACACCTGGTTGCAACCCGTTTCTATTGCCAGATCGGCCATTGCATTGATATTTCGAAAATTAATCCGGTTGATCGGAAAATGCATTACAACTGAGGGAACCGTACTTTTCTGCTGAGCTTTAAGCTCGGCCATAAGGTTCATCCCTCCAATCACTTTTTGAAAATTATCGGGATCCGTTCCAGGGTAATTTTGCTGGTACTCCACGGGCGATGTGGCCCATAGGCTGACCTTGATCACGTCGAGCCTCAAATCGATAAGAGCCTGAATCAAATCTCTTTCCAGCAAGGTACCATTCGTCAACAGAGTAGTGTGAAAGCCTGCCTTTTTCACGGTCGCAAGCAACTCAAGAATATTGGGATGTAGAAGGGGTTCCCCTGCTCCTTGAAGAACGAGGGAATGGGTGTTTATTGTGTTAAGCTCTTTACATAGCTTCTCTATTAGATGGGGAGAAATATCTATCATTGAAGGGTGATTATGTGAAGCCGTGTTGACATAAGGAGAGTGATATGGGCAGCCTAAACACCGCAGGTTGCAACGTGAGGTTAAATCTACGGTAACATAGAAGGGGCCTGTGTAGGCGGCCTCACCGGTAAGCAATCCCATAAACAGTTTTGTCTTTTGATAGAGTGTTGCCATCAGCAAATGGGATCAGAACTTACAAGATCTATCTTGTTCTCAAGTCAACAATCTTATTATAGATCCAGCCTATGGCTGAACCACACAGTGTACCCAGAGCAAAGCCGTAAAAAAAACCGATGATGCTTCCCAAAAATGAGACTCTATATCCAATAAAGAATTGGCTTAGAAGCTGTAAATGGGGACCCACGACATACTTTCCCTCTGGGGTGATATAGCCCCCTTTTATGAGGAGCCAGTTGGTTCCGATGAAAATAACGAGACCCATGACTATGCCGAAAACCAACCCCATAATCCTGGCGTTCAGGCGGAGGACACCTCTTAGCAATTTCTCTTCGTTTGGAAGTTTTTCAGCTGCCATTTTAGCACTCCCTTGTTTGGCTTCGTAGAAGAGTATCGACGTCTCTTGTCATTTGCACGTATTTCCGATTCACATGCAATCCACCCGGTCAGAAATGATCTAAAAAATCCCTGAAAGTAAACAATTCGGCCTTTCTTTTTATCCGATAGATATAATAAGCCATAGAAAAGTTCCTCAGATAAGCGAAAAGCCACCCGGAGAGGAATCCCCATGAAAAACTATAAGCCATTCCAATAAAAGCGCCTTTGACCGTCACCGTATATCCGAAGAAATACTGATTGAGGAGCTGGAGATAAATACTTCCAGCTCCTCCCTGAACCACCAGCCAAATCGTGGCGAGGAAAGTGAGGAGACCGCAGACCGACCCTATCGCTGTAGCGAGTCCTAATTGATCCATCCTGGAAAATACAGCTGGAAGGAGCTTATCTAAAGCCTCTTCATCACTGGGTTCTAACACCTTTTCCTCATGATATTCCTGCTCGACGTTGATTGTCCACAGGTCATGATTCGCCCCGAGAATATTTTCTGCCGAGAGCATGGCCGTCAGCATGGAATGGTCCTGATTATTGTATTTATGCATGCCATTCCGGCCCACTGTCTGAAAGTTACCAAAACGTGCAAGAAATTGTCGCACCACGTCGAGTGACTGACGGTAGGTTGAGTCATAAATCGGATAGGCCTTGGGCATCCTGACGACCGTGCCATCTTCCACATCTTCTCCATTAGCCAGACCTAATATCTCCAGTTCCTTCTTTGCCAGGTCGATCAGCGCATCGTCCGGCATCGTCCAGAGAGCGTCTCCTTCAAAGCAAAAATATTCCAGCCCCAAACAGGTCTTATTCGGATCGGGAACCATGAAGGGGCTCCAATTTTTGAAGTTCTGGATCCGGCCGACCTTTACCTCAGGATCATGAATATAAATCCATGTGTCCGGAAAAAGCGAAGTGCGCTTGATAATAAGAGCGACTGTAAGAAAATCTCTGTATCTAAGATCTTTGGCCGCACGGAGCACCTCCGGTGGCGCTTCTGGTTTAAACTTTTGTATTGCCTCTCGAAGAGGCATACTGCTGATAAAATGCTTGCCGTGTAATAACTCGATCTGTCCGTCGTTTTGTATTTCGAGCCCATCCACTTTATTTCCTGTCCAGCGAATACTTAAGACTTCTCTTCCCAGACACACTTGGGAGCCATTCCGCTGAATCGTGTCTACCATCGCTTTCCACATCATTCCCGGGCCCAGTTTCGGATAATCAAATTCATCAATCAAGGTTTTAATCACGTTGCTCTTGTTTGAGCGGCCGTTGTTGTTTTTGAGAATCGCATTCCTCAAGGCGGTCATCAGGGAAAGTCCTTTCACTCTCTGCCCAGCCCACTCCGCGCTGATCTCGTCGCAGGATATCCCCCAGACTTTTTCCGTATAGGTCTTGAAGAAGGTCTTAAAGAGGCGTTTTCC